>NZ_JAMYKW010000083.1:0-17928 GCF_040317555.1 Mesorhizobium sp. M1406 | reverse complement strand
ACCGAACAAGCGCGCCTTAAATTGGCCAAGGCCTATCCAAAGCCAACGGCCAAAGAGTCATAATCCCTGTGCAGAGGTACTAGGCGATCAGGGCAAAACCCATCGCTTCGTCATCCACGGGCGGAGCAAGGAGCGTAGCGACGCGGCGCAGACCCGAGGATCCATGCCGCGACCTCCGAGCGCTGCCGCGGTGCAGAAGTTCGTGTGATGTCGGCGGGACAGCACCCCCCTCTGTCCTGCCGGACATCTCCCCCGCAAGGAGGGAGATTGGACTTGATGACTGCTTTCGCCAATCCCCAACGTCGAAAAGAAGGCGCCGTCGAAGCAAACTGCTGATCTCCCTCCTTGCGGGGGAGATGTCCGGCAGGACAGAGGGGGGTCCGCCGACATCGGGCAAGTCCTTCCCCGCAAGCGACAGGTTATAGCATGGGTCCTCGGGTCTTCGCTCCCGCTTCGCCCGTGGATGACGAAGTTGGTGAGGCTTCGGCCAATCTCGAATGTCTCCACCCGCTCTGAGCCCGCGAAGGGCAAGCCGCCGCCACCCCCATCGCCCCTCCGATCGATCAAAACCACTTGTCCGCCCGCGAAATCCATGCCCCGCGCTGGCTATGCGCCGCCACCTCTGCTTATCGTCCCGCCCAGCACCAGAGCAGGAGCCAGCACCATGAGCACCGTCCCGAAAACGCCCGAGCAGCCGGCGGAGAACGACAGCGGCGGCGAATATTTCGAGGCGCCGACCACCGGGCAGCTCGAGGCCGACCAGACCTCGGACGAGCATCTCGAAACGCCCGACGTGCCGGATTCGGAGCCATCCGCTCCGGGCGCCCACCGCGGCAAGCCGAAGAAAAAACCATCGGCGATATCGGGCCGGAAATTCCGCAAGCGCGATCTGGTGCGCATCGACACGCTGCGCCCGAGCCTCGCCGACCGCATCCGCTCCGATCATCCGGACCTGCCGGCCGGCGCCCGCATCACCCGCGCCGAGCTCGGCCGCTACCGTATGCGCTACATGGAGGAGCTGCTCCAGCAGGAACACGGCGAATTCTCCGAGCTCGACCGCCAGGTGGTCGAATCGATCGCCAGGCAGGACACGATTTCCGAAAACTCGGAGGAGGAGTTCGAGGAGCACCGGACGTTCGCCGACCGCGTCTCCGACAACATGGCCTCCTTCGGCGGCAGCTGGTGGTTCCTGATCTCGTTCGGCAGCGTGCTTCTGGTGTGGATCGGCATCAACGTGTTCGCGGGCATGGCGGGCGCTTTCGATCCCTACCCCTTCATCCTCTTGAACCTGCTGCTCTCCTGCATTGCCGCCATCCAGGCGCCGATCATCATGATGAGCCAGAGGCGGCAGGAGTCCAAAGACCGCCTGCGCTCCTTCAACGACTACCGCGTCAACCTCAAGGCCGAGCTGGAAGTGCGCCACCTGCACGAAAAGCTCGACTACCTCATCTCGCGCCAATGGACCCGCCTGGCCGAAATGCAGCAGATGCAGTTGGATGCGATGCACGAACTGACCGGCGCCAGGAAGCCGAAGCGCGCGCCGAGGCGGCGGCGGGCGGTGAAGAGTGAGGCGGGGCAGTGAGGGGTGGGCGCGGCGCGAGGTGATGACGGCCAGTCAGCCATGACGGGCGGCGGTCGCCGACAAAGGGTCCGGATGTTTCACCAGCGGCTGCTCCAACTGGACATTGAGCTGGAAATTCAAGACAGTCTGCGCCACGCAATTATTGGGTGGGCACTTTTTTGAGCGATATTAAACTGTTTCAATTCAACCAAGGGCAGATTCACGAACTAGCTGGCTCTGCCATACAGGTCGAAAAATCGCTTCAGCATATCTTTGAGGCGAACCTTGAGGCGCTATTAGGCGTTCGATTTCTAGCGAGCGAGCACTCAACTGGGCCAGTCCACGGTGGCCGCATCGACACGTTGGGGCTCGATGAAGACAATTGTCCCGTGATCATTGAGTATAAGCGCGCGGTGAACGAGAACGTCATCAATCAGGGTCTATTTTACCTCGATTGGCTTCTCGATCATCGAAAGGAATTTCAATGGCTGGCCATGGAAAAGCTCGGTCCCGAAGCTGCCAAGAATGTCGATTTCTCGGCTCCAAGGCTGCTCTGTATCGCCGGCGATTTTACCCGCTATGACCAGCATGCGGTAAAGCAGATCGCCCGGAACATTGAGTTGATAAGATATCGGCAGTTTGGTGAATCTCTGCTCATGCTAGAACTCGTTCACGCACCGAAGTTGGCCAAGGTAAACACATTTTCAGCCGCACCCGCCGTAACTAGCACTGCCGGCGAGGCCGCCGTGGCCACCCCGAACGAAGATCTGGAAGACCCTTATGCCACATACCGTATGGCGTATCGCCTGTCGCAAGCGAGCCCCGCTTTGCGCGATCTCCATGACGCCATCCGTGACTTTCTCATCGGTCTTGGAGACGACGTTCAGGTCAAGGAGCTAAAGTTGTATACAGCGTTCAAGCGCATAAAGAACTTCGCCTGCCTTGAGGTCTACCCTCAGCCGAAGGTTGCTGTTGTTTACCTCAAGCTAGACCCACGGACAATCACGGTTGAGGAGGGCTTCACCCGTGATGTGACGAAAATTGGCCACTACGGAACCGGCAATCTGCAAGTTTCAATCAGGTCAATGGCTGATTTCCAGAAGGCGCAGCCGTTGTTCATGAGAGCGTATGAAGGATCGTGATTGGTGCTCTCGCCTTTGATTCTGTGCACCAGCCCTTTTGATTTCGCACAACTCACTTGGCCGTTGAAGCCCGCGACGGGTTCCGCTAAGAAGCCATGGCTGGCCGGTTTACCGGCTGGTTCGTTTTCCGGATCGCCGGTCCTGAAAGCACCCGTAGCTCAGCTGGATAGAGCGCTGCCCTCCGAAGGCAGAGGTCACAGGTTCGAATCCTGTCGGGTGCGCCAATGTGCAGGCCGGCTTCCTTCAGCGCTTCGTGGCAGCCGATCGCGGTGCGGTCGTTCTGGCAGAAGATGGCGGTGGGCTTATCCTTCAGCGCCAGGAACTTGACGGTCGCGGCATAGCCCGCTCTGGCCGACCAGCGTATGGACCGCAGTTCGCCGCAATAGCACGCGTCGATTACCACTTCCGCCCGTTCAGTCAGACGCTATGCTGCCGACCATGACGCCAAGCCGCGAGGTTCGTTCATGATGAAGCAAAGTCGGCACCTCTTGCATGAGCGGATGACCATTCGCGGCGACCTCCAACCCGCGTCCTTCGTGCCTTGGATCATGCGCCATGCGGCCAAGCTCGGTCTCGCGCACCATGTCGCTCACGCAGGTACCGATCGCATCGAACTCGATATTAGCGGTGCGGCGGAACTGATCGATATGATGGAGATGGGATGTTCGCTCGGGCCAATCGACGTCTGGGTCGAGACGATCGACCGTGCTCCTGTCGAGCAAAAAACACATGGCTTTGCGTGTGGTTACCGGCCGTTTGCACTTAATTTGATCAATATTGCAATTGCGAAATAATTATGCATACCTCAGCCCATCGAGCGGTTCGCCAACTCCTTTCGCTGGCATCCCTGGTCGGCAAACAGTGGTATCAGTACGGAAAGTAAGGTCATGCTGTCCGACAAGACGGACACCTGGGTGCCGGTCGCCCTTTCCCAGGATCTGCCAGCAGGACAGGCAATGCCGGCGTGGACGCCCGCCGGTCCCATTGCCCTCTGGCGAAGCCAATCGGGGCGCTTGGCGGCATCGGCGGATCGCTGTCCGCATCGCGGCATGCGCCTCTCCCATGGCTTCGTGCGCGGCGAGGCGCTTTCCTGCATCTATCACGGCTGGAGCTATTCGCAGGCCGGTCGGTGTCTGCGCATTCCCGCCCATCCCAATCTCACGCCGCCGGAGACGATTCGTGTTGCGACCCGGTTGGTCGAAGAGGCAGGCGGGATCGTCTGGGTCGCTGACGGAGAGCCCGACGGCAAGCCACCCCTTTTTGAAGATTACGTCCCGCTCCGTTCATTGACGGCCCGTGCCGGACGTTCGGCGCTCTCTGCCGCTGCCGGTACGAAGGCCGCCGCTGAAGGATTCGCCTGGCCGGCGCCCGGCGCGCCGGCAATCCGCCTGCTGACCATCCCGCAGGAGACCGCCGAGACGCTGATCCACGTCCTTGTTCCAGCCGATTGTGGTGCGTCCGGGCGCATCGCCGCCTCGCGAGCCGCCGAGAGCCTTCGGCGCATGGCCGAACGGATCGAGGCGAAAGGGGCTGCGTCATGATCGACGATGCGATGCGCGACGAATGGTATCCGGTCGGGCTTTTCAGCCGGCTCGACCGCGATGGGCGCGAGAGCATCCTGATGGGCGAGCCGATCAAGGTTGCGCTCGACGCCAATGGCGCGGCGAAGGTGACAGGCGAAAACGGGCGCGTGCTGCCCGTTTCGGTGCGCTATGGCCACATCTGGTCATCGCTCGGTGAACCGAAGAAGCCGGTCTTTCCGATTCCCGAGGCGGACCAGCCCGGGCGCCGCTTCGTCGATGTCGGTGTGGTGCGGGTGCGCTGCTCGCCGCTCCGCGCCGTCGAGAACTTCCTCGACATCGCACACTTCCCCTTCGTCCATACCGACATCCTCGGCTCGGAGCCGCATACCGAGGTCGAAAACTACAAGGTCGAGATCCGCGAGGACGAGGACGAGGTCTGGGCAACCCAGGTGAAGTTCTACCAGCCGCAGGCGGCGAAATCAGCGAGCGGGGGCATCACGACGGAATATATGTACCGCGTGCCGGCTCCGACCTGCTCGGTCCTTTACAAGACCTGCCCGCCGCGCCCGGGCGAATGGGATGTCATTGCGCTGTTCGTCCAGCCGCTTGCCGAGGATCTCTGCGACGTCTGGCCGTGGATGGCGCTCTTCGATGACGAGACGCCACTGACCGACCTCATCCATTTCCAGCAGACGATTTTCCTGCAGGACCGCTCGATCCTCGAAAACCAGATCCCGCGGCTTCTGCCGCTCGATCCCGGCATGGAGATCCCGACGCGCGCGGACCTGACCTCGGTCGCCTATCGCCGCTGGCTGAAGCGCCGCAATTATACCTACGGCGCGCAGTTGGTGGCGCAATGAGGCTTTACGACTACGTCCTCTCCCCAAGTTGCTACAAGGTGCGCCTGATGGCGGCGCTGTCGGGCGTGAAGCTCGAGATCCGCCCGGTCGACTTCCATCCCGGCGCCGAGCATCGCGGACCAGAGCTGATGGCGCTTAATCCGGGAGGCTCCATCCCGATCCTCGAAGACGGCGACCTGATCCTGACCGAGTCTTCCGCCATGCTTGGCTATCTCGCCGCCAAGGCCGCACCGGCCTGGCTCGGCAGCGGCGCCCCCGAGGAGACGGCGCGCATCCAGCAATGGCTTTCCTTCTCGCACAGGCTGACCGCCAGCCTCGGCGGCGCGCGCCTGCACGAGATGCTGCTGCGCCCCGGTGACATCGGTGCGCTTCAGGCCAATGGCATGGCGGCACTGCGTGAACTGGAAGCCGGCCTCTTCGAACAAAAAATCCGTGGCAATCGGTTTCTCGCGTCCGACCGGCCGACGATTGCCGACATTGCCTGCTTTCCCTATGTCGTGCTCGCGCCCGACGGGGGCGTTTCCCTCGACCCGTATCCCACGATCCGGCTCTGGTCGCGAGCGCTCCGCAGCCTCGACAACTTCATCGAGATGCCCGGTATCCACCGGCTGCACGAGTTGAAGCCCGAACCGCGACCATGCCCGGACGAGGCGTGAGATGACCGGCTATCTCCTGAAGAATTGCGCAGCAGTCATCACCGATGAGGGCAAGGGTCCGAGCGTCCGGCGCAATGTCGATGTACTGACGAATGGGCCGCGGATCGAGGCGATCGGGGAAGGCCTGCACGGAGGCGAGCTGCCGGCCGGCACCATCGTGCGGGACGCCGACGGCTGGTTCGTCTATCCCGGCCTCGTCAACACGCACCATCATTTCTTTCAGTGCTTCGTGCGCAACCGTGCCGAGCTCGACTGGACGAAGCTGTCGGTCATCGAATGGCTCGACCGGATCTATCCGATCTTCTCCCGGCTCAACGAGGATTGTTTCTACCACGCCTCGATCACGGCGATGGCGGAGATGATCAAGCACGGTTGCACGACGGCCTTCGACCACCAGTACAATTTTCCACGCCATGCCGGAAAGCGGCTCATCGACCGGCAGTTCGAAGCGGCCGATCTTCTCGGCATGCGTTTCCACGCGGGCCGCGGCGGCAACACGCTGCCGAAGTCGGAAGGCTCGACCATTCCGGACGAGATGCTGGAGACCACGGACGAATTCATCGCCGACTGCGCACGCCTCACCGACACTTACCACGACGCCAGCCCCTTCAGCATGCGCCAGGTCGTCGTCGCGCCCTGCCAGCCGGTCAACTGCTACCGCGAGACCTTCGTGGAATCGGTTTCGCTGGCGCGTGATCGCGGGCTGCGGATGCACACTCATGTCGGCGAGGGCGAAAGCCCGGTCATCGAGGCCCGCCATGGCATGCGCACGGTGGACTATCTCGAGGAACTCGGATTTGCCGGCCAAGACACGTTCTATGCCCATTGCTGGGAGCTGACGCATGACGAATTGCGGGTGATGGCGGCGAGCGGCACCGGTGTTTCGCATTGTCCGGAGCCGGTCTATCTGGTGGGTGCGCAGGTGACCGATATTCCCGCCATGTCCGCCTTCGGCCTGCGCGTCGGTCTCGGCTGCGACGGTGCTGCCTCGAACGACAATTCCAACCTCATGCACTGCATCCATTCCGCCTACATGCTGCAATGCCTGGCGGCCTCGACGCGCGCTCATCCGGTGCCCGCGCCGGCCGATTTCCTCGGCTATGCGACAACGGGCGGCGCCGCGCTTCTGGGCCGCAAGGACATCGGCCGACTGTCGTCCGGCATGGCCGCCGATCTCTTCGCGATCGACACGCGCCGCATGGATTATGTCGGCACGCGCCACGATCCGTTGAGCCTGATTGCCAAGGTCGGCATCGGCATGCCCACCGACATGACCATGATCAACGGCCGCATCGTCTGGGAAAAGGGTGCGTTTGCCGGGCTGGACGAGGCCCGGCTTGCCGCGGACGCGGAAGCCGCTCTTGCCGCGGTGGAATTCTGACAACTTAAAAAGGGGAACTGACATGCTGAACTACCTGACTCGCAGAACTCTGATGAAGGGCCTTGCCGCGACGGGGCTTGCCGGCACGCTTGGCGGCCGTCCCGCCTTCGCGGCCGACGAGCCGCTCGGTATCACGCTCGTGCTCCCGTCGCCGGTCGGCGATGTCGGCTGGGGCCATGCGCTCGCCGCCGGCCTCGAGCCGGTCAAGGCCGCATATGGCGACAAGGTGAAGATCACCGTCATCGAGAACATCGCCGAGGGGCCGGACGCCGACCGGATCATGAACAAGACCGTCGCCGACGGTAACAAGTTCCTGATCGCAGGCTCATTCGGCTACCAGAATGGCGCACTGCAGATCGCCCGCCGCGATCCCGGGGTCACCGTGCTGCATGCCTCCGGCTTCCAGACCGCGCCGAATTTCTCGCCCTTCGCGGCGAAGTATTTCCAGGGCACTTACCTGCTCGGCATGGCCGCCGCGGCTCTTTCCAAGACCGGCAAGCTGGGCTCGGTCTCGGCCTTCGCCATTCCGGAGCTGATCACCTCGATCAACGCATTTACGCTCGGCGCACAGACCGTAAATCCCGCTGTCGAGGTTTCGGTCGTCTGGGTGAATTCCTGGTTCGACCCAGCCAAGGAACAGGAAGCAGCCAAGGCGCTGATGGCACAGAACTGCGACGTGATCTTCTCGAACGCGCAGGATACACCCTCGGTCATCTCGGCCTGCGAGGAGGCTGGCGTCTACGCGTTCAACCTCAATTCGTCGATGAAGAAATATGCGCCGAAGAAATATCTCGGCTGCATCGCGACGGACTGGTCGCCCTTCTTCAAGGCTTCCGTGGATGCCCACATCGCCGGAACCTTCAAGGGCGCCAACGCCTTCCTCGGCGTCGCCGAAAAGGTGGTGGAGGTCGCGGACTGGAACTCGGATATCCCAGCCGACACGATGACGAAGATCAAGGAGGTGGCGGCGAAGATCGCCGACGGCAGCTTCTCGCCCTTCACAGGCCCGATCACCAAGGCCGACGGCAGCGAAGCCGCCGCCGCCGGTGCGGCGATGGCGGATGCCGAGATCGTCGCGATGGACTGGCACGTCAAGGGTGTCACCACACCGCTGCCGAAGTAAGTCATGAGCCCGCCCCTTCTGTCGCTGCGCGGCATATCGAAGAGCTACGGCCAGATCCGGGCCAACCAGGCCATCGATCTGGACGTGGCGCCCCAATCGATCCATGCGATTCTGGGGGAGAATGGGGCGGGCAAATCGACGCTGATGAAACTCATCTATGGCGTCGAACAGCCGGACGACGGCACCGTCGTCTGGAACGGAGAACCCCTGAGCCTTGCCTCGCCGGCCGAGGCACGGCGCAGGGGCATCGGCATGGTCTTTCAGCATTTCTCGCTGTTCGAAACGCTGACTGTTGTCGAGAACATCCAGCTCGTCGTGCCCGGCGGCAAGGCGGAGCTGGCGGGGCGCATCCGCACCCTCGGCCAGGATTTTGGCCTTGAAGTAGATCCTCTGGCCGATGTGCACGCGCTCTCGGTCGGCGAGCGGCAGCGGGTTGAGATCATCCGCTGCCTGATGACGGACCCGAAGCTGCTCATTCTCGACGAGCCGACCTCGGTGCTGCCGCCGCAGGCGGTGAAGAAGCTGTTCGACACGCTCAGGCGGCTTCGCGACCGCGGCGTGTCCATCCTCTTCATCTCCCACAAGCTGGAGGAAATTCGCACGATCTGCGACCACGCGACCATCCTGCGGGGAGGGCGCGTTATCGGCACCGTCGACCCGCGCGACCATGATGCGCACGACCTCGCCCGCATGATGATCGGCCGCGACATGCAGGAGGTGATGCCGGCGTTGGCCATGCCCGAGGGGGAGAAGCGGCTGGAAATAATCGGTATGGACTACACGCCGGATGACCCTTTTGCCACGCCGCTCTCCGGCATCAGCCTCACGGTACGATCAGGCGAGATCCTTGGCATAGCCGGAATATCGGGCAATGGCCAAGGCGAACTTGCCGCGCTCATCTCGGGCGAAGCGATGCTGAAGGAACAGCGCGACCGGATCTTCATGATGGGCCGCGACGTAGGCGCACTCGATGCGGCCGCGCGCAGGAGACTCGGGTTCGCCTTCGTGCCCGAAGACCGGCTCGGACGCGGCGCGGTCCCTGAAATGTCGCTCGTGCTCAACACCGTTCTTACCGCCCATCCTTTCGATCTCGTGAGGCACGGCCTCATCGACGACGCCGGAGCGACGGCTTTCACCAGCGAATGCATCCGCCGGTACGACGTCCGCACTTCCGGCCCGGCTGCCGAAGCTGGTTCGCTGTCCGGCGGCAATCTGCAGAAATTCATCGTCGGTCGCGAGATGATGCTCTCGCCAAAACTGCTCTTCGTGGCGCAGCCGACCTGGGGTGTGGACATCGGCGCTGCGTCCGCCATCAGAAGGCGGCTCATTGCGTTGCGCAACAAGGGCATGGCGATCCTCGTCATTTCCGAGGAACTCGAGGAACTTTTCGAACTCTGCGATTTCATCCAGGTGCTGCATCATGGAATGCTGAGCCCGCCTCTGGTCACGCGGGACACACGCCCCGAAGATATCGGCCGGTACATGATCGGCGCACATGCCTCGCCAGAGAAGGTTCCTGCATGAATGTTCGGGCCGCGACGTTCCTCCCCGCGCTGGTCCGCCGGGAGCATGCCTCGCTCGTCGCGGCCATGCTGGCCCCGGTTGCCGCGCTTGGCATGGCGATTATCCTCAATCTGGGCCTTTATGTGCTGATAGGCCGAGATCCGGCGACCGTGCTGTACGCGATGCTTCTCGAGCCGTTCCTCTCCTGGGCATCGTTCGCGGAGGTGCTGCTCAAGGCGGGGCCTCTTCTTCTCATCGCGCAGGGGCTGGCGATCGGTTTCCGCGCAAAAGTGTTCAACATCGGCGCGGAGGGCCAGTTCATCCTGGGCGCTATTTTCGCCTCGGCGATCCCCGTCTGGTTTCCGCAGGCGAGCGGGCAGTGGATCTGGCCGCTGATGCTGCTTCTCGGTGCCGTCGGAGGTGCGCTTTGGGCATCTATCACCGCCTTCTGGCGGGTCCGGCTCAATGCGAACGAGATCCTGGTCTCCCTGATGCTGAGCCTCGTTGCGGCGCAAGTCCTCAATTACCTGCTGCTCGGCCCCTGGAAAGACCCGGCCGGCTTCAATTTCCCACAATCCGTGATGTTTCAGAACGACGCGATGGTGCCGACCCTGATCGCCGGTACCCGCGTCAACGTCTCGCTGCTCATCACGCTCGCGCTCTCGCTGGCGGCCTGGGTTTTCATGCAGCGAAGTTTCATGGGTTATAAGCTCAAGGTCGGCGGCCTTGCGCCGCGCGCGGCCGGTTACGCCGGCTTCAGCGAAGGGCGCGCGATTTGGCTGTCGCTTCTGATCGGCGGCTTCGTGGCGGGACTGGCGGGCGCCGCGGAAGTCGCGGGGCCGCTCGGCCAGTTGCAGCGCTCGATCTCGACCGGCTACGGTTATGCGGCAATCATCGTCGCCTATCTCGGCGGCTTGCATCCGATCGGCATCATCTTTTCCGCGCTCTTCATGGCTGTCCTCTACATCGGCGGCGACAATGCGATGGTGTCGGCAAACTTGCCGATCGCCGCCGTCCGCGTCTTCCAAGGCAGCTTGCTGCTTGCCTACCTCGTCGCTGTCGCCTTCGTGCGCTACCGCGTCGAGTGGCGCCGCCCCCATCACCGGAGACAGCCATGAACGCCGTCGAGTTCATTATTTCGGGCATGCTCGCAGCCGCAACCCCCTTTCTCCTTGCCGCACTCGGCGAGCTGGTGGTCGAGCGCGCCGGCGTCCTTAACCTCGGCGTGGAGGGCCTGATGGCCCTCGGCGCGGTGCTCGCGTTCATCGTCGTCTACCATGGCGGTGGACACCTGCTGGGCTTCATTGCCGCCGGCCTCGGCAGCGCCGTCCTGTCCCTCGTTTTTGCAGTGCTGGCACTCGGATTCCGGGCAAACCAGGTCGCCACAGGCCTTGCGATCGGCATCCTCGGCCAGGGCCTTTCGGCGCTGTTCGGCAAAAGCTACGAGAGCCTGACGGTCAAGGGGCTCCCGAAACTTGCCTTTCCCGGCCTCTCGGAAATCCCGGTAGTCGGCAGGCTGTTTGTCGAAGACATCGTCGTATGGCTTTCCCTTGCCGCGACGTTCGCGATCTGGGCGGTGTTTGCCTATACGAGGGTCGGTCTTGTCGTGAGGGCAATCGGCGAGAATCCCAAGGCTGCCCACGCCATCGGCTATCCGGTCATCGCAATCCGTGTCGCGGCGATAGCCTTTGGTGGCATGATGGCGGGTTTTGCCGGCGCCTATGCGGCGGCGGTATACACGCCCCTTTGGGCGGACGGCATGATTGCCGGACGTGGCTGGATCGCGATCGCACTCGTTGTCTTTGGTACCTGGCTCGCTGGCCGCATCTTCCTGGGTGCCTGCCTCTTCGGCGCGGTTTCGCTGATGAGCCTCGCCGCCCAGGCGACCGGTCTGGACGTGTCGTCGCAGCTGCTTTCCAGCCTTCCCTATCTCGTTACGATCGTCGTGCTCGGTGTCATCTCTGCGGACCGCCGCCTGCTCAGGCTGAACGGCGTCGCCTCGCTCGGCGAACCCTTCGAACACTAGTCACGAGGCAATGTGATCTGCGCAACGAAAGCGGCGCGGTCCATAGCGGCTCAAAATTGACTAGCTCAAAGCTGTCTACCAGCCTTGCCGGCCATACCATTCATCGACGTCTCGGCGTACGCGATCCTTCGCCAAGCCGTAGCGTTGCTGGATCTTGCCTTCGAGCTGCTCGCGCTTGCCGGCGATGCGGTCTAGATCATCATCAGTGAGCTTGCCCCACTGTTCCTTGACCTTGCCTTTAACCTGCTTCCAATTTCCTTCGACGCGGCTCCAGTCCATGGTGGCGAACTCCTTCGTTTCTCTGGTGGAAAAACGGGCGTATGGCCGCGGGGTTCCGCTACAACGGCGAACAAGCGACAGCCGCGATTTGGAAGCCGATTTTCGTTTCGATCAAACAGCCTCGATGGAACATTAGCAGTCCCTAAAGGTTGATACGTGCGGCAGGTGGTGCCCTCCATCGCCTGCTGAAGATAGGGGCGACAGCCCCAATCGGCCCGCGCTCTCCGCCAGAGGCGCGGGCTTTATAAATTGACCAAGGGAATAAACCGGCCAAGCGAAGCGATGACCGACAAGCCCTACGTCCTCACGTGTTCGAGAAGCCGCATTGGCGGACCGCGAGGCAGCTGAACAACGATTAATCCGGCGGCGATGCGATCTCTCCTATGACACCCCCACCACAGCCCGCACACTCTCCCGTTCCACCAGCGGGCACTCCAGCTTGGTAATCGGATACCGCCCGCGTCCAGGTGCCGCCGGCGCTTCCAGCTGTTCTATCGCCCATTGGCCCATCGCCATGTGCGGCAGGATCGAGGTCGTCAGCGGCGGGAACAGATGCCTGGCGATTTCCTCGTCGTCGTAGCCAACGACGGAAATATCCCCAGGGATGCGCAGGCCGGCTTCCTTCAGCGCTTCGTAGCAGCCGATCGCGGTACGGTCGTTCTGGCAGAAGATGGCGGTCGGGCGGTCCCTCAGCGCCAAGAGCTTGACGGTCGCGGCATAGCCCGCGCTGGCCGACCAGTCGCCCTCGACCACCAGTTCCGGATCGAACGGGATGTCGGCGGTGGCGAGCGCGCGGCGGTAGCCTTTCAGCCGGTCTTGTGCTGCCTGCATCCACGGCTCGCCGGTGATAGTGGCGATGCGGCGGTGACCGTGGCTGATCAGATGGCGGGTGGAGCTCTGGCCGCCGGCGATCTCGCTCGGCACCACGGCCGGGAAGGCGTAGTCCGCCGTGTAGCAATTGAGCAGGATCACCGGAATGTCGAGGCCGTAGAGATAGTCGGGCGCGGTGATCTCGCGGGTGAAGATGGTCATGTAGATCAGCGCCGAAATGCCCCGCTTGGTGAGTGCGGCGATGGCGCGCGGCTCCATGACGGAATCGCCAAGCGTCTGCGCCACCAGAAGCACGTTGCCGGCATTCCACGAGGCCTGCCGCGCGCCCTCGATGGCGACGACGGCTTCCGGGCTGGTGGCGAGCTGGTCGACGGCGAAGCCGATCACCCCGTCCAGCCCTTCAAAGGCGGGAAGCGGCGGGTGAAGTGCCGAAAAGGCGGGCGCGGCATAGCCAAGGGTCCGCGCGGCCTCGATCACCCGCTCGCGGGTCTGCTGCGACAGCTTGATGCCGGGCGAATTGTTGAGCACGAAGGAAACGGTCGCCTGCGAGCAGCCGGCGGCCCTGGCGATGTCGGTCATGGTGACGCGACCCCTGGCGCTCTTCGCCGGCGCCTTGCGGCGCCTCACCGTGTCGATGGCCGGATCCGTGGTTTCGCTCATGTCACTCCTCCAGCCTGTCTAGCGGCGGCCCGTCAGGCCGGCAAGATGGCGTGACGTTGTCGATTTATAGAGATCGTCGCACGGATTTATATCTATTAGTAGCTTCAAGGTCTATCCATCCGGCATCTCCATACAGCCCGAAGTTCAAACGGCATAAGACATAGGCGTTGGCGCAGCCGAGGCGGAGGCTCGCCGGCGGATGTGCCGCGAAGCGCAAGCATACCCAGGGATATCGCCTCAGAACTAATACTGTTTACTAATACAAAAATGCGCTGTACCGTCAATCTGTCGCGTCCGGGCCGGTTGGACTCGGGGCGGCGGGAGTACGAGAAATGGCCCGATGGCGAGCGGATATTAACCCCGCAAGCCTTGTCTCGGATATGTGATATGTCCGACAAATCGGACTATTTACGAACGAAGGATGAGTCTCTAAGGTCCGCATCGTGGCTGGAAGGACGCCATTCTTTCGGTGCCGGGAACCCTTTGAGGAGGAGGGCGTCCAAGCTGCAAACGGCAAAATCAGGTCAGTGCAAGATCGGTCAGTCGCACGACTGAACCAAACGGGAGGTTGAACATGAAATCCTTGATACGAAATGCATCCGTAGCCACCGCGGCGCTGCTGCTCGGCCTGTCGGCCACGGCAATCGCGCGCGCCGACGACAAGCCGACGCTGGCCTTCGTCGTCAACGGCGCTTCCGATTTCTGGAAGGCCGCCGAAGCCGGCGTCAAGAAGGCGCAAGGCGAACTGCCGGACTACAATCTCGAACTCAAATATCCCGAGCAGTCCTCGGTGGCCATCCAGCAGCGGCTGATGGACGATCTGGTGACCGCCGGCGTCAAGGGCATCATGGTCTCGGCCGTCGATCCCAAGACCTCGACCGATGGGCTGAACAAGATCGCCTCGGAAACGGCGCTGTTCACCACCGACTCGGATGCCCCGCAGACCAAGCGCGTCGCCTATATCGGCTCGTCCAACGTCGATGCCGGCAAGCAGGCGGCCGAAATCGCCAAGAAGGCGATGCCCGATGGCGGCAAGTGCCTCGGCTTCGTCGGCCTGCTCGGCGCCGACAATGCCAAGGAGCGCATCCAGGGCATGAAGGATGGCCTGGCCGGCACCAAGATCGAGCTGATCGACGTGCGTGGCGACGACATCGACCAGGCGCGCGCCAAGAAGAACGTCGAGGACGCGCTGGTCGCCAGCCCCGACGTCACCTGCATGGTCGGCTTCTACTCCTACAACACGCCGCGCATCTATGAAGCGCTGCGCGATGCCGGCAAGCTCGGCTCGATCACCGTCGTCGGCTTCGATGACGATCCGATCACGCTGGGCGGCGTCAAGGAAGGCACCGTTGCCGCAACCGTCGTGCAGCAGCCCTTCGAATGGGCCTATCAGGGCATGAAGCTGATGGCTGCCTATCTCAAGGGCGACAAGTCGGGCATCCCGGAAGGTGGCCTCATCATCGTCCCCACCAAGATCATCGGCAAGGACGATGTCGACGCCTATGCCGCCAACCTGAAGGCGATGTCTGGAAACTGATCGTCGTTAGCGCTGCCCCCATCCGCCTCCGGCTCCCTCTCCCCCTCTCTATACGGGGAGAGGGTAAGGGTGAGGGGTAGCGCGACGCCTCGCTTTTTATTGACGGGTTCGATCAGGCCAGTCAGTCTGTGAGCCCGCCAACTGCTGTCAGGCATGATGAACTATTCCGACACATCCATCGCCACGACCACCCCGTTCCTCAGCCTCGAGAACGTGCGCAAGACCTATCCGGGCGTCGTCGCGCTCGACGGCTTCTCCATGGAGGTCAGGCCGGGCGAGGTCATCGGCCTCGTCGGCGAAAACGGCGCCGGCAAATCGACACTGATGAAGATACTCGGCGGCGTCACCACGCCGGACAACGGCACGATCACCGTCGACGGCATCGCCCACAATAGCCTGACCGTCGAAGCCAGCCTGGGCTCGGGCATCGCCTTCGTCCACCAGGAACTCAATCTGTTCGACAATCTCGACGTCGCCGCCAACATCTTCTTCGGCCGCGAGCCGTTGCGCGCCGGGCCGCTCAGGCTCGTCGACCGCGCAAAGCTGCGCACCATGGTGGCGCCGCTGTTGAAGCGCGTCGGCGCCAATTTTTCCCCCGACACACCGGTCGCCGCTCTGTCGCTGGCGCAGCAGCAAATGGTCGAGATCGCCAAGGCGCTGTCGATCGAGGCAAGGCTGGTCATCCTCGACGAGCCGACATCGAGCCTGCCACTCGCCGAGACCGACAAATTGCTCGACGTCATCAAGGCGCTGAAGGCCGACGGCATCAGCGTCATCTTTATTTCGCACCGCCTGCACGAGGTCGAGCGCGTCGCCGACCGCGTCGTCGTGCTGCGCGACGGCATGCTGGCCGGCACCTTGCCGAAGAGCGACATCGGCCATGACCAGATGGTCAAGCTGATGATCGGCCGCATGCTGAAGGAGCGCGAAAAGGCCTCCGAGGCCGCGCGCGCGCCCGGCGCCACAGCGCTTTCGGCCAAGGCCATCCGCACGCCAGCCTATCCCGGCCGGCCGGTCGATCTCGACGTCAGGCGCGGCGAAATCCTCGGCCTTGCCGGCCTTGTCGGCTCCGGCCGCACCGAACTGGCGCGGGTTTTCTTCGGCATCGACTCAAGTCTTGGCGGCGCGCTCGAGCTCGACGGCAAGCCGCTTGTGCTCGGCTCGGCGGCCGACGCCGTCGCGCATGGCATCTTCCTGGTGCCGGAGGACCGCAAGCTGACCGGCATCCTGCTCGACCTGTCGATCGCCCAGAATATTTCGCTGCCCAATCTGCCGGCGCATGCGCGACGCTCCCTGGTTTCCGCAAGCGCCGAGACCGCCACCGCCGAGAAACAAAAGAAAGATCTCGGCATCAAGGCGCCGTCGGTGCAAACGCGCACCGGAACGCTGTCGGGCGGCAACCAGCAGAAGGTCGTGCTCGGCAAATGGCTGGCCATGAATCCGAAAGTGATGATCCTCGACGAGCCAACGCGCGGCATCGACATCGGCGCCAAGGCGGAAATCTACGGGCTGATGCGCGCTCTCGCCGATGCCGGCGTCGCCGTGCTGATGATCTCCTCAGACATGGAAGAGGTGATCGGCGTGTCCGACCGCATCGCCGTCATGCATGAGGGCCAGATCTCGGGCATTCTCGACAAGGACCGGTTCAGCCAGGAAAACGTGCTGCTGCTGGCGGTGGGTAAGCAGCCGAAATAGGTTTTTGCCGGGGTCTCGCGCAAGCGCGATCTGCTCAGGCATTGGGGAGAAAACGATGAGCAAGAAAGATCTCGGCCTGCTGATCCTGATCCTGGTGGTCGGCGCCATCGTGGCGATCATCAATCCGCGCTTCCTGTTGCCGATCAACCTCGCCAACACCTCGAACCTGATCGGCCTGTTCGGCATCCTGTCGATCGGCCAGGCCTTCGTCATCATCACCGGCGGCATCGAACTGTCGGTCGGCTCGGTGGTTGCGCTGCTGGGAACGTTGTTCATCGACTTCATCGCCGTGCGCGAGGTGGCGTGGCCACTGGCCTTCGTGCTGATCCTCTTTCTTGGCGCCATCATCGGCCTGGTGCATGGCTGGCTGATCACAAGGCTCAAGCTGCAACCCTTCGTCGTCACGCTGTGCGGTCTTCTGATCTATCGCGGCGTCGCCCGCTTCTACACCGCCGACGGCACCGCCGGCTTCGCCTTCGGCCAGAACTTTCCCGAGCTCGAATTCATCACCGCCGGGCGCTCCTATGGCGTGCCGAACAGCTTCATCGCGCTGATCGTCATCGCCATCGTCATGTGGGTGGTGCTGCACCGCTCGGTGTTCGGCCGCTATCTCTACGCCATCGGCAAGAACGAGGAAGCGGCGAAATATTCCGGCATCCGCACCGGCCGCGTCGTCATGGCGGCTTACGTCATCTGCGGCGTGCTGACGGCGCTGTCAGCGATCTATTTCGCCATGTATACGCGCTCGATCTCGCCGGCCAGCCACGGCCAGTTCTACGAACTCTACGCCATCGCGGCCGCCGTGCTCGGCGGCTTCTCGCTGCGCGGCGGCGAGGGCTCGCTGATCGGCGTCATCCTCGGCACGGTGCTGCTGCAGGAGTTGCAGAACCTCGTCAACCTGCTCGGCATCCCGTCCTCGCTCAACTTCGCGGTGATGGGCGGCGTCATTCTCATCGGCGTGCTGGTCGACCAGCAATGGGGCGTGTTCCGGGAACGGCGGCTGATGGTCGACGCCACCCGCAAAAGCGCCGCCGGCGCGGCCGCGGAATAACTGTGCCGCCTCTTATCCTTCTCCCCCTGTGGGCTAGCGTGCGCACACATTTGCTTCGGGTTGATTTTGCGAGGCGAGAACGAAGCCGTCTGTGATGGCG
>NZ_JAMYKW010000082.1:0-18035 GCF_040317555.1 Mesorhizobium sp. M1406 | reverse complement strand
TGGGATTGCGGTCGACAAATCGCTGCCGTGCGTCGTTGAGCACGGAGTCGATATCAGCATTTCGTTTAAACGAGTCCGCAGTGGCCGACATTTGTTGAAAACTCCTACCCAGAAAAGTTGCAATTAAGATTACAAGTGGCCGACGAGGCGGACGACGTATTCGATTTCGGGGCCGGCGATGATGTCCCTCGCGATGCCTATACCTGGGAGGCGAGACATGTTGATCCTTACGATAGCCAGGCCGTGGCGACGTCTTGATAAATCTCAACTGCCTTCAGCACGTTGTCGACGGAAACGGATTCATCTGGCTGCCCACTCAGGCCGAGATCGCCGGGGCCGATGATGGCAAAGGGAACGGACAGCCCCTCCAGCAAGATAGCGCCGTCGCTGTAGTAAGACACACCCTTGATCTCCGGCTTGCGCATCCGGTGACGTGTGCAGACGTCACTGCATAGCTTGACGAAGCTCTCGTCTGGCAGACTTTCCACCGCGGGCTTAAAGTCAAGGATTCTTATGACGACATCCTCTGGTGCGATATTTTCCACGCGCGTTACAACTGCAAGGTGATCGACACCCGGAGGCAGTCGGATATCAATGTCAACGGTACAGCGGTCTGGAGTGAGGTTAATGGCAGAGCCTCCCTCGATCCGACCAACACGAATGGTCGGGCCGTCCAGAAGCGGATGCGGCGGGCAGTCCAATTCTAGAGAGTAGAGGCGGGTGAGGAACGAGTGGATCGCATCGATCGCGTTGATCCCAGGTTCGCCGGAGACGTGACCCAACCTACCCATGGCAGTAGCCCGCAGCCACAAAGCCGCCTTTTCAACGATAATGATATCGAGATCACTAGGCTCCCCGCAAAGAAAAGCGCCGATCTCCTCCTTTATACCCTGCTCGGCAAATCGGCGAGCACCAAGTAGATTTGAGCTTTCTCCTGCAGTAAATGCCAGGATCAGATCACCCTTCAGCGTTTCACGCTTATCCGCCAAGTTCCCTGCAGCTGCGATCATTGCTGCAAGGGCGCTTTTCATGTCGGTTGAGCCACGCCCGTATAGCCGGCCTTGCGCGATTTCGCCAGAGAACGGTGGCAGTCGCCATGGGGCGGTGCCGACAGGCACGGTGTCCATGTGGGACGAAAAGAGCAACGCGGGCTTTTCACCCGTTCCGCGAATTCTACTTAGGACATTTGCCCGACCAGGAAGGAATTCATCCAGTTCGGCCTCTATGCCGAGGGCGAGTAGTTCCGCGTGGACGAGTTTGGCGACCTCGATTTCACTACCCGGCGGATCGCAGCTGTCGATGGCCACGATCTGCTGTAGAAATCGAATGGGATCGAAATGCAATCTACTGAAGTGCGTCTCTTGTGCGGTTTCAATTGCCATCGGATATCCTTCATTTTGGGCAGAGAATGGCGGCAAACATTATGAAAGCCATACTCGCTGACCCAGCAGTGCTGCGCCAAGCTGACCCGTTCCCTGCTTTGTCCGGAATGCATAGTCACGGAATATCATCCGTGAAAGGGGTGGTCATCGCGCGCCAGTGTCATTTTGGCATCCGCCATACGGTGGGGTAGGCTCACAGTGGCCGGGCGGATAAGCTTGCGTGAGATACAAAGAGACGTCCGATCTCATCGATAGCCGGACTGCGAATCATCGAGAAATGGTCACCATTGACATAAAGGATCTCAACGTTGGGTTTTTCTTTTACACCGGTACCTGCTTGGATCGCGCGTAAGTTCTGCAAGAAGATCTCTTCGGTTATGCCGGTGACATTGTCCTGCCTAGGTAGGACCAGCGTCACGTGATAGTGGATTGGCGCGTAGATTTGAGCTGAAGCTGCGATGCGGCAATTCTTCTCGAATACCCGCTTCAATTCGCCGATCACGACGCCCTCTGCCTTAGAGGAGGGGGAGTCTGGCGCTGTTGGCTTACACCGGCTCATGTGCAGAAGTTGGTTGAAATCGTCATCGTCTATACGCGCGGTATGATGCGGGGACAATGATGGCGCCAAAAGGCCATCCATGGCGACAATCCGCTCAACCTCTCGGCCGCGACGTCCTACTTCCACAGCCAGGGAATATACGAGCATAGCTCCAAATGAGTGGCCTATTAGCACCAGTGGACCATTCGGCTGGTGTTGCTCGACTTCATCGGCCATCTGGCGGACAGCCCCTACGATATCGTCAGAAGTGCCGTCGTTGGGCGCGCCCAGACCGATCACATCGATGCTGGACTTGACTGAGTGGCGCAGTCCGGCCTCTCCCCCAACATGGCCGAAAATCCCTTCCACGAAAAAGATCTTCGGTCGGGGTTGCTCGGCCGTTGCGGGAGCAGCAAGCGCGGCCGACAGAAAAGGGAATTTACCGCTGCTCATCACTGCGAACTGGCGCTCGATCTCCTGGAGACTGGCACCGTCAGAAAGCAAGCTCAGTGGTATACGGGTATCGCTTAATTCTTCGAGTGCCAACCGAAGCTCGACCAACTGGAAGGAGTCAACACCGTTGTCGGACAAGGAACCGTTTATATCTAGCGACGCTTTATTTACGCCCAGGACCTCCGCCGCCGTCGACAGAACTGGCCTGTCAGGTTCTGTTAAATTATCAATGCCATGCGCTAGGTTGCTGGGGATAAGTCCGACGTCCCGCATCGTGCAGATCGGCCTTTGCTTAGCGTCGCGAAGGACGGCCTCGTGGCGTTTGCCATCAACCCGGGCCGAGATAGTTCCAGCATAGGCGAAACTTGCCGCGTCGCGTAGGCTGACCGAACCTATGCTGGCAGGGAGAAAGGCCGTTTCCTGCCCTGGAACCGCAAGCGCAAAGCTCGCCGCCTGCAACATCGCATTCAGGGCGGTGGTTAGTCCGGTCAATCCGGTGGCGCTGGAGAGCGCACAGAGCCGAGCATGAGCTGCCTTTTTGGTACGCCTACTACTCTCAATCCGCTTGTACTGTGGACCATATTCCAGCCCCTGCCGGACAAATTGTGCATAGAGGCTTTCAGAGGCATCGGTCTTACCGCGTTGCCCCATATCCGAATGTTCAGCTTCATCAGGCCAACTTGCGATAGAGTCTACCACAACGGCCAAAGCATTAAGCGTCCAAGTCTCTTCTTTCCCTATCGTCTGAGAATAAAGCGCAACCCTTGGCCGATCGCCACTTTCGACCTGAATGCCAATCCGACATCTGCTTTCGGCCGTGTTCAAAACGATAGGCGCTTCAAAAACCACATCATTCAGCTGATTCTCAGTGACGTGGCCTAGGTCGGAAAGGAAATCGAAAATCATCGCCAGCATTCCAGCTCCGGGAACTACATAGGCGTCGTTCACCCGATGCTGCTCAAACCAAGCGGCTTCCTGCGGAGATATCTCGAACGTCGTGGTCTTGCGGATGGTCCCTTTGCCGAGAGGTGGCAGCGAGGCCGCGTGTTGTCTAGGGACCTGCATGCGAAACGCAGTGCTGCCGATTTCACTCTGGATGAACCGGTAAGTCGGCATCGGGACGAGCAAACCACGTTCGGTGTTGTTAAGCTTATGCCAGGGCAGAGCATAGCCCGCCGCAAACAAATCAGCGATTTTCTCCGCAACTGGATTGTCAGGACGACCGATCCCCGCCACCACACCGAATTCAGCTCGGACATTGCGCTCTGCAATTGTGCGAGTAAAGGCGCTCAGCGCCTGTCCAAGGCCGATCTCAAGGAAAATTGGCGCCTCAATCCGGTCCAACACACGCTCCACCCCTGCAATAAAATCAACGCAAGATCGCATTTGCGTAGCCCAGTAATCTCGTGTGAATGGCTCACCTGTATGCGCGGAACAGGTGGGGAAAATCGGAATAAAAGGAGTCTTGGGCGCGAGAATGGGACCTCTAACTCGCAAAGCTTGCGACGCTGGCGCCATAATCGCGGTGTGAAAGGCATTGGCAACTTTGAGCCGGTGGTGCCTTAGCCTATTCTCTGCACAATAATTCGCGAGGACCTCAAATGCAGCCTCTCGGCCCGCCACAACCGTCCGGTCAGGACAATTCTTGCAAGCAACTTCGACACCAAACCTCTGTAGCGGAGTCTGCAATGACTCAGCATCGGCGTCCACTTGACACATGAAGCCCTTCTCAGGCACCTGTTCCATTTCCACCGCGCGTGCGACGATCAGATCGAGTGCCTCGTCCTGAGCAAGCACGCCGGCAGACACTGCGGCAGCGATTTCGCCGACGCTATGCCCAACAAGCCCGGCTGGTCGAATTCCACATGACAGCCACAAAGCGCCGAGCGACAGTTCAACAGCAAAAACGAGCGCCTGATCATGGATCGTATTTGATCGATCACAGACGAAACCATTATTGCCCTCTTTCGGGAGCAACGCGCCAATCTTTTCGGCAAAGAGCCTTTGGCCCAGGCGGGACCGAAAGCCGTCGAGAATCTCGTTGAAACGGTCCCGAAATACCTCGATGCCGTTCAGATGCCCGATGATATTCCAGTTCAGCTGCATTCCCTGCCCCGGAAACATCCAGACCAGATTCGAAGAACTTTGCCCATCGGGAAGCTGCTTCATCGGTTCGCCGGAGTGGACACTGCAACTGTCCTCATTTCTATAAATTATGCCTCGGCATGGACTGAAATGATGTCGCCCACGCGACAAGGTTTCGACCAAGTCGGGCTTATTGCGGTTGATCCCTTGCAAGAGAAACTGTTTAAGTGCAGCCGCATTGGCCTTAAAGGCTGGGACCGATTTAGCCGATAGTGGAAGGATCGTGCCGATTGCCTGTGTCATGTTACTGGCTCCCTCGATCGTCTGCCATGTACACGTTGCAAAATGATGTGCGCATTTGTGCCCCCCATCCCAAATGCACTTACGCCACCGAACAGCGAGTTGGAGAGACCGAGCGGCACCGGGCGGCTTGACACTTGGATGGTGTCATCGGGCGGTAGCCGCGGGTTTAGTTCGCGGAAATGGCAGGTGCCTGGAAAGACCGCGTGATATAAACTTAGGCAGGATTTGATGAATCCAGCGACCCCAGCTGCTTCGTCGAGATGCCCTATGTTGCCTTTGATGGAGCCAACCAAGCACGGCGCATCCCGTTTGGCTCTCTTCAGACTCTGCCTAATGGAACTCCATTCGACGGCGTCTCCAAGGACTGTACCGGTACCGTGTGCCTCGACAAAACTAAGCGCATTGGGACCCAAGCCTGCATTGCGCAAAGCCTGCGTGATTACATCAGCCTGCCCCTCGGGGCTTGGTGCGGCAAAGTTCATCCTGCGGCTGCCGTCATGGTTGACCGCGCTACCGGCGATGTTTGCATAAATTGTGTTGCCATAATGGATAGCATCGCTGCTCCTTTTCAGTACAACGAGCCCGCCACCGTTTCCAAACACGGTTCCGTCGGCTTCAGCATCGAAGGGGCGACAAAGACCTTTCAGGCTGCGGACCGATCCTTCGACATAGTCGTACCCAGTCGGCTGAGGCCAAATCACCGAAATGCCACCGGCCAGTGCGATATCGCATTCATCGTTCAGCAGTGCTTGCCGGGCGTAGTGAATTGCCGCCAACGACGTCGCGCACGCCGCCTGAATCGTGACGCTCGGTCCCGTGAGGCCAAGGCGATAAGAAACCGTGGATGTCAGGTAGTTTCGGTCGTTGCCGAGCCGTTGCTGTAGCGTGTTGTCCTCGCGAAAACAGGCATCGGTCCTGCTTTTGCGCAAGGGCTCGAGTTCATTCATTAAATACGTACTGAGCCCGGCACCCGCGAACAGTCCAATGCGGGTATCGGCTCCGTAGCCGGCATCACCGGAATGTTCAAGCGCTGACCAGCATAATTCGAGAAAAATCCGTATCTGCGGATCGGTCCTGTATGCTTCAGCCGGAGAGAGCCCAAAGAATTCGTAGTCAAATGAATCCACGTTTTCGAGCCGCCCGAAGCTTGGAACAAAGTATCTGGAACCTTCTTCTTTCGCCTCCTCTTTGGTTGCGTCGTCGTCGTCCTTCGTGATCAGACAACGCCCACCCGCAAGATTCTGCCACAGGGCCTCCGTTGTTAGGGCCCCGGGGAACCGACCGGCCATGCCGACGACGCTGACGTGGTCGTTTCGCCCCTCGAATCGCACGGGAGCGGGGGCATCGAACTTGACTGGACTCTTGGTTCTCTCAAGGTGTTTCTCCAGCGCGGCAACGGTGGGAAAGCGATAAAAATCGGCTACCGTCAAATCCGGAAAGGTGCCGGCAAGCTCCAATTCAAGCGACATGAGCTCAAGAGAATCGAAACCAATTTCGCTGAAACGGCTAGACGCTGTGAACCTCGCGTCGGGCACTAGCTTGCGAATGGCTGCCGCCACCTTCATGTCATCGGGTGCTGCTTCTTGGTCTAGGACGGACAAGGATGTCTCTCCAACACCTATCTCAGCAGCGCGGCGTTCGAGTGACGGGTAATTTATCTTGCCGTTCTTCAGACGTGGCATCTCGGCTAACTTCGACACCCGGCAACGGAACTGACGTCCGAGTTTGCCTACGACGTAATCAACCAGATCGTCCGACGGCGGCTCCGGAAATTTAGGTTCGCATGTGAAAAAGACGCGAGGCTCCTGTCCAAACGCAGTTGCATGCGGAGCAATTGCAGCAGCATCTAGAATGTCTTCGCGCTGACGAAGGACCAATTCTATCGCCTCCAACGAAATCCGGTTGCCACGCAGTTTGACTATCCGATCGCTGCGTCCCACCAAATGAATATTGCCGTCGTCATCCACAAACCCAATATCACCCAACACTGTCGGCGCTGAGAACCCATGCCCCGAGTCGATCGGGAACTGGACCGCCAGGTTGCCAGCCACGCCCGCCGGAAGTGGTTCGTTCCGGCAGCCTAATATAGAAACCTTTGTTCCTGCGATCGGCCGGCCAACATGGGGCCGGTCTGGCCAAGCATCGGATGCCCCTCCGAGGACATGGGCGGTTATGTCCTGGGTTTCTGACATGCCATAATGGTTGACGAGGGTCGCGCCTGTCTTAGCGAACCAGCGCCGAACATTGTCACTGATCTCTAATGTCGCGCCGGCAACAATGACCATTCGCAATTCCCGGCAAGGCAGGTTCTGTTCCAACGCTGCGTTGACCGCTCCTTCCAGCAGCACCGTTGGGAGGTAGATTCTGTCCAACGCCATTTCGTTCACGAACGACGCGAGCGCGCCTGGGCTCGACCTTAAATTCGCCCCCGCGAAGACGAGGGTGCGCCCTCCAGCCAGCGTCGCATAGATTTCGTGATATGCTATATCGTGCACAAGCGACGACAGCTGAGCCATGCGGTGTGCCTCGGGCAGCCTGTCGAGATGCCATTTCACCAGTTGGTCCAATTGTGCAGCCGGAAACCGGATAACCTTTGGTTCTCCTGTGGATCCTGAAGTCATGACTGCATAGGCGTCAAACTTTGGGGATGGGACCCGCTCTCGTGACCCGACCAGAAGGCGAAAACCTGCAACCGGCGTGTCGCAAGGAGCGAACCCCTCCGGCCGATCGAAATCCTGAAACGCCTCCTCGGTCACCAGGATCGCCTCCGCACCTGTCCTTTCCAATTGCTTTAGGTGCAAATGGCTGTCGTTTTCATCCAGCCGAAGAAAACACCCGCCTGCCATATTCACCCCGACAAGAGCCGTGATTTCCTTAGCCTCGCGCGGACCCGCATAAGCGACCGTCGGATTGCCCCCACCGATCTGTCGCTGAATATGGCTGGCCAATTGATCCGCAATGCGGATTAGTGACAGGTAGGAATAGCTGTCGCGTTGACCTTGTATCGCCTCACGCTCTGGGTTGCCATCGGCTTGCTGGCGCAATGCGGCCAGAAAAAATGGCGTCATAGTTTCGTTAGTTCCGGTGAGGTCAACCAGGTCCTTCGGACGGGCTGCAATGGGCTGTTTTGGTAGCAGGTAGGCTTTCATGCGGCCTGCCAGATAATCGAGCGAACTCTGGTTCATCAGGCCATTGGCAGCCTCTAGCCGGCAAATCAGCCGTCCGGAAGCGTCATGCCAATGATTGGCGACCATCAGGTACGGTGTGGGGGATGGCGCCGGCTCGAAGACTCGTGCGATCGATGGGCTGGAGAAGCCGAAAATCCGACGCCGCACCAAGACAACATCGAACAGATTGTCAGCCCGGCCCAATTCCGCAAAACCGGGCGAGGCAGCAATTTCCTGGTACGGAACGCGCCCGATGCGGGTTGAGAGTTCCACCTGCGCCAGTGCCCATTGCGGCACTTGGCCGAAACTGGTCCCAAAACAGCGGCCTTCAATCAATGGCGGTATCAGTGCCAATCCTGGACTTCCGAAATAGCCGAATTCCGAACAGCTATCGGGAACGCAATCCTGAGGAATAGCGACGATAATCTGCTCGTTATTCAACAGATTTGCGGTCGCGAATTGCAATGCGGCCAAAAGACCCGCCTCAGTTTCGTCATGGCCCCAACTTTGCTCATCTGGTGCAATGACAAACTCACTCAAAGTCGGTTGCGGAGTGCCAATGTAGTGGAACCTACCGCGCAGATCGCCCAGATCGATGACGTCATCAGCGAGGCGCGACACCGCTTCCCAATCGACTTTCGTTGACGGCTCTGCCAAAGGGACTCCGACCAGGGTGCCGTGGTCCCTCTCGATCTTGGTTTGGCCCGAAAGGCTTTGCAGGAATAACAGTAATGATCGATCCCCATCGCAGATTATGTGATGAAACATGCAGAAAAGATAGCTATTGCCTTCACACTGGACAAGTTGCACTCGCCAAGGGAAGCGATCTATTAGTCCAGAAGGCTGCCTTATAAACTCCAGATACAGATCAGTAAGTTTCTTTACCGATTCGCAGGCTCTCTCTGGGAGAACAACCTCTTTTAGGAAGTCAGATCCTACTTGGCGTAGCCAAACATAACGCCCGTCACGGCGAACAAGCCTCGTATTTAGGAAGACGTGCTGCGGTATAATAGGGATCAGCGCTTCATGCAGCTGCCGGGTCGACAATCGGGTCGTCATTTCTATTGCGCAGCATATGTTGAGATCCTTGCGCCGCGGATCAAGCCCGTCGAGAAAGCACATCCGCTCCTGCGATGAATTCAACGCAAATTCTGCAACTTCATGTTTCACGTTGCGCCTCCAATCACGCTGCACATGACCCGCTGCCTTTCGGCGGGGCAGCTACAATCACCTCGCAAAGAGATCACGCAAAACTGATGCCATTCGCGTTGATCTGGCGGAAGGAGGGCTTTACGCGGTTTATTCAGTAACTTAGCGCAAGCACCATGGGAGATTGTGCAATATGTGTTGTGTCGACGATCCGACAAGCCGGTAGCACGTGTCGCACACCGCTTGACCCTGTGCATGGAAGCAATTCTGCCGGATCAGCGACAGCACATCCGTGGAAAGCGCGCGCCGCTTTGACCCGCGCAAGCGGTTCCATCAGGAGTCTAGCCGAAGCCAGGCTTGACACTCATCGCCCCATACAGGTGTAGCTCTGCGGTAGCGCAGCCGCTCGCGAGCGCACGCTCAACAGCGTCGTAAATGCTATGAGGGAGCGGCGAGGGTATAGTATCCTTTGGCGCTGTCGAACCAACCAAAAGGAGCGCCCCCATGTCGCAATCATTTGACGCGACCCGGCTGGACGATGCGGAAGTTCAAGCGCTTCCGGGCTGTGCGGCGCGACAATGAATGTGCGAGCTTCTCATCAGAGTTGATTGTCGCCGCGCAGCTGCTATCGCGCGGGATGCCTTGGAGCTGCTGTTCACTGGGCGGCAGATGGACTGTGATGAGGCGCTGCGCCTCGGGCTGCTCAACAAGGGTGGCGCCGCGCGGCAGCTTGCAGGGAGCGACGCGGCTCGCGCAGCGAATTGCGGCCAATGCGCCTCTCTCGGTTCTTAAGGTGAAGGAGACTTCACTAAGAAGCTGGGCATGCCCCCTTTCGCGGGATTGCGACAGAATGTTGGTACCGATCCCTATTCGAGCGAAGATCGCCCAGAGGGAGCTTTGGCTTTCCTGGAGAAACGAGCGCCCCGCTTTGGCGGCCGCTGAGCCTGATTACTTAACTCGCCTGACATGATGCCGACCCTAACCAAATCAGGGTGGGGGCGAGTTGGAAGGCGTGGCTCTGTGCCTGGGAAAGATCGGACATTTGGAAGCTTCATCTTTGGAGCGGGCCATTCCCGCCTGATGGCTCCGACAGTGTCCCGCGACCGGGCGCGATCACTGCGTACGAAGACGAAGCGGCGGCACCTTTGGCCAACTCACCACGCCAGCGGGACATGATCGTATTCGGTTGAAGACATTTCCGTTCGAATCCCGACATACTGAGGCGCAAGTATTCGGCCGTTGCGGCTCGGGACATATGGCTTTGCCCTTCTTGCTCGCACAATCTCTTAGGTGGGCACGCCAATTGCATGGGGGGTGAAGAATCCGTTTTGACTTTAGCGGTCCCCGTTCGAGGAGATACATGTGCGAGTAGGCATCGTTTGCAACCATGATTATACGGGCGTTATCAACCGTTTCGGTCAGTCCCGTCCGGAGGTCGAAGACCTAAAGGCGGTCGAAAGTGTGGTGGCGGCATTGCAAGAGGGCGGCCACGAGACGCTGCTGTGCGAAGGCGATAAGGGACTGCTCGCTAGGCTCGAGCGGTTCATGCCAACCGATCCGCAAGCCCGTCCCTCGGGAATCGTTCTAAATATGGCGTACGGAATTCAGGGCGAGTGCCGTCTCACCCACGTTCCGGCCATGCTCGAAATGGCGGGCATCCCGTACACCGGATCAAGCCCAATCGGGCACGGGCTGGCGCTCGACAAGGTCATCACTAAGAAGCTTATCCGCGATTGTGGCGTACCGACGCCGAACTTTCGCACAATGCATAACGGGACTGAAAGTACCGGCGACCTGCTATTCCCATTAATAGTGAAGCCGCGTCACGAATACAACAGCTTCGGAGTGCAACTCGTGCATAATCCCGCTCAGTTGAGGCAGGCCGTAGAAGTGATCGTCACTCAATATGCGCAGGATGCGCTCGTGGAAGAATACATCGAGGGGCGAGAAATCACCGTCGCACTGCTTGGAAACGAAGATCTCGAGGTGTTGCCTCTGGTGGAGCGCGACTTCGGTGATCGCGAAACGCATTTTGCCACATGGGAAGAGACGCCGCACGGGATTTGCCCGACACGAATCGGCAGCAAGGTTGCGGCGAAGGTGCGAGGCATTTCAGTTGCGACCTTCCGTGCATGCCAGTGTCGGGACTATGCCCGCGTCGACATTCGGATCGACCGCTCCGGCCAGCCCTTTGTCCTAGAGATCAACTCCATGCCGGTACTCGGTAAGGGCTCCCTTTATACTCAGGCCGGGATGGTCGCCGGATACAGCCTCTCAAGCCTGGTCAACCGCATCCTCGATGTTTCTCACACACGGTGTTTCGGAATCGGCATGCCGAGGAACGCGCGCGGAGAACAGGGCAGTCGCTCTGCAGTTTATACGGTCTCCCATTGATCAGAACCCTTTTGCCGGTGCCGTCACCTTAGCTTGGCATGAAGCGGGCGGAGGTTCGATGGCCGTTTTCACGTAGGCGTCGGCATGGCAATCCGGGTCCACGTTCCATGGGGGCCCTTCGAAGCCGCGATGTTGGCCAGCCGCCGCACTCGACCTGTATGGCAGAACGCGGCCACTGCTGCAGCTCATTGCGCCCTGACGGCCCGCTCCGATGGTCGCGATCGCGACTACCGCTTTTGGTCTGAAGTTTTCTCGAAGCTGACCGACGGGAAATCTCTAGGCACTCAGTTCGCAACTAGTTAGTTTCCGCCCATAAACGCCAAACCATTGATCTTATTGCTTAAATCGTGATTTGCGAAGGCAAGGCCCGGCGGTTTCAGGTACACTTTGGTTTCATGCCACTGATTCCAAAGCACAATCTGTAACCGCCGGAGCCGACAATGCGACAAGAACGCACCGTCCAAGCCAGATCCTATGAGGAGGGTGGATAGCGACCTGCGCTGTGGCAAAGTGAGGTCGCTGAATCAACACCTTACCCTGGAGGCAAGCATGCCCGTTGCAGCTCACTAATCCGAAGCGCCGACCGCTATCCGTACCGATCTTGGCGCAATCTTCGTCTCATTGGAATTGAGCCGCTCGAAATGGTTGATCACCTCGCTGTCGCCGGGTGGCGGCGAAAAGATGTCGAAGCATTCGGTGGTGGCCGGCGACGTCGCCGGACTGCTGGCGCGATTTGCCGAGCTCAAGAGGAAGGCGCAGGCCCGGGCCGGGCAGTGCTTTCCGATCATCGTGATCCAGGAGGCCGGGCTCGATGGCTTTTGGATCCATCGCGTGTTGGAGGCCGAAGGGATCGAAAGTCACGTCGTCGATCCGGCGTCGATTGCGAATTCGCGCCGGCGCCGCCGCGCAAAGACCGACAAGATCGACGGTGAGGCGCTGGTCCGGGCGTTGCTGGCCTACAAGCGAGGCGAGCCACGTGTGTGTGCGATGCTCCGGGTGCCGGCGCCCGAGGAGGAGGACCGTCGCCGCATCACGCGCAAGGCCTTTGACGAACGAGCGCGTGCGCCACGTCAACCGCGTCAAAGGCCTGCTGTTCGCCCAGGGCGTATCCGGTTATGAGCCGCTGCGCCGCGACCGGCGCAAGCGACTGGAGGCGCTCCAGACCGGCGACGGCCGACCCTTGCCGGCACATCTGCAGGCGCAGGTCGGCCGGGAACTCGACAGGCTCGAACTGCTGCTGGAGCAGATCAAGGCTGTCGAGGTCGCGCGCGATGCCATGCTTGCTGACGTGCCGGTCGTCTCGCCGGCACCGGCGATGCTGCTCGACCTGAAGGGCATCGGGCCGGAGTTTGCCGCCGTCTTGTGGTCGGAGGGGCTGTCACGTCACTTCGACAACCGACGACAGGTTGCCGCCTATGCGGGCCTCGCGCCGACACCGTGGCAGAGCGGCTCGGTGGATCACGACCAGGGGGTATCGAAAGCCGGCAATCCAAGGCTGCGAACGACGCTGATCCAGACGGCCTGGCTGTGGCTGCGCCATCAACCGCGATCGGCGCTCACCTTGTGGTTCCAGGACCGGGTCAAACACAAGGGCGGCCGTCTGAAGAAGGCGGCGATTGTTGCGCTCGCCCGCAAGCTGGTCGTCGCGCTGTGGAAATACGTCAGCGCCGGCGTCGTCATCGAGGGCGCGGTCATGAAGACCGCCTGATGCGTTAGCCGAACTGAATTCTGCAAATCTTCCAGGACCCGATCCTGGTGGGACGAGCCGAGAATATGCGTGGCCCTGAAATGGCCGTAAGCCAGAATGGTCTCGTCCTCCTGAGCCCTTGTCCGCCGCAAGCGGGATGTTGGTGCCGCTGTCTCAAACAGCGACCGTATATAAGTTGGATCTGGCTTGGCAACGAGCCGCGTCTTGCAATCGGACTCAGACCGTGGATGCCGCAACAACCGACGGAAAGCAAAAATGTCACCCTGACGACAGTTCCGCATTGACGCTCCTGATATAAGCATATTCGATCTTTTCGCCGCGCACGAGATCGGTCACGAGTTGTGTCGGTAGCACACGATATGTCCGGTTTAGGTAGCACACGATCTGTCCGGTAAGTCTTGACCTTTAAACGGGGTCAGGATGCGCCGGTCGGAAGCCAATCAAGGTGTGCGAATGATCAAGTTCCGAGACGTATTGAGCCGCTATGAAGCTTTGGAGTTCAACCAGATGGAGGCTGCGCAGTTGCTGGGTCTGAGCGAGCGAACCTTCCGGCGCTGGTGCTGCCGGTATGAAGAGGCTGGGGAGGCCGGCTTATTGGACCGGCGTCTTGGCAAGGCGTCTGGCAAACGGGTTCCGCTGGACCGGGAGTTTGAGGTCGAGACACTCTACCGGACGCGCTACAGCGGGTTCACGGCCAAGCATTTCCACGAACTTCTGGTGCGCGATCATCGGTTCAGCTGGAGTTACACCTGGACGAAGGCGTTCCTGCATTCGAAAGGCCTTTTGACCAAGGCATCCCGGCGTGGAGCACACCGGCGCAAGCGGCCGCGCCGACCCTTGCCGGGGATGATGCTGCATCAGGATGGCTCGCGCCACATCTGGCTCGGCGGCCAACCGGCGCTCGACCTCATCGTCACGATGGACGATGCGACGAACACCATCTATTCGGGCTTTCTGACCGAGGAAGAAGGGACGGCTTCGACGTTTCGGGCTTTGGAGGAGGTGTTTGGCGGCCATGGTCTGGCGTTGAGCCTCTATACGGATCGAGGCAGCCACTATTTCTATACGCCGCAGGCTGGTGGAAAAATCGACAGGACAAACCTGACCCAGGTCGGTCGCGCGTTGGCTCACCTTGGCGTCGAGCATATCGCGGCCTATTCGCCGCAGGCACGCGGTCGTTCGGAGCGGGTTTTCCAAACCTTGCAAGACCGGCTGACGAAAGAGCTGGCGTTGGCCGGGATCGCCACCATAGAGGAGGCCAACAGCTTTCTGCGCGACGTTTATATTCCGGCCCACAACAAGCGCTTCGCCGTCAAGCCCGAACAGGAAGGCTCAGCCTTCGTCGCCATTCCCGGCGTCGATCTGGGCGAGATCCTGTGCATTCAGGAGGAGCGCCAGGTCGGCAACGACAATTGTGTCTCGTTCAATCGGCTGAAGCTGCAAATTCCCGAAAGCCCGCTGCGGCCCCATTTCGTCAAGGCGACAGTCAAGGTGCGCCGCTATCATGACGGCGCCTATGCAATCTTCCACGGGCCTCGCTGTCTGGGCCGCTACGACCACAATGGAATAGCCGTACAGACACAAAAAGCCGCTTGAACCCGCTCGGCGGCCAGCAGAACAAAACCAGAAGCAGCGGACAACTCGTGTGCTACCTAAACCGGACAACTTAATTCGCTATCGACAGATCGGTCACGAGTTGAAGGCAATGTCGCAATGGCTGGATGAGCATCGCGACCTTCTTGGCTTGGTGGCGCGCGATTTGGGCCGGTCGACGTCAAGGCCACCGGACGGCAGGGCCTACCTGCTGAAGCGGTCTTGCGTTGCGCGCTTCTCAAGCAATACCGGCAGTTGACCTATCAGGAGCTGGCATTTCATCTGGAGGACTCGGCATCGTTCCGGGCCTTTGCCCGCCTGCCGTGGTCCTGGAGCCCGCGGAAGTCGGTGCTGCAAAAGACGATCAGCGCGATCCGGCCCGAGACCTGGGAGAGATCAATCGGGCGCTGCTGTCGAATGCCCGTCAGGCAAAACTGGAAGATGGTGCGGTCGTGCGGCTGGACAGCACTGTGACCTCGGCACTCATGCACGACCCGAGCGACAGCAGCCTGCTGTGGGACGCTGTGCGGGTCATGGTGCGCCTATTGAAGCAGGCTGATGCCTTGGCCGGTGGCGCCGGCCTGGAATGGCGCGATCATTGCCGCGCGGCCAAGAAGCGCGCCCGCAAGATCCAGTTCACACGCGGCCGACCCGACCGCGTCCAACTCTTCCGTGAACTGATCGCGATCGCCTGCGCGACCTTGGCCTATCTGAAGCAGGCGCCGGAACGATTGGCCATGGCGAGCACTCCGCTCGTCGAACTCTGGCAAGCCCAACTCTGTCACTATCGGCCGCTGATCGAGCAAATCATCGCACAGAGTGAGCGGCGAGTGCTGGCCGGCGAGCCAAGTGCCGGCCGGCGACAAGCTGGTCAGCCTGTTCGAGCCCCATGCCGATATCATCGTCAAAGGCAGCCGCGACACCGAATACCGGCTTCTCCTTCGAGCCCATGTTCCGCGTCAGCATTCCCGCTTCCGACGGCACCGCATTCAATCTCGAAAAAAGACAGGTTCGAGTTCTTGGCAGAGCATTTCGGATTGGCCCCTTCGGACTTCGGACGCGAGTTCCGCACCGGAAGCGAACGGTTCCGGATCACTGGCATCGATCCAAGGCGGCCACGCTACCGATCTTCGCTGAGCGAATTCCCGACCACAGAGGCTTCAAATTTGCCGCCGAAAACATCGCAAGGCTGCTCCAAGCCAAGGAAAACAAGCCATGAAGTTCTCGGAATGTTCCGCAAACTGGCGAAAATCGCAGCTTCAGGCCGATTAGGCCAATACAGAAACCTGGAGCAGGCTACGAGCAGCGAGACTGCTCGTAGCTTCCCACCTGTCCTGCACCGCCGCTAACAACTATTTATTGAGAATGTTTCGGCCGAACCATCTCTGGGAAATCTTGTCGTATTCCCCATTCTCAACGATGGTGTCGAGAGCGGTCTTCAGCCTCGGAGCCCAGTTATCACCTTTACGAAGCATGAAACCTTGCCCAACCCCGAAGTATTCGGGATCATTGATGCTCGGCCCAACTATCTTATAGGCACCTGGCCGCTTCTTGACGTAACCGTAGAATAGCTGATTTTCATCACCGAATACAGCGTCGACGCGCCCTGTATCCAAGTCAAGGATAGCATCATTGATCTGCTCATAGGGTTGGACGGTCATGAACTTCGCGAACTTATCGCCGCTGTATTTGACAATGGCCGCCGCGCTCTTCTCGATTCCCAAAGTCTTGCCCCTCAAACTGGCCTCGCTTCCGTCTATCGAAGAGTTCGGGTTGACCATCAAACGAAACGTTGGCCTGATGTAGGGTCCCACCATCGTGAACTTCTCAAGCCGCTCCTTCGTCATGGCAAAGGTGTTGATCAGAACGTCGATTTGTCCTGCCTGTAGCGCTGCGCTCTCGCCATTGCCCGCGATCGCTTGAATGTCACATACCACATCCATAGCTTTGCAAAGCGCGTTGGAAATTTCGAAGTCGAAGCCGTTGAGTTTGCCGTCGGCAGTCTGAAACGAGAATGGTTCAAAAAGGGGATCCATTCCTACTTTCAGGGTATCCTTTGCGCTTGCAGCTTGGGCATTTAGCGCAAAACTCCCGATAACGGCAAGGATCATTAACAGCTTTTGTATTTTCATTTGCAGTTCCTCTCTTTCGTGATGTTGTGGTAATGCCGCATCCTCGCGAGATCCCCATGGTTTCCTTCTTCCTTGACTTGGTAAAATCGAATGGAAGCTATGCGCGTTCACCGTTCCTGTGTTGCCGTCGTTGGAAGGTCAGATCATCGATAGCACTCTCACGTGGAAATCCACCAATGACCCATCCTCAGTCGACCGCGAGGAACCGCGAGGACTTGGCCCGTAATGAATGGAGCCTTATCTGATGCCAGGAACCGAACAGCCCGCGCCACATCTTGCAGTTTACCCGCCCTTCTCATAGGAGATCCATCGATCATCACGTGCCGGTCAAAGGTATCTCCTCACTAAGAATGAGTTGTTCCACGACGGAGCCTTTTGTTGCACCGGCTTCGCTCTTGTGCAGAGCCGCTAACTCGACCACTTGCAAATGTTGTTTTTGCCTCGGTGGAACAATAGTCCTCTACAAAGTCGTGAAAAGCGAGATTATCGAATTAATCTATTCATACTGCCACTGAGTGTGCAGTGAATTCCCACGCCAGTCGAGGTACGCGCGCGTCGCAAACGGCGTGACTCGCTTCACACTTGATCCTGGCCACGGAAACAGGACAGCAGTCTCGGTCGTGTCCCGCCGCGTGGTGTAGGTCGGCGGTAGCCAAGCCGCTCGCGAGCGCGCCCTCAACAGCGCTGTAGATGCTATGGGCGGCGGCGAGCGTGTGGCACCCTCGACGCTGTTGAGCAGCTACCTAAGGAGCGCCCCATGTCACCATCCTTTGATGGAAGCAAATCCCTTGCTGATCTGATCCCCAGAAACTGGACCGTTCAGAATTGGAGTTTTCCGCTCCCGGCTGGGAGAGGAGCGGAAGCGATGAAAGCATCGAAGTTTTCGGACGCGCAGAAGGCGTTCATTCTGAAGCAGGGAGCGGATGGGTTTCCTGTGGCGGAGATCTGCCGGAGGGCCGGGATCAGCCAGGCGACCTATTTCAACTGGAAGAAAGAAATATGACGGGCTGCTGCCGACAGAGATGAAGCGGCTGAAGCAACTCGAGGACGAGAACGGCAAGCTCAGAAAGCTGGTCGCCGACCTGTCGCTGGACAAGGAGATGCTGCAGGACGTGATCCGCCGAAAACTGT
>NZ_JAMYKW010000081.1:0-18064 GCF_040317555.1 Mesorhizobium sp. M1406 | reverse complement strand
AGCCATTTTCCGGCCTCGCTTCTTCACGCTTGACCACAGCACGAAGCAAATGTGTGCGCACGCTAGCCCACAAGGGGAGAAGGGAGGCGCGCTCCCCATCACTTGCTCTGACATCAGTCTGATGAACTGCAACGCCGACATCCGCTTGCTGCACGCCGCATCCGGGCAGGGGTGAGCGGCTGGCTCTGGACCATGCGTCGGCGCTGGCGTTCCGCCGATGCCGGGATAAGCTCCCTGAAAACAAAGGGAGATTTGCCATGAAGAAGGAAGTCATCGAAGTGCCGGTCATGTCGGACAAGGTGCGGGCGCTCGGCCTACCCTGCTCGACAGCGGTGAGGGCCAACGGCTTCGTGTTCATCTCGGCGACGCCGCCGGTGGACATGGTGACCGGCGAGATGGTGCGCGGCGACATCGAAACGCAGACCGAGGCGTCGCTGAAGGCGCTGAAACACTGCCTGGAAGCGTCGGGCACCTCGCTGGAAAACGTGGTGATGGTGCGCATCTACGCCGTCAATTCCGGCTTCTACAATGCCATCAACCGGGTTTATGCCACGTACTTCAGCGTCAACCCGCCGGCGCGGAGTTTTGTGCCGGTGGCGTCGTGGCCGATGGAGTTCGATATTGAGATTGAGTGTGTGGCGGTGGCGTGAGAGATGGGGAGGGACGGCTTTTTATCCAAACGGAATGCTTAAATCTAGGTGCGCTAGGACGACACGTTTGAGCGAAATGACGATGGCTGAACAACCGATAGTATCTATGCATGTACATAGATGTAAATTAGAACTATCTTATAGATCGAACGAAGAGCTTCTTAAGGTTGCCCCTCCTGATCTCTTAACAGCCGATCACGGCTATGTTACCAAACTCGCTACGGGGTAACGCAGCGGTGATCGCTGCGCACCTATAAGAGCGGCGAGGGTTTGATGGTGTCGGGCGTCACGCTTGGCATGGGATTTGTTGCGCGCGCCTGGAGGCTTGAGCCAATCAGGCGGTGGCGCGGCGTTTGGGCGACGCTTGCGCGCCCTGTGCTGAGCTGTGTTTTTCTCGCGCCTGAGGTCTTTGCATGATCGGGCCGAGGCTTGCCTTCATTGTAGGTGGCCTGCTTGTGGCGGCCTGCTTGTGGGCGACCTTGACGACAAGCGGGCAGAATCTGACTGGCCGCTGGACCTTCACCGAAAAGGCCTTTGTCGATCGTGGCACCTACTTCCGGCTGAAGGTCGATGTGACCTATCGTGGCGAGCCCCAGCATTTCGACATCGTCGTCGGCTGTAACGTCGTCGGTATTGTGTACAAGGATGGCTCAAGCACGCGTGAGGTTGGGCTGGTGCCGACCGTCTATGGCCGGCGGATGAGCGACGGTAAGGGTCTTGTTGTCCGGGCGCCGGATGCCTGCAAAGGGCAGACGACAACCGACGGGCAGGTGCCGGCGGACTTCATTCCCGTGATGATCGTCTACGATGATGCCGACACACTTGGTTTCGGCACTGCCTACATGGTCGACGAGGCTTACGACAGCCCACGCTCGCTGATGCAGTTCGGCAAAGCCTCGGTGGAGGCGGCAACGCGGGCCGAATTCGACGAATTCCGCAAGAATGGACAGCCCAATCTGGTGACCCGCGATCAGTACCATTCCGCGCAGGCATCGGATGTCGTTGAAAAGATGGGTCTTAAGAAGGTTTATCCCGCTTTTGGCAGGACGTGCTGGTCCTACGGCCGCTCCCTCATTCCGGAAGAGCTTCGAGCCAATGTTCGAAAGTACTGGCCAGCGGACCGGCCGAAATACTGGATGATCCCTGATTACAAATCGCTGGCCGAGCTGCGTAAGACCTTCCAAGGGGTCAGCTTTCTGCGGGATGACGGTCGTAGCCTGAAGGCTACAGGTCCATGGGCTGGTGCGGAACAGCCATCCTATGGCGCGCTTCGCCGTGATGGCGGTAGCATGCTGCATGTAGCAAGTCCGAACGGCACCCCGAAAGCGCCAGCATTCTATCCGGTTACTAGTGACGTCTCGGAAGCAAGTTGGCCGCGCGACCCGGCGCAGTGGTCGGCCTTCGTGGCTGGCCTGGCTAAAGTCAGTGTCATGAATATTGATCTGGCTGGCACGGCAAATAGAGGCTTTTCTTATTGCTATCGGCTGCCAGGATTTTCCCCAATGCCAGATTGGTACAAAGTACTTTTGAAAAAGCCTGGGGCTTTTACTGTTGATCATGTTCCAGTTGAGAATTCGCCCGATCATTGGGATGTCCTGCAGGGAAACACGGTGACGCTGTTTGAAGACGACAGGTTTTTGTACGAATTTGGAAATTTCTATCTGGAATCAACGAGAGGGGACGTGTGATGGCTCTTACTGACCTGCAGCTAGCGCTATAGAAATCTCTGCGGGTTCCTCGCCATAGTTGCGAACAACATTGTCGACAGATATGCCAAAAGGGCTCAAAGCGTTTGTAATTTTCAATAGTGATGGATCGACCAAACGTCGTAGTAAAATAAACCATGCAATCGTCTTTATCCAATTGGCATTCAATTGGCGGAACAGAGAAACTTCCGAGTAAGGCAGGCCTGAATAGAAGTCTGACTGCCACTGAAGGACTGAGGTCGGTTGATTTAGCTTCCCTGCCAAGCACTGCGAGGCAGACCTTTTGGCATCAACTCTTTCTCCTTTGGAGCTACCTAGTCCTCAGGCAAAATACTCCTGCAGCGGCCTGACCTCCAGGCTCCCTGCCTTCAGCGCGGCAATGGCCTCCGCCACCGCGGCCGCACCCGACAGCGTCGTGTAATACGGCACTTTCTGCATCAGCGTGGCGCGGCGCAGTGACTTGGAGTCCGACACCGCCTTCTGGCCATCAGTCGTGTTGAAGACGATCTGCACCTGGCGGTTGCGGATGGCGTCTTCGATATGGGGGCGGCCTTCCAGGACCTTGTTTATTTTCTCGGCGACAACGCCGTTTTCGGCGAGGAAGCGGGCGGTGCCGGAGGTCGCCATGACCTTGAAGCCGAGGCCGGCGAGGCGCTTGACCGCCGGCAAGATGCCTTTCTTGTCCTCGTCGCGCACCGAGACGAACAGCGTGCCGGAGCGGGGGAGATCGACGCCGGCGCCGAGCTGGCTCTTGGCGAAGGCCAGCGCGAAATCGCGGTCGAGGCCCATGACCTCGCCGGTCGAGCGCATTTCCGGGCCAAGCAATATGTCGACGCCGGGGAAGCGGGCGAAGGGGAAGACGGCTTCCTTGACCGCAATGTGGCCGGGGTTCCTGGGGTCGGGCATGGCGCCGTAATGGGCGAAGGCGTCTTCCAGGCTCTCGCCGGCCATGATGCGGGCGGCGATCTTGGCAATCGGACGCCCGATGGTCTTGGCGACGAATGGCACGGTACGCGATGCACGTGGGTTGACCTCCAGCACATAGACGGTGCCGTCCTTGATCGCGTACTGCACGTTCATGAGGCCGCCGACATTGAGTGCGCGGGCAAGGGCTGCCGTCTGGCGCTCCAGCTCGTCGACCAGCTCCGAAGGCAGCGAGTGCACCGGCAGCGAGCAGGCACTGTCGCCCGAGTGGATTCCGGCTTCCTCGATATGCTCCAATATGCCGGAGACGAAGGTCGACTTGCCGTCGCAGAGGCAGTCGACATCGACCTCGATGGCGCCACTGAGATAGGTGTCGAACAGCAGCGGGTTCTTGCCCAAGAGCGTGTTGATCTGGCCGGTCTTGTCGTTGGGGTATTTCTGCTTGATGTCTTCCGGCACCAGGCCGGGCACGGTGTCGAGCAGGTAGGTTTGCAGCATGCCCTCGCTGTGGATGATCTGCATGGCGCGGCCGCCCAGCACATAGGACGGGCGCACCACCAGCGGGAAACCGAGCTCGCCGGCGACGAGGCGGGCCTGCTCGACCGAATAGGCGATGCCGTTTTTCGGCTGGCTGAGGCCGAGCTTGTGCAGCAGCTTCTGGAAGCGGTCGCGGTCCTCGGCCAGATCGATCATGTCGGGCGAGGTGCCGAGGATCGGAATGCCGGCCTTCTCCAGCGCATCCGCCAGCTTCAGCGGCGTCTGGCCGCCGAACTGGACGATGACGCCGATCAGCTCGCCCGAGGCCTGCTCGGCGCGCAGGATCTCCAGCACGTCTTCCGCCGTCAGCGGCTCGAAATAGAGCCGGTCGGAGGTGTCGTAGTCGGTCGACACGGTCTCCGGGTTGCAGTTGATCATGATCGCTTCGTAGCCGGCGTCGCGCAGCGCAAAGGCGGCATGGCAGCAGCAATAGTCGAACTCGATGCCCTGGCCGATGCGGTTGGGGCCGCCGCCGAGGATGACGACCTTCTTGCGCGACGACACCTGCGCCTCGTTGGCGAGCGCGCCGGCAAACGGCACTTCATAGGTCGAATACATGTAGGCGGTGGGGGAGGCGAACTCGGCCGCGCAGGTGTCGATGCGCTTGTAAACCGGATGAACGTCGAGCTTGTCACGGATCTTGGCAATCACCTCGACGTCGGTCTTCGTCAGCGAGGCGAGGCGGGCGTCGGAAAAACCCATCGCCTTCAGCATGCGCAGGTTGACGGCGTCCTGCGGGATGCCGTGCTCGCGGATGCGGGCTTCCATGGCGAGGATGCCGGCGATCTGCTCGAGGAACCACGGGTCGATCTTGCACATGGCGTGCACGTCTTCCAGCGAGGTGCCCATGCGGATCGCCTGCGCCACCATGCGCAGCCGGTCGGGCGTCGGCGTGCCCAGTGCGGCGCGGATGGCATTGCGGTCGTCGGCATGGTTGGCGGTCGCCGCACCGTAGCCGAGGCCGGGGATTTCGATTTCGTCCAGACCCGTCAGGCCGGTCTCCAGTCCACGCAGCGCCTTCTGCAGCGATTCCTGGAAGGTGCGGCCGATGGCCATCACTTCGCCGACCGACTTCATGGCGGTGGTCAGCACCGGCTCGGCGCCGGGGAACTTTTCAAACGCAAAACGCGGGATTTTGGTGACGACGTAGTCGATGCTGGGTTCGAACGAGGCGGGCGTGGCGCCGCCGGTGATGTCGTTCTCCAGCTCGTCCAGCGTGTAGCCGACAGCAAGCTTGGCCGCGATCTTGGCGATGGGGAAACCGGTCGCCTTGGAGGCGAGAGCCGACGAGCGCGAGACGCGCGGGTTCATCTCGATGACCACCAGGCGGCCGTCGGCCGGGTTGACGGCGAATTGCACGTTGGAGCCGCCGGTCTCGACGCCGATCTCGCGCAGCACCGCGATCGAGGCGTTGCGCATCATCTGGTATTCCTTGTCGGTCAGCGTCAGCGCCGGGGCGACGGTGATCGAATCGCCGGTGTGCACGCCCATCGGGTCGATGTTCTCGATCGAGCAGACGATGATGCAATTGTCCGCCTTGTCGCGGACGACCTCCATCTCATATTCCTTCCAGCCGAGCACGCTTTCCTCGATCAGCACTTCGGTGGTCGGCGAGGCGTCGAGGCCGGACTGGACGATCTCGTAGAATTCGGCGCGGTTGTAGGCGATGCCGCCGCCGGTGCCGCCCATGGTGAAGGACGGGCGGATGATGGCCGGCAGTCCGACATGGTCGAGCGCCTGGGCTGCGATCGCCATGCCATGGCTGATGTAGCGCTGCTTGCGGTCGCCTTCGCCGAGGTTCCAGCGGGTTTCCAGCGCGTCGAGCGCGGCGTCGAGATCGGCAGGCGCCTCTGCCTTGACCGCGGCACGCTCGGCCTCATGCGTCTTGCGGTCGGTGTTCTTGACGTCGGTGGCGTTGGCCAGCATCGACTTCGGCGTTTCCAGGCCGATCTTCTTCATCGCCTCGCGAAACAGCGCGCGGTCCTCCGCCTTGTCGATGGCCGTGGCGTCGGCGCCGATCATCTCGACATTGTAGCGCTCGAGCACGCCCATGCGGCGCAGCGACAGAGCGGTGTTGAGCGCGGTCTGGCCGCCCATGGTCGGCAGGAGCGCGTCGGGCCGCTCCTTGGCGATGATCTTGGCCACGACTTCCGGAGTGATCGGCTCGATATAGGTGGCGTCGGCCAGTTCCGGGTCGGTCATGATGGTGGCCGGGTTGGAATTGACCAGGATGACGCGGAAACCTTCTTCCTTCAGCGCCTTGCAGGCCTGGGTGCCGGAATAGTCGAACTCGCAGGCCTGGCCGATGACGATGGGGCCGGCCCCGATGATCAGGATCGACTTGATGTCGGTGCGTCTTGGCATGTCACAGGTCCGTTCGGCGGGCGGCTTGCACAAAAAACCGGGACGGGAAGACCCGGCCGGTTGTGCTCGCGATTCTGGTATCAGGCTAGGAGGGCCTTATAGGGAAGAGTTTTGACTGATGTAACCCCGAAAATGCGAGAGAGTAGGCAGTAGGCAGTAGGCAGTAGGCAGTAGGCAGTAGGCAGTAGGCAGTAGGCAGTAGGCAGTAGGGGAGGTTCAAGCGCCTAATGCCTATTCCCTACTGCCTATTCCCTACTGCCTATTCCCTACTGCCTATTCCCTACTGGCTACTGCCTGATCCCTAATCCCCCAGCGCCAACTGATCCGTGATCTCGAAGCGTTCCGACACCCCGACGCGGATCATGTTGAGGCTGCCTTCGCGGGTGAAGCGGAAGTCGCCAGGCGCGTCGGAGCTGGCCGGCTTGCCAGCGACGAAGGAGATGATGCGCGTGCCGCCATCGGGCCAGGTGACCGTGATGTCGGTCTTGTCGGCGGCGCGCACGGCGCTGACCTTGCAGCGCTCCATCGGCTGGCCGACATAGCGGGCGCAGGGAATCTCGTCGGCGGCAGAAGCGGGCGGCCGTGACGCCGCGACGTCCTGGACATCTTCTGAGGTTTCGGTCGCCGCCAGCGCCAGGCCATAGGCGTCCCGCATCGCCGCGTAGCCGATTTCAGCGGCGGATTTCGGCATGTTTTCAGTTGCCGGACCGCTGCCGCCAAGCCGCGCCGTCAGGTCGGGCGGCGGCTGAGCGGAAACGGCGGCTTCAACGGCGGCTGCGGCCTCCGGCTTGCCCGCCTCATCGCCAGTGGAGGCAACCACCGGCGCATCGGCCGGTTTCGCCGTGCCTTCGACATAGGGGGCCGGATTGAGGGGGGTGAGGTAGCGCGCCGGCGCCCATCCGCTCAGCTTCTCCTTGCCCGTGCTCTCGACCTTGCACCATTTGTAGCCATTGATGTCGTTGCAGCCGAGATTGGTGACCCTTTCGCCGCCGGTCAGGCGAGTCTCGACCTTGGCGATCGGCGACGCGGCCGTACGGACGTTGAGAAGATCGTCCGGCGCCAGGCCGGTCACGATGGAGATGACAAGATCCGGCGCCTCTTCAGCCATAGTGGGGGCAATGGCCGGCCATGCCGCCATCAGCAGCGGAGCGGTAATCAGCGCATGCAGGGTTGTTCGGAGCGTAACTGTGCGCCTCATCGTTTGGCCGTGCGCTGATATCATACCGGGGCGGGTCGAGCCCGCCGCGTGCCCGCGGTTTTATAAGGGACGAGGCGCCGCCATGTAAGCCCGAAAATTTGGTGGCCGTTCTGGCCGTGCCGGCAGATGTCCAGACCGACCAGTTCAGCCAGGCGGCATGAACGCAAGAGCGTTCAGCCGGACGGCATGAGCTTCGCTCAGCCTGGCATGAACCCTGTTCTGAGCGCGTGGGCCCATTCCGGCCGGCCCGCCTGTTCGGCCTGTCTGGCGGCCGCCTCATGGTCGTAGGCGACGGCGATGGCCTCGAAGCGGTCGGGCTGACCGGCGCTGCCCAAGGTGACGATGCCGTAACGGGCGTGCGGCGAGCCTTGCTCGGAGACATGCGCAGGCGGTGTCGAATCGTCATAGGCGGGGCAGCCGATGCTGCCTGGATTGAAGATGATCGGACCATCGGGAATGCGGATCAATTCCGCCCGGTGGCTGTGGCCGCACAGTGCGATGCGGCAGGCGGGGTCGAGCGCCTTCAGCCGGCGCCGGATCGCCGCCAGCGGCGCGCGCACCAGCTGGCCATTGACGATCGTATCGAGCAGATATTTCTCGTCGTGGTCGGGACGGGCGTGGAAGGCGATCACGCCCGGCGCGATCTCCAGCGTCAGCGGCTGGGCAAAGAGGACTTCGCGCTGCGCCTGTGTCAGCCGCTGTTGCGCATAGACATCGGAGGCCCACATGGTTGCGTCGGCCGGGTCGGCGGCGACGCGGCGGTCGTGATTGCCGCGCACCGTCGGCGGGTCGAGCGCCTCCAGCCGCGCAAATGTCTCGCGCGGCCATAGCGGGCCGGAAACGCTGTCGCCGAGATTGACGGTCAGGTCCGCGCCGCCGCGCTGGCGCAGATCCTCAAGCACGGCGTCCAGCGCCAGCACATTGCCATGGATATCGGCGAGGACGGCAATGCGCATGCGGCGGGCTCCGTGGGTTGACTGGTCACGGGAAGGCGACCTTGCAGGACTTGGGTTCCTCGCCCCACTTCGCGAGGGAGAGGAAAAAGGCTAGGCAGAAATCTCGATCTCGTGGCCACCAACCGCCGGCAGCGCCGGCTCAGCGCCGGCCGCGGCGATGACGCTGTCGAGCAGGCCGGGGAAGCGGGCGTCGAGATCGGCACGGCGCAGCGTGATCATGCGGTTGGTGCCGACCACTTCGGCGCGGGTGACGCCGGCCTCGCGCAGTTTGGCCAGATGGTAGCTCAGATTGGTCTTCGAGCCGAGATCGAGGAACTGGCTGCAATTCAGCGGCACGCCTTCCTTGCTGGCGAGGTAGCGCACGATGGCGAGCCGGGTCGGATCGCCGAGCACGCCGAGCACGATCGGCAGGCTGATCTGGTCCGTATTGGGGTGTGGCAAGGTCATGGTTGGAAACTAAGCACAGTTCGGGTCGATTTCAACGCATCCATCCCGCCGCAGCCGTCCACACTGTTCTGCGTGATCCATGCTGACACAGGGCTGTCAGGAAGGTTCAGCTAATTTTCCCTCGCTTCATTGACATCATGCCCTTTTGTGTCCAATTGTTCAATAACTGTTGAACTAAGGACATCGCCCCATGGACAAGCGCCTCTTCTGGCTTGCGCTCGGATCGTTCACGATCTCGACTGAAGGCTTCGTCATCTCCAGCCTTCTGCCCGACATCGCGGCGGATGCCGGCATTTCCATTCCGCTGGCCGGCACGCTGATCACCGCCTTCGCGCTCGCCTACGCGGTCGGCACGCCGATCCTGGCGACGCTGACCGGCGAATGGGACCGGCGCCGCGTCATCCTGTGGACGCTGGTGTTCTTCGTGCTCGGCAACATTGCCGCCGCCTTGAGTTCCTCCTTCGAGCTGCTGTTGATCGCGCGCATCGTCATGGCGCTGTCGTCGGGCCTATTCGCGGCGACCGCGCAAGGCACGGCGGTGGCGCTGGTCGATGACCATCACCGGGCGCGTGCCATAGCCGTCGTCGTCGGCGGCACTACGGTGGCCGTCGCCGTCGGCGCGCCGCTCGGCGCTCTCGTTGCGACGATCGCCGGCTGGCGCGGCACGTTCTATGCCATCGCCGGTCTCGGCGCGCTCGCCGGCGCCATACTGTGGTACAGGCTGCCGCGCGGCATCGTCGGCACCAGGCTGCCCCTCAAGCGCAGGCTGGCGGCGGCCCTTCGCCCCGGCGTGATGCCGATCCTGGTGACGACATTGCTGGCGCTGACCGGTGCCTTCACCGTCTTTGCCTTTGTCGCCCCGCTTGCCATCGAGGGCGGCGGGCTCAGCCAGATCGCGCTGCCCGGCATGCTGCTCGCCTTCGGCGTCGGCGCCGTCATCGGCAACATTGCCGGCGGCCAGGCTGCCGACCGGTTCGGCGCGACCCGCACCGTCGGCTGGTCGCTGGCACTGAGCGCCGCCATGCTGGTCATGCTGTCGGTCATCCCGACCTTCCTGCCTCCCCATATTGCCGGGCCGGCACTGATGGCGATGATGGTGCCGTGGGGCATTGTCGGCTGGGCGTTCCCGCCGGGGCAGGCGAGCCGCATCATCAAGCTGGCGCCCGACGCCGCCCCGATCGTGCTGTCGCTCAATGGTTCGGCGCTCTATCTCGGCGTGGCGCTGGGGGCGGTGGTCGGTGGTGCGGTGCTTCGCTACGGCGCGCCGGCCGATCTCGGCATTGTCGCCGCGGTCTTCCCGATCGTCGGGCTCGGCATCCTGCTGGCCGGCCGCTGGGCGGCCAGGACGGTCGCCATGCCGGCCGAATAGAGTCTGTTGGCAACGCCCGCCCTCAGGGCGTGGCCGGCGGCAGATCGAAATCCAGCGCGGCGATCTCATCCAGCGCCGCGCGCAGCCTTTGCGCCTGTTCCTTGCCGGCCACGTCCTCGAAACGCTGCTGGGCAATTTGCCACAGTTTCATCGCCTCATCCAGCTTGGCCAGACCCTGCGGCGTCAACCGCACGCGCTTGATGCGGCGATCGCCCGGGTCGGCAAAGGTCTCGACATAGCCGTCGCGGATCAGCGGCTTCAGCGTATGGCCGAGCGCCGACAGGTCCATGATCAGCGACGCTGCGATAGCGCCCATCGCCGGCTCGTCGCCGATATAAATCTGGTAGAGCAGGCCCTGCTGCGTGGCCTTCAGGCCCGAAGGCGCCATCACATTATCATAGAACTGGCCGAGCTTGCGCGCCGCACGGCGCAGCGCGGCGTTGTTGCAGAGGGTGAGGCCGGGCAGGGTATCCTTCGACATAATGGGTCCTTGACGCCGGCGAATGACGTCCGGCCGCTCTCCGTCAAATAAACCTGGCTTCGATCATTGACAAGATAGTGGCATATACCTATTTCGCATTCAGTGGCATATACCACTAAATGAAATCAGATGACCTTTCGATAGAGCGAGGCAAATGCCCGCGAGCCGGCGGTCGGGTCGAAACGAACAACTTTAAACAGAAGGAACAAGCACAATGAGCGGACAGAGCAACAAGGGCACGGCGGTCGTTACCGGTGCTTCGGCGGGTATCGGCGCGGTCTATGCGGACCGGCTGGCGGGGCAGGGCTATGATCTGGTCCTGGTGGCGCGGCGCGCCGACCGGCTCGAGGAACTGGCCGAGAAGCTGCGCTATGCCTATGACCGCAAGGTCAGCGTGATCAGCGCCGATCTGGCCGACGACAATGACGTGCGCCGCGTCGAGCAGGCGATATCGGCCGACGACAGCGTGACGCTGCTTGTCAACAATGCCGGCCTCGGCGGTGCGCAAGTGGTTGCGACGGCGGACGCCGATGTGGCCGAGCGCATGATCAAGGTCAATGTCGTCGCCTTGACGCGGCTGACCCGTGCCGTGTTGCCCGGCCTGATCGCACGCAACCGCGGCGCCATCGTCAACATCGCCTCGGTGCTGGCCTACGACACCTCGTTCGGCGGCATCTACAGCGGCACCAAGGCCTATGTCGTCAACTTCACCGAGGCCCTGCAGCGTGAGGTCGCGGGTACCGAGGTGAAGGCCCAGGTGGTGCTGCCCGGCGCGACCCGGACGGATTTCTGGGAAATTGCCGGCAGCGATATCGACCAGCTTCCGAAGGAAATCATCATGACGGCCGACGATCTGGTCGATGCGGCGCTTGTCGGACTGGCCAGGGGCGAAGCCGTCACCGTGCCGGGACTTGCCGATGCGGCCAAGCTGGACACGTTCCTTGGTGCCCGGCAAGCCTTCTACGGCAGCCTGCACGCCAACAAGCCGGCGGCACGCTACGCGGCTTGAGGTGGCAAAGGCTGGTTCGCTTTGCGAACCAGGACCCCCAACCCGCTGCTTCGCAGCGACCCTCCCCACAAGGGGAGGGTGAGGAAGCGCCTCGTCCCCCCATGCGACAATGGTCTTGTCGGGTGCGAGAAAGCTGCGCTCTCTACCTCCCCCTTGTGGGGAGCTCGGACCGAAGGTCCGGGTACTGGCGCGGATTGTGGCTTGAGCGCTCTAAAGCCGTCCGCCACATCGGGATGATCGAGGCGGCCAGCACCAGCGCTAGCACGATGTTGAGCGCGCGCCATTGCCGTTCGGTCTTGAGCAGCCGGGCCAGCAGCATGCCGGCCACGCACCACAGCGACAGCGAGACGGCCGCAGCGAGGCCGAAGGTGGTGCCGAGCAGCAGCGCGAGTTGCATCGGGCCGCTGGCCAATGCGGCGAACGAGGCCGCGGCGCCCAGCCCCATCGCCCAGCCTTTCGGATTCATCCATTGAATGCCGGCACCGCCGAAAAAGCTGTTCGGCCTGGCCATGGTCACATCCAGATTGGGCGGCCCGCTGCGGCCAATCTTGATCGCCAGCCAGACGAGATAGAGCGAGCCGATGACCTTCATCGCCAGTTGCAGCGAGGGCACGGCAAGCAGCAGGCCGGCGAGCCCGGCCGCCGTTGCGCCCGTCACCGTGGCGAGGCCGGCGGCGCTGCCGACCAGCAAAGGGACGGAACGGCGAAAGCCGAACTGCGCGCCGGAAGCGGTCGACAGGGCCGTGGCGATGCCGGGCGTTGTGGTGGCAACGATCGCAAACAGGATGAGCGGGATGATGGGCTCGAGCATGCGGCTTCCTCTGTTCGGAAGTTGCCATCGTAGCTGTGTACGAACTTCAGTAAATGCAATGTTTGCCATGCTTGGCATTAGAAGGCATAATGCCAATCATGATCCGAAATCTCGACATCGCGCTGATCCGCACCTTCGTCACCGTCGCCGACAAGGCCAGCATGACGGCGGCCGCCAATGCGCTGCATCTGACGCAGGGTGCCGTCAGCCAGCAGGTCAAGCGGCTGGAGGAGGCGCTCGGCTCCAGCCTGTTCGAGCGCGACAGGCGCGGCTTGCGGCTGACGCGCGCCGGCGAACAGCTGTTCGGCAAGGGCAAGCGGCTGCTCGGCCTCAATGACGAGATCTGGGCCGAAATGGCAGGCAACCCCGTGGCCGGCCAGGTGCGGCTCGGCGTGCCCTACGATCTTGTCGGCACCTTGCTGGCACCGGTGCTGAAGACCTATGCCGAGACCTATCCGCAGGTCGAGATATCGCTGGTCTGCGCCTCGTCGCCGGAGCTGACCGCTGCCCTTTCGGCCGGGACCATCGACCTTGCGGTGATCGAGGAACGCGTCGGCCCGTCGGCGGGCGAATGCCTTGCCATCGACCGGCTGGTCTGGGTCGGCGCCAAGGGCGGAGTTGCCCGCGCCAAGCGGCCGCTGCCGGTGTCGATCGTCGCCGACACCTGCGCCTTCCGGCCGGCGGTGCTGGCGGCGCTCGGCGAGCATGGGCTGGAATGGCGCACTGTGTTCGAGAACGGCAACATCGACGCGACGACGGCGACGGTGCGTTCCGACCTTGCCGTCACCACATGGCTCGCCTCCACCGTGCCGGCCGATCTCGACATATTGCCATCCGAGTCCGGGCTGCCGCCGCTGCCGAATTTTGCCATCAACCTGCATTTGCCCAGGCATGGGATAGGGCCGGCCGCGCAGGAGTTCGCGCGCCATATCCGCGATGGGCTGGCGCGGCGGCCGGTGGCTGCTTGAACGCCTCGCTCCGCCGGAGCACCCCTCATCCGTCTCGGCGCTGCGCGCCGATCCACCTTCTCCCACAAGGGGAGAAGGCAAGATTGCGCGCATGTCCCTGCCAATCATTGACGTTAAAGATTGGCCGAGCCACATACCCCAGGCTCCACCTTCTCCCCCTTGTGGGAGAAGGTGGCCGAGCGAAGCTCGGTCGGATGAGGGGTGGTCCAGCTTGGCGCCATGTTCCGGCTCTGCTACTTCCAGTTCTTGCGCCGCTCGATCTCGGCCTCGGACGGCTTCTCCGTCGCAAACGACCCGACCTTGATTTCGCCCGCGCGCTCGTAGGTCGCCATGATGACGCCGGTGCTGGAGACCTGCGACTTGGCAAGCTTGAAGGCGGCCGGCATCGCGTCATCGCCGAACAGCCGCTTGCCCTTGCCCAGCAGCAGCGGGAAGATCATCAGCCTGATCTCGTCGATCAGCCCGTTGGCGAGCAAGGTCTGGATCAGATTGCCCGATCCCTGGATGAGCATGTCGGGTCCATCCTCCTGCTTGAGGCGGCGCAACGTCGCGACGATATCCGGCCCAAGCGATTGCGTGTTCTGCCAGGTGAGCGAATCCGGCCGATGCGTCGCCACATATTTGGTCGCGGGGTTGAAGGCATCCGCGATCGAATCTTTCTGATACGGCCAGTACGCGGCGAAGATGTCGTAGGTTCTGCGGCCAAGCAGCAGGGCGAAGGGTTTGGAGAATAATTCATCCATTGCCGCGCCCGCCACGTCGTCGAAGTAATGGAAGGTCCAGCCGCCGAACTTGAAGCCGCCGACAGGATCCTCTTCCGGACCGCCCGGTGCCTGCATGACGCCGTCGAGGCTGACGAACGTCGCGGCGATGATCTTTCTCATGTCAATGCTCCCTTTAACTCAATCCACGCCGTCGCGGCGGGACTTCAGCCCAAGGACGGGCGAGCGCTAATCGGTCCGACAGGACATGTGAAAATTTTGGCAAACCACCGTCATTCGCGCGGCCTGGCGTCGAGATTTTTCGATGAGAACCAGACATCGCCGAAGATCGCGGTGGCGGTGCGGTCCGGCGTTTTGTCCCGCACCAGCCAGATCGAGCGGCTGCGCACGGCCTGCTCGCGCGTCGGGATCGTCGCCGCGGGGTCCGCAACCGAGGCGCCGACACAGGGAATGAACCACGAGCGCATGAACGGATCGCAAGCGAAGCCCTTTTCGGTGCGGGTCACCATCACCGCCAGAGGGACTCGCTCGGCCGGGCGCCAAGGAAAGATCATGCGGCCGCCTGGGCGCAGCGCCTTCAGCCATCCGGCTGGCGGGGCGACGACGCCGGCATTGACATAGATGATGTCGGACGACGGCAAGGGCATCGTCACCGCATTGCCATGGACGACGGTTACATTGCCATAGGCTTCGAGATTTCGTTGCGCGAGGTTGGCTAGATTTTCATCGAGTTCGAAAGCGGTGGCGGTGCCGCCTGGTGAAACCAGCCTGGCCAGCACGGCGGTGTAGTAGCCGGTGCCGGCGCCGATATGGCAAACGGCTTCGCCGGGTCTCGGTGCAAGCTTTCCGATCCACATGGCGTGCAGGAACGGCTCGCCATTGTTGATGCCCTTGTCGTCGTCGAGCGCCACCAGCACGTTTTGGTAGATGTGGGCCGGATCGGCGCTCGGCGTCGTGATTTTGCCGCTACCGGCGATGATCTTCCACGGCCCGGGACCGAGAAACGTTTCGCGCGGCACCTCGGTGAAAACCGCCTCCAGGCGGGGGTCGGGCGAGCCGGCATTGGCGGCCATTAGCCGCGCGTAGAACTTCCTGATGTCTTCGATCCGCGTCATGATGCCGGAGAAGATAACGCGGATCGCCGATTTGTCGCTGGACTACCCTTTGCGCGGAGCTGGTATCCGGTGAGGCGGAGCTCAGCCGATCCCGAACATGGTGTCGTAGAGCAGCTTGAAGTTGAGCGACAGGATGACCGCCGCGACCACCCAGGCAAGGGCCGCGACGCCGCGCGGGATGGCGAGATTGCCCATCTTCTTCTTGTCGGACACGAACTGCACCAGCGGAATGACCGCGAAGGGCAGCTGCATCGACAGGATCACCTGGCTGAACACCAGCAACTGGCCGGTGCCCTTTTCGCCATAGAGCGCGGTGACGATCACCACCGGGACGATGGCGAGGCCGCGCGTCAGAAGCCGGCGCGCCCAGTTGGGGATGCGCAGGCGCAGAAAGCCTTCCATGACGATCTGGCCGGCCAGCGTCGCCGTAACCGTCGAGTTGAGGCCGGAAGCCAACAGCGCCACCGCGAACAGGATCGAGGCTATGCCGAGGCCGAGCAGCGGCGACAACAGCTCGAAGGCTTGGCTGATCTCAGCGACATCGTGGTGACCGGTATTATGGAAAGCGACCGCCGACACGATCAGGATCGAGGCGTTGACGAACAAGGCCAGCATCAGGGCGATGGTCGAGTCGGTCGTTGCCCATTTGATGGCGTCGCGCTTACCCTTGTCGGTGCGTTCATAGGCGCGGGTCTGCACGATCGAGGAGTGCAGATAGAGATTGTGCGGCATGACGGTGGCGCCGATGATGCCGATGGCGATGTAAAGCATCGCCGGATTGGTGACGATTTCCGACGACGGCACGAACATCGCGTGCAGGATCGAGCCGGCCGGCGGGGCGGCGACGAAGATCTGGATGGCGAAGCAGCTGAAGATGACGATCAGGAGTGCGATGACGAAGGCTTCAAGATAGCGGAAGCCCTTGTTCATCAAGAGAAGCACGAGGAAGGCGTCGAGCGCCGTCAGCATCGCGCCGCCGATCAGCGGAATGCCGAACAGAAGCTGCAGCGCGATCGCGGTGCCAATGACCTCGGCCAGGTCGCAAGCGATGATGGCCAGTTCACAGGCGATCCACAGCACGAAGTTGACCGGACGGGGATAGTAGGCGCGGCAGGCCTGGGCAAGGTCGCGGCCGGTGGCGATGCCGAGCCGTGCCGCCAGCGCCTGCAGCAGGATTGCCATCAGGTTGGACAGCATGATGATGAACAGCAGCGTGTAGCCGAACTGCGCGCCGCCGGCGAGGTCGGTCGCCCAGTTGCCGGGATCCATGTAGCCGACCGAGACCATGTAGCCGGGGCCCATGAAGGCGAACAGGCGACGGAACCAGATACCCGAATTCGGCACGGCGATCGAGGAATTGACTTCGCGCAGGCTGGGCTGTTCGTCTTCCTCGGGCCTGGCGAAGCGCCATGAGGAGCGGGGAACTGTGGCTTCGACGTCGGACATAAGGGAGGGCTTTCCGCGAAACTGTACGATGTTGCCTTAAGCTATGCCATGGCTCAACATTATGCAATATGCTATATTTCATTGTTCGTGCTTTTATATGATGGCCGTCAGCGCGCTAAGGGGGCAATCGCAAACCCGGTTGCACCTGTGGCGGAATGCAAATAAACGGCCTGAAGAATCAGAGCCTGTGCTATAAATGCATGGACAGCAAAAGCCTCGGGAGGAGCGCGTATTGGCGCCGAAGAACAGACCAGTCCCGCGTGAGCCGCTGCTCGACGCCGACGTTCATTCGGAGGGCTTCCGGCAGACGCGCGAAGCGCGCCGCAGCGCGCTGGTCGAGGATTATGTCGAACTGATCGCAGACCTGATCGAGGACGGCAACGAGGCGCGCCAGGTCGATATCGCCGCACGGCTTGGCGTCGCCCAGCCGACAGTGGCCAAGATGCTGACCAGGCTGTGCGCCGACGGGCTGGTGTCGAGAAAGCCCTATCGCGGTGTGTTCCTGACCGATGCCGGCCGCAAGGTCGCGGAGCAAAGCCGCATCCGCCACCAGACGGTGGAAGCTTTTTTGCGCTCGCTCGGCGTCAGTGCGGAGACAGCGCGCATCGATGCCGAGGGCATCGAGCACCATGTCAGCGCCGAGACGCTGGAAGCGTTTCGCAAGGCAATGACGGCGGCGCGCTGAACCGCGTTCGCCGCCGGATTTCCCGAGCCGCAGGAACCGCCGCGCGCTACGCACGTTGCTCCTGACACCCGCGCAAGTCGCGCGGCAAGGGAGGAAGCGATGGGTATTGAACAGGCACCGACCGCAAAGGGCAAGCAGGCGGCCAAGGGACTGAGACAGGCGGCGGCGAAGGACGAGCGCAAGACCGAGGCCGAGACCGGCCAACCGCTGAAAAAGGGCGCGGCGCGTTTCGAGGAACGTTCCAAGAGTTCCGACGGCAAGAGCGCCGGCATCAAGCAGAAAGATTAGACTCGCTGAGGGCAGCACCGCTTGGCCCTCCGCTATGGCTCCGGGCGTTCGGGTCCTTTGAAAGGTCCACTGGACCTTTCAATTTGCCTGCGGCAAACCGGTCCCTCACTCCCTGACATCCTGCACCCAGCTGCGCGGGTGGCCGTCGACGCGGAACTGGAAGATGAAATAGGGCGGAATGCAGGTGCCCTTGCCGGCTTTCGCTTCAACCAGATCATCATAGCCGGCGGTGCAGATATAGTCCTCGCGGCAAGGATGGGCCTTGTCGCAAGCACGCAGGCCGGCGGTCTTGGTGAACTCCCTTGTCCAGCCGATAGATGGGTAACAGTTTGAACCGGATACATAGGTAACAGTTTTCCCCCTTATGATTGGTTCGTCGGCGCGCCAA
>NZ_JAMYKW010000080.1:0-18419 GCF_040317555.1 Mesorhizobium sp. M1406 | reverse complement strand
CCTCCTTGCCCAGCAAGAAGGTTGAATCAGATTTGCACGCCGAAGGGAATCCCCGCCGATTCAGTCTCATTTCATCCCGCTCTAGATCACGCTTCAACAAGAGATTGCGCAAACGCCGCACGCGCGGCGCCGCATAGCACGGCCGCCAAGAGGGCGCGCCTTCAACGACCAACCCCCGAGGAGACCACCATGACCATTCTGTCCCGCCTGACGCTGCCGGCGCTCGCTCTCGCTTTGTGCTCGACGGCGCTGGTTGCCGCCGCCCGCGCCGACGACGCGGCCAATGCGATGAAGCCAGTCGCCAATGCCATGAAGCCAGTGACCGACGCGATGGCCACTAATTCGATGAAACCCGCCGCCGATGCCATGAAGCCGGCGGCTGACGCAATGAAGCCGGCAACCGATGCCATGAAGCCGGCAAACTAGTTCTGCCGCGTCTCAGCCGTTATCAACACTGGCCGCCCTTGGCGCTGCCCCTCACCTGCCTGCCGGCATCCTCTCCCCGTAGTGACGGGGAGAGGGGGCGCTCTTCGATGGTTTCGCCAATCGTCGACGTTGCAGGAAAAAACGCCAGCGTCGCGGCCAGCCGCTCTCTCCCCGTTTACGGGGAGAGATGTCCGGCAGGACAGTGAGGGGCAGCGCCGACGGGTAAGATTTCGCCCATCCGGCGCACGCGAATGTGAGGTTCCGCCGCAACTCACGCATCGCGCCGCCGTTCCTGATCCAACAGACTGATCCCAATGGAAGCCATGAGGAGTGCAACCATGACCGACATCAAGACACCAAACCGTTCGTTCGGATACATCAAAGGCGCCCTCGCCGCGCTGGCGCTGGCCGCCGCGGGCGCTGCCTTCTGGCTGACGCCGGCGGTTTCTGCCGAGGACGCGGTGAAGATCCCGCCGCCGGCTTTGGACGAAAAGGCGGCGGGCGGCAGTCAGAAGGCGATTTTCGCCGGCGGCTGCTTCTGGGGCGTGCAGGGCGTGTTCCAGCACGTCAAGGGCGTGACCAAGGCAATCTCCGGCTACACCGGCGGCGACAAGGACACCGCCGTCTACGAGACCGTCGGCTCGGGCCGCACCGGACACGCCGAATCCGTCGAGATCACCTACGATCCGTCCGAGGTGACCTATGGCCAGCTGCTGCAGGTCTATTTCTCGGTCGCTCACAACCCGACCCAGCTGAATTACCAGGGGCCGGACTCGGGCACGCAGTACCGCTCGACGATCTTTGCCGAAAACGACGCGCAAAAGAAGATCGCGCAGAGCTACATCGCCCAGCTCGACCAGGCCAAGGTGTTCCCGGAGCCGATCGTCACCACGGTGGAAATCGGCAAGACCTTCTATCCGGCGGAGAACTATCATCAGGATTTCCTGACGCTGAACCCGACCTATCCCTACATCGTCTATAACGACCTGCCCAAGGTGGCGAACCTGAAGGCGCTGTTCCCGACGCTGTACAGCGAAAAGCCGGTGCTGGTGCTGTCGGCGAGCAATTGAGGCGCATGATCTCCCCCCTTGAGGGGGAGATCACACCTTCAATCATACGTTAGATCCGTCGCCTTCCCGCCGAACACCCGGTAGGCGTAGAACGAATAGAAGATGATGACCGGCAGCACGACGACGGTGCCGGCCAGGATGATGGCCAGGCTTTCCGGTGCCGAGGCCGCTTGCCAGATGGTCAGGCGATCCGGCACCACGAACGGATAGAACGACCAGGCAAGCCCGGCAAAGCCGAGCGCGAAGATGGCGGCCAGTGTCAGGAACGGCGACAGCGAATGGCGGTCGTCGGGCTTCGGCAGATGGAAGGTTTGCCGCCACAGCCACAGAAACAGCAGCGCCGACAGGATCGGCAGCGGCGACAGATAGAGCATCGAGGGCCAGACGAACCATTTGTCGAAGATGCGCGGGCTGGCAAGCGGCGTTGCCAGCGAGATGGCGACCATGCCGAGCGCGGTCAGCACCAGCGTCGTGCGCAGCCAGCGCACCGCCTTCTTCTGCAGCTCGCCCTCGGTCTTGTAGATCACCCAGGCGGCGCCCATCGCCGCGTAGGCCGCGGCAAGGCAGAACGCCACCAGCACGCCGAACGCCATGCCGCCGAGGCCGACATCGAGGCCGAGCACGTAGACGCCCAGCATATAGCCCTGCGCCAGCGAAGCGATGACGGAACCCAGGAAGAAAATACGGTTCCAGCGGTGCTTGCGCTCGGTCGGCACCTTGGCGCGGAAATCGAAGGCGACGCCGCGCAGGATCAGCCCGACCAGAAGCACGAACACCGGAATGTAGAGCGCGGTCAGGATGACACCGTGCGCCAGCGGGAAGGCGACCAGCAGCAGGCCGACGGCCAGCACCAGCCAGGTCTCGTTGGCATCCCAGAACGGGCCGATCGCGGCAATCATCGTGTCCTGTTCGGCATCTTGCGCCGCGGCGAAGAGAATGCCGATGCCGAGGTCGAAACCGTCGAGGATGACGTAGATCAGGATGGCGAGGCCCATCAGGCCGGCGAAGATGAGGGGGAGCGCGGTTGGCCAGTCAAAGGTCATTTTCTTCTCCTCACTCGCCGGAGCTGTTCAATCGCCACGCGATTGGATGAAAGTCGGGAGCCGCCCCTCATCGCCCTGCCGGGCACTTCTCCCCGTATAACGACGGGGAGAAGGGGGCCGGCCGCAACTTCGGCGCCTATTCTGCAGCGCTGGTTGTCGGCGAAACCGCCGATGACAGCGTCCCTCTCCCCGTCACTACAGGGGGAGAGGATGCCGGCAGGCAGGTGAGGGGCGGCGCCGGCGCTGGGATGGAGTGCCAAATCGGGCCGAGGCGATCGTCTATCCGTCTGTTCTGGCATGATATCTCCGCGAATCGGACGCTAAGCTGATCTTCGGTTCGGAAATCACTCCCCCGCGGCCGGCTGCGACATCGGCGCGTTGAGCACGCCCGGCAGCGGCGAGTTATCGCCATCCTTCGCCGCCTTCAGCGCCAGGTGCACCAGCACGCCGAGAAAAGCGATCAGCAAAAGCACATAGAGAACAAGGTAGATCGCGAGCGTCAGCGCGACATGGCTGCCGGCCACCGGGCCGACCGCGTCGGCGGTCTTCAGCACGCCGGTCACCAGCCAGGGCTGACGGCCGATCTCGGTCGTGTACCAGCCGGCCAGCGTCGCCAGCCAGCCCGACAGCGCCATCGGCACCATCAGCAAAGCGAGCGGCTTCGGCAGCCTGTGCCGGCGCTTGAGGAAGAAGGCGGCCGACCACGAGACGAGGAGCATCAGGATGCCGGTGCCGACCATGATGCGGAAGCCCCAGAACACCGGGAAGACCGGCGGATGGTTGCCGGGATAGTCGTTCAGCCCCGGCACCACGCCGCTGGTCGAGTGCCGCAGCACCACGCTGGCCCCGTCGGGAATGGCGATCTCGAACCTGTTTTCCTTGGCCGCCTCGTCGGGCAGCGCGAAGAGCACCAGCGGCACGTTGGGACCGGTGTTCCAGTTGGCCTCCATGGCGGCGATCTTCTGCGGCTGGTGCTCCAGCGTGTTCAGCCCGTGCTGGTCGCCGGCGAAGATCTGGATCGGGATCAGGATAGCCGCGGTGAAGACGCCGGTGCGCAGCGCCTTCCACATCGATTCCGAGCGGTCGCCGTTGAGATAGCGCAGCGCCGACAGGCCGGCAATCAGGAACGACACCGTCAGGCCGGAGGCGAGCAGCATGTGGGTGAGCCGGTAGGGCATCGACGGGTTGAAGAGGATCGCCCACCAGTCGACGGCGTGTGCCACGCCGTCGCGGATCTCAAACCCGGCCGGCGTCTGCATCCAGGAATTGAGCGCGATGATCCAGAAGGCCGAGACGGTGGTGCCGCCAGCCACCAGCACCGTCGCCAGCGTGTGGATGCGGTTGGAGACGCGGCGGAAGCCGAACAGCATGATGCCGAGGAAGGCCGCCTCGAGGAAGAAAGCGGTGAGGATCTCGTAGGCCAGCAGCGGCCCGGCGATGTTGCCGACCGTTTTCATATAGCCCGGCCAGTTGGTGCCGAACTGGAAGCTCATGGTGACGCCGGTAACCACACCCATGGCGAAGGACAGCGCGAACACCTTCACCCAAGTGAAATACGCACGTATCCAGGCGGAATCGCCTGTCGCGTTGTAGCGCAGCTTGAAGAACAGCAGCACCCAGCCAAGCGCAATGGTGATCGTCGGAAACAGGATGTGGAACGAGATATTGGCGCCGAATTGCATGCGCGACAGGATGAGCGGGTCCATGGTGGGCTCCGGCTGCTTCTAATGATTGAAGAATAGGGCGCAAGCCGGGCGTGGTCAAAGCGGCGTCCCGCCGCGAGGCGGAACGCCGCAGCGCCCCGCCAACATGACGCAGGCGTGGCGCGTGCTCGGCCTGAGCGCCCGTGACCCTGCAATCATTGTCGAGAACTGGCGGCAGCGGCATTGACTTCCGGTTGCGCACAGCGACATTCGGCCTATATCAAGGGACCTCTTTCAAGCAGCCGTTTTCAGCCATGCCTTCCATCCTGTCCATTTCCGGGGTCTCCAAGACCTACGCCACCGGCTTTACCGCGCTCAAGGAGGTCAATCTCGACATCCAGCGCGGTGAGATCTTTGCGCTGCTTGGGCCCAACGGCGCCGGCAAGACGACGCTGATCTCGATCGTTTGCGGCATCGTCAACCGCTCGTCGGGCACCGTCACCGTCGACGGTCACGACATCAACAGGGACTATCGCGCCGCGCGCAGCCTGATCGGGCTGGTGCCGCAGGAACTGACTATCGACGCCTTCGAGAGCGTCTGGGCGACGGTCAACTATAGCCGTGGCCTGTTCGGCAAGCCGGCCAACCCGGCCTTCGTCGAGAAGGTGCTGCGCGACCTGTCGCTGTGGGACAAGAAGGACGCCAAGGCGATCACCCTGTCGGGCGGCATGAAGCGCCGGCTGATGATTGCCAAGGCGCTGTCGCATGAGCCGCGCGTCCTGTTCCTCGACGAGCCGACCGCCGGCGTCGATGTCGAGCTGCGCCAGGACATGTGGGCGATGGTGCGCCGGCTGCGCGAGGACGGCGTCACCATCATCCTCACCACGCACTACATCGAGGAAGCCGAGGCGATGGCCGACCGCGTCGGCGTCATCAACCGCGGCGAGATCGTCCTCGTCGAGAACAAGGCCGAACTGATGCGCAAGCTCGGCCGCAAGCGGCTGGTGCTTGAACTGCGCAATCCGCTGCCCGCAATTCCGGAGGCGTTCTCGAGCTACGCGCTGGAGCTGTCGGCCGATGGCGGGCAGCTGACCTACACCTATGACAACCAGGCCGAGCGGCCGGGCGTCGCCTCGCTCATCCGCGACCTCGAGGCCGACGGCATCCAGTTCCGCGACATCGACACGCAAAACAGCTCGCTCGAGGAGATCTTCGTCAATCTGGTGAGGAGAGAGCCATGAACCTGCGCCCGGCCATGAATCTACGCGCGGTATGGGCGATCTACCGGATGGAAATGGCGCGTGCCTTCCGCACCGTGCTGCAAAGCATCGTCTCGCCGGTCATCTCGACATCGCTGTATTTCGTCGTCTTCGGCTCGGCCATCGGCTCGCGCATCACCGAGATCGACGGCATCAGCTACGGCGCCTTCATCGTGCCGGGCCTCATCATGCTGTCGCTCTTGACGCAGTCGATCTCCAACGCCTCCTTTGCCATCTACTTCCCGAAATTCGTCGGCTCGATCTACGAATTGCTGTCGGCGCCGGTCTCCTATCTGGAGATCGTCATCGCCTATGTCGGCGGTGCCGCGACCAAGTCGATCATCCTCGGCCTGATCATCCTGGCGACAGCGTCGCTGTTCGTGCCGCTTACCATCCTGCACCCGTTCTGGATGGTCGCCTTCCTGGTGCTGACGGCGGTGACCTTCAGCCTGTTCGGCTTCATCATCGGCATCTGGGCAAAGAGTTTCGAGCAGTTGCAGCTGGTGCCGCTGCTGATCATCACGCCGCTGACCTTCCTCGGCGGCAGCTTCTATTCGATCAACATGCTGCCCGGCATCTGGCGCACGGTGACACTGTTCAATCCGGTCGTCTATTTGATCAGCGGCTTCCGCTGGAGCTTTTACGGCAAGTCCGACGTCTCGGTCGGCATCAGCCTAGGCATGACGGTCGTCTTCCTGGCCATCTGCATAACGATCGTCGCCTGGATCTTCAGGACCGGTTACCGGCTGAGGAACTGAGCGGCGAAAGTGCCTGAGCCGCAGCCAGGTCTAGATCGCCTTGACGAGCCGCAGCAACCCCAGCATCTCGACATACGTCCCCTTGCGGAAGGCGATGTAGACCGGCTCCTCGACACCGTGGAAGCGGCGCTTGAACGCCGCCTGGCCTTGCAGGTTGAACCTGCGGCGGTTGACCCAGGCAGAATCGTAGGCGCGCTGGAAGGTGTTACGCCAGAAATCGCTTTCGGGAAATCCGCTCGGACCGATATCGACGAGCGGCGACAGGCCGAGCGTCACCACCGAGATGCCTTGCTCGCGAAAACGGTCGACGGCGAATTTGGTCAGGCCGATCTCGGCATGCGGCGAGGCATCGATATGCTTGCGCTTGAAGGCGGTGGTGTAGCCGATGACCTTGCCGTCGCGATACAACGGGTCGAAGTCGAGCAAGGCGACCAACTCGCCATTGGGGCCATGCAGGACGAAACGGCGCATATCGATGCCGAGATGGTCGGCGAACGGGCGGTTGAGAAAGCCCATTTCCCTACGCTTGACGATGCGGTCGCCGCGCCAGTTGTCGGAGAGCCGGGCGATCTCGTCGAGGTGGATCGTACGCTTGTCCTCTTCGAACGAGAAGCCCTTCTTCAACAGCCAGCGCTCGGAGTAGCGCACGGTCTCGTTGCGCTTTCCGGAAAAATCATGATCGGGCAGGGTGAGGCGGGTATCGATGCCGAGCCGATTGACCTTGTAGCCGAGCCCGGCCAGCACGCGCGCGGTCTCCTCGCCGATCTGCACGAACCACGGGCTTCCGCCGGTCTCGACGAAGCGTCTGATGTAGTCGGACCGCAGCATTGGAGCCGCCACCGGGTCGCCGAGCGCGAAATGATGCTTCATCTTGGTGCCGAAGGCGATGTAGCCGTCGGCGTCACCGAAATAGGAAAGCTTGTTCTGAACGGCGCTGGAATAGGCGAGCGAGAAGTCACCATGGCGGCGAACCAGCGCCAGGCGCTCGACATGCGTCAGCTCCTGCCGCGCCACCTTGGGCGCGGCGCCCTCTAGGATTTTGTCGAAATAGATCCGCAAGGAGGGCATGGTCGAGATTCCGCGTGCCGCCATAGCACCGCGCGTTCAAGACGCGCAAAGGTGCTGTAACACTTTGATTCTGCGCATGACCTTGAAAACCGAACCCTGACTCCGGGCATGCGCGTGGGGATGACAGAGACCAGCCCCCAAGGCCTCGAATCAATCACATTGCCGCGACCTGATTACCGCTGATATCGCGCATATGCCATACAGAGCGCAATCGCGGCCCAATGGATGGCTCGAAAATCGTATGGCTGGAAAATCGGCGGCGGTTTGCTGTATGGATCCCGCGCGGGATCAAACGGTTACAGCACCCTGCGAGCTTGCTGCAATGGTCGAATGGGGATTCGAGGGTGAATGACTGATACGACAATCCGATCGGTTGCGGACCTGCCGATAACGGTCGAGCCGGCAATCGTCGTCGGCGCTGGTGTTGCCGGGCTGGTCGCGGCGCATGCCTTGATGAACGCCGGCGTGCCGACGGCAATTCTGGAAAAGGAAAGCCGGCTGGCCGAGCCCTGGCATCGGCGGCATCAGCAGTTGCATCTCAACACCCACCGCGATCTTTCTTCGCTGCCCGGCCTTGCCTATCCCCCCGGCACGCCTGCCTTTCCGCAAAGGACGGCCGTCATCCGCCACATGAATGATTTCAGTGGGGAGAACCGGCTGCCGGTGCAGTTTGGCGTCGCTGTCGAAGAGATCACCTTCAAGGGCGATCATTGGGCGCTGCGGACCAGCGCCGGACCGCGCCTTGCCCGCAATGTCGTCATCGCCACTGGCCGCGACAGGCTGCCGTTCATTCCCGAATGGAAAGGCATGAAGGATTTCGCCGGCCGCATCATCCATTCGGCGGATTTCGGCGACGCGCAGGGCTATGTAGGCCAAAAAGTGCTGGTCGTAGGCGCCGGCAATTCGGGTTTCGACGCGCTCAATCATCTGGCCGGCATAGACACGGCAGCCATCTGGCTGTCGGCTCGCAACGGCCCCGCTTTGCTGCCCAAGCGGGTCGGCAAGGTCGCAGTACACAGGCTTTCGCCGCTCATGGCGCGCTTGCCGTTGTGGATCGCCGATATGGTGATGGCGGCAACGCAGCGCCTGGTTTTCGGCGACTTGACCAAATTCGGCCTGCCGCCAGCGCCCTCGGGCGGCGCCAGCCGGTTGACCTCTGACTATACCGCGATCGCCGCCGACGACGGCGCGGTCAGCGCCATCAAATCGGGCAAGATTACCGTGGTGCCAGCCATACGGGAATTCACCCGCGACGGCGTGATACTGGCCAATGGCAGTCTGGTCTATCCCGACATCGTCATTGCGGCGACAGGCTATCGCACCGGGCTGGAGCCCATGGTCGGCAAGCTCGGCGTGCTCGACGGCAAGGGCGTTCCGCTCTTCAATGGCGGCCAATCCGATCCGAAATTCCCCGGCCTGTGGTTTACCGGCATGCGGCCAAGCATTCGCGGCTGTTTCGCCAATGCCGGCATCCTGGCCAAGGCGATCGCCAAACGGATTGCAGGTTCCGCTGGCGCCTCGTCCGGTGCCTCACGCTGATTTCGGCTCGAGCCGCCGGAACCCACGACCTCCACTAGCGTGTCATCCGCGACCATTCCGGTATTGTGCGTCGCGAGCAGGGTGAGCGCCAGTTCTCGCGCGCTTCCGCCGGTCCGTTGAGGTGCGAACGGGTGCCTGACATCAGACCGCGATCTTGCCGCCACCCTGTTTGGTGATGGCGACCACCGCTGGCCGCACCGGCATGTCGGGCTTGAAGTCGGGCCAGCGCGTCGACAGGTCCTCGTAGTAGGATGGGCGGCCGAACGGCTCCCAGTCCTCGCCGCCATCGCCCGGATGCTGGACGGCGACGAAGGCGGTCTGATCGTCCGGTGCGAACAGCGGACCGCACATTTCGGCGCCGATCGGCACGCGGAAGAACAGTTTCGAGGTCGCCCGCGCCGACCCTTCGGTGTCCACCGCCCACAGGCCGTCGGTGCGGCCGGTGGCTTTCGGGCCCTGGCCGTCGGTGGCCACCCACAGGCGACCGGCCGAATCGACCGCGCAATTGTCGGGCATGCCGAACCAGCCATTGGCCGTCGTCGCCGTCGAGAAGGTGGCGCCGACATCGGCCACGGTGGGATCGCCGCATTTCAGCAGCACTTCCCACTTGCCCTTGGCAGCGGCGAAATCGCCGCCATCCTCCGATATCTCGATGATGTGGCCGAAGGCGTTTTCGGCGCGCGGGTTGGCGGCATCGACCTGGTCTGCCTTGCGCTTCGAATTGTTGGTCAGCATGACATAGACCTTGCCGTTGACGGCATTGGGCTGGATGTCTTCGGGGCGGTCCATCTTGGTGGCGCCGAGCAGGTCGGCGGCACGGCGAGTTTCGATCAGCACGTCGGCCTGGCTGGCAAAGCCGTTTTCGGTCGTCAGCGGCCCCCGGCCGAAGACGATCGGCAGCCATTCGACCGAACCGTCGTCGGCGAACCTGGCGACATGCAGCGTGCCGTCGTCGAGAAGGTCCTTGTTGGCGGCATGGTCGTTCGGATTGAACGCCGCCTTGGTGACGAATTTGTAGACATAATCGAAGCGCTCGTCGTCGCCGAGATAGAAGACGACGCGGCCGTCCTTGGCGACGATCGATTCGGCGCCCTCGTGCTTGAAGCGGCCCATGGCGGTGCGCTTCCTCGGCGTCGAGGTGGGGTCGTTGACATCGACCTCGACGATCCAGCCGAAGCGGTTGGCCTCGTTGGGCTCCTTGGCGAGATCGAAACGATCGTAATGCGCGGCCCATTCATAGGCGCCTTCGGGAATGCCCAGGCGCTTGTAGTTGGCGGCCTCCTTGTGGCCCTCCGGCAGGTCGCCGGAGAAATAGCCGTGGATGTTCTCCTCGGCCATCACATAGCTGCCCCAGGGCGTGACGCCGCCGGCGCAATTGTTGAGCGTGCCGAAAACCTTGGCGCCGGACGGGTCGGCATTGGTCTTGACGCGGTCGTGGCCGGCGACGGGACCGGACAGCGCCATTTCGGTGTTGGAGGTGATGCGGCGGTTGAGCTTTCCGTCGCGCACCACCTGCCATTTGCCCGAGACCTTGCGGATCTCGACGATGGTGCCGCCATGGGCTGCCATCTCGACATCGACCTGCTCCTTCGAGAGCGGTGCGACTTCGGCCGACTTCTTGCCGTCCTTTTCGACGATCTTGACGATGCCCGGGAACATGAGATGCGGGTTGGTGTATTCGTGGTTGACGACCAGCAGGCCATGTTCGGCCGAACCGTCGATCGCGATGTAGCCGACATAGTCGTTGTTGTAGCCGAACTGCTTCGCCTGAGCCTGCGCCGACTGTTTCGCCGGGTCGAACTCCGGCGAATCGGCAAACAGCGGATCGCCCCAGCGCAACAGCACATCGGCGTCGTAGCCGGGCGCGACATGGTGCTTGTCGTCGATGCCGGCCTCCAACTCGTCGAACGCGAAGGCCGAGCCTTCCGCAGCCCGGGCCTCGTCGGCGCTGACCAGCGCCAGTGGGCTGACGGTGGCGGCGATAGCCGAGACGGCCAGCGAGCCCTTGAGGAAGCCACGGCGCGAGAACCGCGCGGCGATGATCTCGCCCATGGTGCGGTTGTCGGTGGGGTTGGTTGCCGGGCCGTCGTTTTCCTCGAGCAGGCTGGTGCGGAATCGGGCGTCGGGAGAGCGATGTTCGGTCATCTGGGGCTTGCCTCTGGCTTTGGGGATGGCTGGAGCGTGTTGCCTGTTTAACCCCTTATATCCGATCGATCACATTTTCGTGACAGCTCAGGCCGCTTTCAACCGCGTTCCACGACCTCGGCAGCCGACCCTTTCGCAACGGCGCAATGCGAGGACCAAGGTCCCTGATCGGACCAAGCAAAGGTCCCTGTTGGCGCGGCATCGGTCGTAGGCCCCCTATGCCAAAGCCGCTATGCCGGCAATGGTCGGCCGCTTGCCAATTTCGGCATCGGCCTGATGAAGAGGAAGACCGGGATGCGCGGATCGATCCCCACCCGCTATCGCTGGCTGACTCTGAGAGCGACATCGGCGTTGGCGCTGGCCGTCGCCCCCTATCAACCCGCCTTCCATGACTCCGCTTCTGGCATCGTTGCCGCGGCCGCGCACGCCAAGGATGGCGGACATGATGGCAGCGGTGGTGGAAGCGGTGGAAGTGCCAGCGGAAACAGCGGCAATTCCGGGCCCGGCGGCGGCGGCGATGGCGCCGGCAACGACCATGGCGGAACCGACAATTCCGGATCCGACAACGGCGGAGCCGGTCATCATGTCAATGCGGCCACTGGCGACAAGGTCGAGGTGGACGGCGACAAGATCAAGGTCGAGCATCCCGATGGCACCACGGAAGAGATCGAGAATGATCGTTTCGAGATGAAGGATGCCCTCGGCCGCACGACCATCGAACGTCCGGCGACGGCGCGCGATTTCAGTCGCCTCCAGGCATTGTGAGGCAAGGCCAGCAGGCAGCGGCCCGGCCTCACAAGTCACCTCCGCCGCCCCCGGCGGAGGTGACTTGATGTCCGGCGTCTGCCGCCGCCAGGCATCGGGAAAGCCAGTTTCCCGATGGCCATCGGCGGTCGCGCCGCCGTTCATACGGCACCTATTAGCACATGTGTAGGACTTTAGTCCAACCTTGCGCTTCCAAAAGTCCTAGGAGACAACCGCAACGGTCGGAGGTCGCTTCCGGGCACCACGTCTTTCGGCGATGTTGGTTGCAACTGCAGCGTTTGAGAGTGGGCGGGCCGGGCTCAATCGACGGAGATCAGGATGCACAGATCGCTCACGACCCGTTGTTGCCGGCTTGCGCTCAAATCCGCGGCTGCGCTGGCGTTGACCATCGCTCCCTATCAGATTGCCTTCGACGGCTCCGTTCCCGGGATTTACGCCGCCAGCGCACAGGCAGAAAAGGGTGGCAATGGCGGTGGCAACAGCGGCGGTGGAAACGGCGGCAACAGCGGTGGCGGCAATGGCGGCAACAGCAGCAGCGGGAATGGCAACAGTGGCAATGCCGGCCAGTCGGGAGCCAACAGAGGTAAGAACGACAATAGCGCGAGCCATGTCAAAGAGGTCGACGTGACAGGCAACAAGATCACAGTCCGGCATCCCGATGGCATAACGGAAAAGATCGAGAATGGTCGTTTCAGGATGGAGGATGCATTCGGTCGCACGATCATCGACCGCCGGGCCACGCCGGCCGATGTCAGCCGTCTCAAGACCTTGTGAAGCTAGCCAACAGGCAACGGCCGGCTTCGCATGTCACCTCCGCCGCCCCCGGCGGAGGTGACCTCGTTTTGCGGCTTAAGACTGGTTCCTGTCGCGGTCGCGCGCCTCACGCATCATCAAGGCTGCTTCGGTGCGGTTTCGCACATTGAGTTTCGACAGCACGCCGGTCATGTGATGCTTGACGGTCTTCTCCTGAAGCTCCAGCCGCAAAGCGACCTCCTTGTTGCTCAGCCCCTCCGCCACCAGCCGCAGGATTTCCGTCTGCCGCTCGGTGAGTTGCCGCAGCCGGTCCGCTATGCCGTTGGTCGGCTGCTGGGACTGGAGATCCGAAAGCAGTCGGGCCGACAGCGTCGGCGAAAGATAGCTTTCGCCGGCCGCCACATTGCGCAGGATGTCGGCAAGCGCGCGCGATCCGATACCTTTGAGGACATAGCCGCACACCCCTGCGTTCAGGGCCATGGTCACATCGGCATTGGCCTCCGAAACGGTCAGCATGACGATCTTTTGGGCCGGATGGCCGGCGAGGATGCTTGCGACCGCGGCCAGACCGCCGCCCGGCATTGAAATGTCGAGCAGCAATATGTCGGGCCGCACCGTCGCGGCGATGCGTTCGGCATCCTGCGCCGTGGCACCCTCGCCAGCTACCTCGAAGCCTCCGATCTCCGACAGGCTGCGCGTCACACCTTCGCGAAAGAGGGGATGATCGTCGATAATGGCGATGCGAATGGCGCCAGTCATGCTTGCTCCTCGACCGATAGACGGATCACCAATCGCGTGCCGTGCGGCCCGGTCAAGGTTTCAAACTGGCCGCCAATGCTTTCGACCCGCTCTCTGAGACCGGCGAGCCCGAGGCCCTCGTCCCGTGCGGGATCGAAGCCTGGCCCGGCATCCGATACTTCAACGAAAAGCCTGCCACCCTTCATCCCGGCACTCACCGCCTGATCCTTGCCTCGCGCGTGGCGATAGGCGTTGTTCAGCCCTTCCTGCACGAACCGATAGATGCTGATCTTCTCCGAGGCGCCAGGTTCTGGCAACTGCCCGGCCAGCGTGAGGGTCACGGACGTTCCCGTCCGCAGCTGGTGTTCGTTGACGGCCAGCCGAAGAATGTCGCTCGCGGCAGCCGTTTCGATCTGCGGCAGGACCAGGCCGGTGCAGATACCGCGTATTTCGCGCAGCGCATCCTCCAGTGTCTTGCGGATCATCGCGACCTCGGTCGAGCGGCTTTCACCCGAATGGCCATCGCCGGAAAACACCGGACTATCCATGCGCAGCGCCGCCAGCGCCACGAGTTGCGCCGGACCGTCATGGAGATCGGCGCCGATGCGTCGCAAATATCTTTCGTTGAGCGCGGTGGCGCGACGGGACGCCCTCTGCACGCGCAGTCGCAAGGCGCTGTTCTGCGTCACCAGACCCTGCAGCTCCGACACCTGGCGGCGCAGCGCCCCGCGCTGATCGTCGATGGTGCGGCTGCCGCGCAGGACGATGCCCGACAGGAGCAGGAAGGCCGCCAGCGTCGCGCCGGCCACGACCAGCCAGCTTGACCACAAAGCGGAAGCCAGCGTGGCTTTGAAGTCGTCGGCGATCTCATAGAATTCGGTGACGGCCACCACCTCGCCGGACCACGGCTCGCGCACGGGATTGTAGATCTCCAGCAATGGCAGGCCGGAAGCCCTCTCCTCATCTTCATCGTCATCGAACGTATTGAATTCGGCGACGACACTGCCCTCGAAGGCGGAACGCAGGTTGTCGCTCGGATCGAAGCGGCGGCCGATCTGCGCCGTCTCCTTCGCATAGAGAATCGTGCCGTCGCGGGTCCAGAGCTTGAACGATACGAGGCGCTTGCCGAGCGCGCCCTGGCCAAGCGTCTCGTCGAGCGCCTGCTTGACGGAGTCGCTGAGCTCATGCTGCTTGCGCAAATCGGGAAGCAGGGGCGCGATCACGCTGTCGACATACAGCGCCGTCGTGGCGGCCGAATTGCGGATGACGCCATCCCGGATCTGACCCGTCACCCAGGCGCCCACCACCAGCATGACCGCGAGCAGGCCAAAGCCGCCGGCAACGACGAATTGCAGAGCAAGGGAAAGCTCGCTCCAGCGCCGCGCCAAGTTTTGAAAAATACGAATCATGATCCCCTGACCGCCCTTCAAATCGATAGGTTGGGCGATTTCAGCACATTGAGCTTCCGTCTTGCCGTTGCCAAGACCTTACGTTTGGTCGAGGTCGCTTGACGTCCCGGCGCGCTTCGGAAACAACGTCCGCGACACACGCGGCGGAAGCCGTTCGAGAGAGGATGAAACGTTGAGTTTTTCGGGATTGCTGCAGCTCGGCTTTTCGACTGTCATTTTCCTGCTGGCGGCCACCGCGGCCAAGCAATGGGGCCTGGCGCCGAGCCTTGGCAAGATCCTGCTGACGCTGGCGCTCTATTCCTTGGGCAATCTGATCATGCTGCGGCTGATCCGCGAATTCGGCATGTCGGTGTCGTTCAGCCTGTCGGCGGTCATCCAGCTGGTCTCGGTGAATGCCGTGGCACTCGTCTTCTTCGGCGAGCGCGTCAACGCGTTGCAGGCGACCGGCATCATGCTGGCAATCGCCGCGGTGGCGCTGATCACGCTCGGGCCCTATCTGCAAGGTCGGTTGTAACAGGCGAGTTGCCGATGAAGAACGCCGCGAACACACTGCTTAACCGGATCGAATTCCCGGTGCTGCTGGCCGGCCTTGCCATCGCCGCCGGCCTGTGGGGCTTCGAGGAGTTGATGGAGGTGGCGCGGGCCACCACGCCGCACGCTTTCGACACCGAAATCATGCTCGCCTTCCGCAAGGCGGGTCAGCCCGACAGCCCGATCGGCCCGCCCTGGCTGGAAGGGGCGATGCGCGATATCACCAGCTTGGGCAGCGGCAGCGTGCTGGTGCTGATCGTAACGGCGGTAATCCTTTATCTCTTGCTTATCCGCAGGCCGGCGACCGCCCTTTTTATCTTCGTGGCGGTGGCCGGTGGTCAGGTCCTGTCGAGCCTCCTGAAAGCCGGGATCGATCGGCCGCGCCCCGAACTCGTCTCGCATCTCGTCAACGAAACAACGCTGTCCTTTCCGAGCGGCCACGCCATGTTGTCGGCGGTGACCTATCTGACGCTCGGCGCGCTGGCCGCGCGCTTCCTGCCGGGGCGAACGACGAAGATCTATGTGCTGTCGCTGGCGGTGCTGACGACGCTGCTGGTCGGCATCAGCCGCATCTACCTTGGTGTGCACTGGCCGTCGGATGTGCTGGCCGGCTGGTGCGCCGGCTTCGTCTGGGCCATGCTGTGCTGGCTCACTGCCCGAGCGTGGCAGCGATGGCGCGGGCAGCGCCCGAACGGCGACAGCGAGACTGGAGATTAGATCAGCCGGTTGATCAGCCCGTGCCCGCAGCCCGTTAGCAGGAAAACCGCGGACAGCAAGGCTGCCGCTGTCACGAAGGTCTTGAAAACAGTCAACGCGTTACCTCCCACTCCAGATGGGACACCCTAGCTCGCAACCCTCGGGAAGTATCTGAAAAAATGGCTGGTCAGGCGACGAAGCTTAAGTCCCAGACGTTCATATTGATGCTTGAAACATCATAATGATGGTATTATACATTATTTCTGCAGACTCAGACGGGGATTCCGGCCGATGATCACTGCCGCGCAGATGCGCGCCGCAAGGGCGCTGGCCGGCATCGATCAGAAGACGCTCGCCGAGCGTGCCGGCGTTTCGCTTCCAACGATACAACGCATGGAGGCGAGCGATGGCGTGGTCAGGGGCGTGGTCGACACGCTGATGAAGGTCATCCAGGCTCTCGACGAGGCCGGGGTGGAGTTGATCGGCGAGAACCAGACCAGCGAGCGCGGCGGCCGGGGCGTGCGCCTCAGGCCTGTCGTGCCGCCAGATCCCAAGGCTGAGCCGGCATAAAGTCGCGACGGCGACCGCCGACAGTCCTGCCGACGATCCCGCCGCCTTCAGGGTGCGGAAGGCAGTTCATGGATCAGACGCAGCGGGCGGTGCATCAAACGGTCCACAAGTCGGCCCACAAATCGGCAAAGCCGACATTTTCCGAACTGTTCACACCAAAGCTGGTGACGGTCTGGCGCGAGGGCTACACGCTCGCAAACTTCAAGGCCGACGCCATCGCCGGGCTGACGGTCGCCATCGTCGCGCTGCCATTGTCGATGGCGATCGCGATCGCCTCGGGCGTGACTCCGGAGCGCGGCCTCTACACCTCGATCATTGGCGGATTCATCATTTCGGCGCTCGGCGGCAGCCGCTTCCAGATCGGCGGTCCGGCCGGTGCCTTCATCGTGCTGGTGGCCGCGACGGTTGCCCGAGTCGGTATCGATGGCCTGCTGCTGGCAACGATGATGGCAGGCGTCTTCCTGCTCGCCATCGGCTATCTCCGGCTCGGCACCTACATCAAGTTCATTCCCTATCCGGTGACGGTCGGCTTCACCGCCGGCATCGCCGTCATCATCTTTTCAGGACAGATCGTCGAATTGTTCGGGCTGAAGCTTGCCGGCAGGGAGCCGGGACCGCTGGTGCCGAAGTTGATCGCGGTCGGTGAGGCGGCCGACACCATCAACCCCGCGGCGACCTTCGTGGCGGTGTTGACCATCGTCACCATAGCCGGCCTGAGGCGCTGGCGGCCGACTTGGCCCGCCATGCTCATCGCCATCGGGCTGGCATCGCTGGCCGTGGCGCTTCTTTCACTGCCTGCCGAAACGATCGGCACCCGCTTTGGCGGTATTCCACGCAGTCTGCAGATGCCTGCCTTGCCGCCGATCAGCCTGGACAGGATGGTCGCCGTGCTGCCGGATGCCATAGCCTTTGCCCTGCTCGGCGCGATCGAATCGCTGCTGTCGGCGGTGGTCGCCGATGGGATGACGGGCCGGCGGCATCGTTCCAACTGTGAACTGGTGGCGCAAGGCTTTGCCAACATCGCGTCCGCCCTGTTCGGCGGCATCTGCGCCACCGGCACCATCGCCCGCACGGCGACCAATGTGCGGGCCGGCGCCCACGGACCGATTTCGGGCGTGGTCCACTCGGCCATCCTGCTGGCGCTGATGCTGGTGGCCGCGCCGCTCGCCAGCTACATCCCGCTCGCCGCTCTTGCCGGCGTGCTGGCGGTCGTGTGCTGGAACATGTTCGAGAAACAGGCCTTCGCCACGCTGTTGCGCGCTTCTCGCGGCGACGCGCTGGTGCTGATGGCGACCTTTCTGCTCGTCATCTTCCGCGACCTCACCGAAGGGATCGTCGTCGGCTTTGTGCTGGGATCGATCCTGTTCATCGACCGCATGGCCAAGAGCATTGCGGTCGAGGCCGATCAGCCGCTGGTGCGGGAGGACGAGGCCGACAGCACCAGCGTCTACGATTCCAGCGAGGCGACCGACGCCGACACCGTCGTCTACCGCATCTCGGGCGCCTTCTTCTTCGGCGCCGCGTCGACCGTCGGCACCGTGCTCGACCGCATCGCCGACCAGCGCAAGAACTTCATCCTCGACTGCTCGGCCGTGCCATTCTTCGATTCGACGGCGGCCAATGTCATCGAGGGCGCCGCGCACAAGGCCAAGCGCGCCGGTGTCCGCTTCATCATATCGGGTGCCGCGCCGCAGATCCGGCGCATGCTGCTCAACCACGGCGTCAAGCGTCCGCTGGTGACCTATGCCGCTTCGATCCGGGACGCCCGGGCGCAGCTGAAAGGAAAGCTGGAGGCGGAGTAGGCAACCAGGATTTGCCGGCCCGGTGGCCACTTAGTGCAAAGTGTCCGCCGGTTGAACGCCAACTTTTGATCCTGAGTTGGCTCACGCAAGGCGCGACGTGAGCGACCGCTTTGCGCCTGATGCACGAACCCGCTTCGCGGGAGGGTCGCCTGATTCTGAGATGACGCATATTCATAGGCCTTGAGCAGGTAGAGGCCGCGATCC
>NZ_JAMYKW010000079.1:0-18426 GCF_040317555.1 Mesorhizobium sp. M1406 | reverse complement strand
AGCATCGAACTGCTCGTCAAACCCGATAGCCTGCCCCGGCTACAACCCATCCAACCCGTCGAATCCTCTGTGCACAGGTACTAGGCATGCGACGGCAACAAAAAACCCGCCTTGCGGCGGGTCACTGGCGCGACTCAGCACCATGCCTGGATGTGTAGCACAGTTGCCCTCACCGGGCAAATGTCGAGGTCGGCGCCGCCCCTCATCGCCCTGCCGGGCGGTCGTCGTTCGAAAAGCCAAGCAATTGGCTTTGCGTCCGCTTCGCGGACCACTCCCTCAACTCCCCGTTATAGTAACCTATCGGATTCACACATTTCGCAGTCCGAGGTTGGCGCCGTATTTGATGGCCCAGAATTCGGCGAGGCCGATGCGCATGACCTTTGGGCCGGGCTTGCCGTAGTAGCCGGTCCAGCCGCCCAGGCGGGCGATGACCCAGGCGGCGAAGGCCAGAGAGCCTTTGGGATGGGGATTGCGTTGTCGCTCGGTCTTGCCCTCGAGCTTGGCTGAGACGGCTTCGAGAATGGGTCGGTCGTTCGGTTCGAAAGCATCACCGAGGCGCTGATCGGTATTGCCGTCGCGAGCCTGCACGAGTTGCTTGATGGTGACGGCGGCGATCGTCGCAGCGGCGACGAAGTTGATCATGGCGTGCGGATCGCCGATGTCGGCGGCCTCGATATCGAAGCCTGCCGTCTTGAGGGTGCGGAAGAACTCCTCGATGGTCCAGCGCGACCGGTAGAGGTCGACGATCTTGCGCTCTTCGACCTCGGTGGCGACACAGTGGGTGGTCAGCAGCCGCCAATGCACCGGTTCGCTGCCATATTGCGGTTTCGACACCTCGCGAACATCGACCAGTGTCAAACCGACCGTCTCGGGCACGCCGGATCGGCTCCATTGAGCGGTCGGCGCACCGTCACCGGGGCGAAGCGCAGCGCAAGTTCGGCGTCTCGCGCGCGTCGCCCGGGCGCGGCGGGGATGGTCGCGGCAAAGCGGCCTTGCTCGGGCTGGGCGTCGATGAAGGCGAGCAGCAAGTCCGGCCCTTCTTGCGGCGCCTCGATCCGCCGGTTCTGGCAGGCCCGCACGATCAGCTCGACATTGGGCGGGCGCTCCGCGAAGAGTTCGTAAAAGTCGCTCTCGCGGTCCGACACCATGGTGATGCTGGCCGCACCATCCAGAACCGCGCCGGCCTGCCTTGTTGCGTCGATCCAGCGCTGCGATTCCTTGTCGGCCGTCGCCCGCTTGCGTTGCGGCGCCAATTCACCTCCGCTGCGGTTCCAGACCTGCATCGAGACCAGGCCCAGCAGCGCCCCAGTGCCGGCCTCCAACGCCAGCACCGGGTGCAGCAGCAGGCCCGCCACGTTGCCCTTGCCGACCGGGCAATAGCCGGCTCGCGCCCGTCGGCTGCCCAGCACCAACTCCGAGGTGTCTTGCACCGCAACGACATGGCGACCGGCCACGCGCCGTCCGGTCAGCCTTCCAGCATGGAGCGACATCTCTGCCGCCGTTACCGAGGGGTTGCGCAGAAGCCGCGTGAATTGCATTTCGGACGCCCGTTTGCCGCCAAGCCGACGGATACACGATCCAGGCCGCGCCACCAGCGCCCGATGCAAGCAGGCCCCCCTTTTTCCAGGCGGCGATCGCCAAATCGCCCCAGCCCGTACTCGATCCCGGTCATCGACACCTCCATCGATCTTCTCACCGACACAGAATCGACCTTCATCGCAAAACGCAACAGAGATGCGTGAATACGATAGGTATCTATCTATGGCATTCACACATCTCTTTCCGCTCATGGACGGTAGGTCAAAAATGCCAGCATTTTCAACGCCTGCATCCTAGCGCCGCCAAGAGATCATGACGGCATCGCCCTCACTTAAGTCTTTGATTTCACGTTTCTTTAGCCGCCGCAGAAAGATGTGTGAATCCGATAGGTCATTATACGGGGAGAAGGTGCCGGCAGGCGGATGAGGGGCGGCGCGACGTTGAAAGTTTCTTCTTTCGACGAAACGGGCGCTAGATCCAGCCCAGAACCAGCCCTCAATTCCGGTAGGCCGGTTCCTGCTCGTCGAGGATCGCTTTCAACTCGCTGAGATGGCGTTCGGCCTGGCCGGGATAGTCGTCCATCTCGCTTGCCGCCTTCTCGGCGATCGCGTCGGAAAGCGTGCGCAGCGGACGGCCGGTCCACAGCGCCTTGATGTAGGTCTCGGCGGCACGTTCGAAATAGAACATGCGGTTGAAGGCATCGGCGACCGTATCGCCGATAACCAGCACGCCGTGATTGCCCATCACCATCACCTTGACCTTGGGATCGACGAGAAGCTGCGAACAGCGCTCGCCCTCCTCCTCGAAGGCCAACCCGCCATAGTGGGCGTCGACGACATGCCGGTTGAAGAACATCGCCGAATTCTGGTCGATCGGCGGCAGGCGAGAATCGGCGAGCGACGCCAGCACCGTGGCGTGGATGGAATGCACATGCATGACGCAGCGCGCGTGGCGCACATTGCGATGGATGGCGCCATGCAGGCCCCACGCCGTCGGGTCCGGCGCATTGGGACCGGAGAGCGTTTCTGGATCGTTGGCGTCGATCATCAGCAGATCGCTCGCCTTGATGCGCGAGAAATGCACCTGGTTGGGGTTCATCAGGAACTGCGTGCCGTCATCATTGACGGCCAGCGAGAAATGATTGGCCACCGCCTCGTGCATGTTGAGCCGCGCCGTCCAGCGAAAGGCACAGGCCAGATCGACGCGCTCCTCATGGAAGGGCAGGTTGGTCAGCGTTTCCTTCTGCAGGCGGGCGATGCTCATCGAAAAATCCTCCGGTTTTGGCAAGAATGCCGTGACCAGCCCATGCCCGCAACCGGTTTTGGTTGGTGCAGGGATGGCTATCTCACGCTGCCGTGTTGGCCGCGACGCCGGTACGCAGCCCGCCCTGATCGAGGATGAAATCGATGACCGCCTGCAGTCCCTTGCCGCGCGACAGGTCGGTGAAGCCGAACGGCCGTTTGCCGCGCATGCGGCCGGCGTCGCTCTCCATGACATCGAGGTTGACGTTCACGTAAGGCGCCAGATCGCTCTTGTTGATCACCAGGAAATCGGAGCGGGTGATCGCCGGCCCGCCCTTGCGCGGGATTTCTTCGCCCTGGCAGACCGAGATGACATAGAGCGTCAGGTCGGCGAGGTCAGGCGAGAAGGTGGCGGCAAGATTGTCGCCGCCGGATTCGATGAAGACGATGTCGAGATCCGGGAATTTCCTGTTCATCTCGGCGATCGCCTGCAGATTGATCGAGGCATCCTCGCGGATCGCGGTATGCGGGCAGCCGCCGGTCTCGACGCCCATGATGCGATCCTCGGGCAGCGCCTGCAGCCGCGCCAGCATCATGGCGTCTTCCTTGGTGTAGATGTCGTTGGTGACGACGGCGATCGAGAATTCGTCGCGCAGCGCCTTGCACAGCTTTTCGGTCAGCGTCGTCTTGCCCGAACCGACCGGGCCGCCAATGCCGACGCGCAGCGGGCCATTTGTCTGTGTCATGCGGGAAACTCCGTGATGGCAAGGATGGCAAAGCCGAGCCCGATCAGCAGGCACAGCGGCGAATAATAACGGACATCGAGCCGCGCGAAAGGCTGTTCCGGTGTCAGGCGCCGCCACCACGGCGTAAAGCCGGCAATGCCGCGCCCCAGGAACACCAGCCCGATGAGCAGCGACGTGGCGGCGAGGCCTTCCCTGGGAAACGGCGAGGCAAAGACGCCTATAAGCGCCAGCGGCCACAGCGTCGCCAGGCACAGGCACGCGGCAACGGCAAAGCTGGCGAACGGCGTCGGCATCTCGTCGACGCCGCGAAAGCCGACCACGGCACGGGCGCAGGAGGCCGCATCCTTGCCCGGCCAGATGCCGCCAAGGCCCCAATAGACGTGTAGCGCGGTGATCAGCAGCAGAACGGTCGAAAGCGCGAAGGCGAGGATGATCATGAGCGGAACAATCGCGAATACTGGGTTTCGTGCTTCATCGCCATGACGTCGGAGACGAAGGCGCAGCCGCCGAGATCATCCAGCGTCGAACGCGCGGCGCGGGCCGCGGTCGCAACGGCCAGCGGCTCGAAGCCGGCAAGCAGGGTGGTTGCCCTGTTTTGGCCGACGACGCCGAGCCGGATCGCGGCCTGGACGAGGTTGGAGAAAAAGGTCTGCAGGAAGGCGGACAGCGCATCCCGAAGTGCAATTGAATTGCCGCCGGCAATGGCGCCGACGGCGACGCAATAGGCGCACTCGGCCGGCAAGCGCTGCAGCACCGGATTTGGCCAGGCCGCCGCCGCTTTGAGGAAGGCGGCACCCTGCAGCATGGTCTCGGTGTGGCGTTCACGCGAGCCGGCCAGCGCCTCGGCGAGCGCGGCTGCTTCATCCAGATCACCGGTGCCGCGTGCTCGCCGCCAGCTCTCGGCGAACAGCACCGCGTCGTTCCAGCCCGAGCCCATCTCGACCAGCGTTTCCAGCCAGCAGGCGAGGCTCTCGGCATCGGCAATCAGCCCGTCATGCACCGCGCGCTCGAGGCCGTGGCTGTAGGAAAAGCCGCCGACCGGAAAGGCCGGCGACAACCACGCCATCAGCCGCAAGAGCGCTATGTTCGAAGGCTGGTCAGTCATGGTCGTGGTGGTGGCCGGCGTGATCGTGCGAATGGGAATGCGATTCGCTGTGCGCGTGAGAATGAGTCTCGGCGTGGCTATGGGCATGCGCATGGCCGTGATCGTGGCTTTGCCCACCATGGCCGGAATAGGCGCCGCGCACCGGCTTGAACGGCTCGGAAACATCAGTCACCGTGGCGCCGAGCCCTTCCAGCATCGCCTTGATGACATGGTCGCGCAGGATGAGGATGCGCCCGGCCTCGATGCTGGCCGCGAGATGACGGTTGCCGATATGCCAGGCGAGTTCGGCCAGATGCACGGTGTCACGAGCCCGGATGTCATAGACCTCTTCCGGCGCCGCGATGATCTCGATATGGCCGCCATCCTCCAGCACCAGCCGGTCGCCATCGTTCAGGGCGACGGGCTCGGGCAGGTCGACCAGCACCTTGCTGCCGTCGGCAAGTTCGATGGCGCGGCGGCGCAGATGCCGCTCGTCATGCGCGAGCACGGCCCGACCGGATGGCGCTGTGGTTCCGGCATTGCCGGCGGTCAGCACGGAAACGGCACGCGGGAATTTGGTGAAGTCGGTGTTGAGGTTGAGCTTCATTTCATGGATCCCCGTGTTTGTCCGAAAGATAGACGCAGATCGCCGCCGAGTCCGTCACGGTCAGCTCGCCATCGATCAGGATCGGCACCTTGCCCGACGGGTTGAGCGCATAGGCTTCCGGCGAGCGCAGCTTGACCTCGACGAATTCATAGGGCTGCCCGAGTTCCTCGAGCATCCAGAGAACGCGGCTGACCCGGGATCCACGCGATCCGACGGCCTTGTACATAGGTGAACCCTGCCTTTCCCGAGCAATCTAGACCATCGCGCCCGCTCAGACGATGGTGTCGAAGAGCCGCAGGATGAACGATATCTGATAGATAAGCGCCGCCGCGACAAAGGTGATGTGGAAGCGGCGATCGCGCACCAGGATAGCGACAATGCAGAGCGCGACGAACACCGGCGTGCGGAACAGGTATTCGCTGCCGAAGCGGGCGAAATGCTCCGGCCCTTTCAGAAGCGTGTCTATCACATCGAGCAGGTAGGTCGCCGCCAGCAGGCCGAAGAACCAGGCCCGGCGCGAATAGAAGAAATCCTCGTAGCTGGTGTAGTCCAGCATCGAATCCGGGAACAGCAGGGCGCAGAGCAGGAACAGCGTGATCGCATAGAAGATGATGAACAGGTACTTGCCGAAGGTCCAGTTCTCGATGGCGTAGAGACCGAACTCCCACCACCAAAAATGCACCAGCATCAAAAGCACCGAGGCGACCCAGGCCAGATGCACCGGATAGAGCTTGTACTGGCCGGGATGCTGGACGATGCGCGCCACCCCCGACAGCAGGCGGGCGACGCCAAGCCCGATCACCATGCCCATGACTATGCGGATGTGCGGGAAGATGTCGTGGGCTGAAGCGATTTCGGTGGCCATGGGGTGGATACTAATGCTCACGACGCGATGAAATATCTGCGACGGGCCACTTCTCGGCTACTCGCGAATAAGTTTATCCGAAGACCACGGCGTACCTGGAAAATAGTCATGGTCTAGAATTTCCCTGATCGCGTATGGACAATCAACAGGGAAATCGCGATCTCTCAAGCCGGTTTCGTCTAGCGCCTTTAATCTTGCTATCTTGAACTCTCGTCCGAGCATCTGCGCCGGATACGCCTTCAGACTCGGACTTTCATCGAGCAGGTTTTCAATCCGATGTCGCTGCTCACGGATTGTGAGCAGCCATCCAGTCTTGCGCTGCTCAGGCTGAAATCCCCATTTGAGCAAATGAAGGATCAAGGTGCCAAGCCTGCTCGCAATTTCCCTTTTGTCGCTCCGCCCCAAGCTCTCGATCTCCTCGGCAAGATTCTCGCGGTCGAGGTCGGACAGACGACCTTCGCGCAACAGCGCGCCCTGTTCGGCGCACCACTGAGCATAATCGGCCTCATAGGGCGTCAATTGCTGTTTTCGAAAAATCTTGTTCATGCAGCTTATATTGCGCCAAAGGCGCCAGATTTCCAAGTTGGAAGCAGAGAATGCAGGTCGATCAAGGCCATCCAACGACACGTTCTCGATCTCGGTGTTGACAAACCGTGTACGGTTTTGTGCCGACAGCTGACAAAGTGCGGGCGCTTTTCTGGGCGCACGGATGAGAAGCGCGTCTCCTCAGGCACATCTGACCAAATTCACGAGTTTCGGTCGGCATATTGGCCTCAAAACAGAAAATACCTCTGCGCCATCGGCAGCACCGTTGCCGGCTCGCAGGTCAAAAGCTCGCCGTCGGCACGGACCTCGTAGGTTTCCGGATCGACCTCGATATGCGGCGTGGCGTCGTTGAGCACCATCGAATGCTTGCCGATGCCGCCGCGGGTGTTTTCGACGGCGACGAACTGCTTGTCGACGCCCAGCCTGCCATGCAGGCCCGATTCCAGCGCTGCTTTCGAGACGAAGGTCACCGACGAATTGGTCCTGGCCTTGCCATAGGCGCCGAACATCGGCCGGTAGTGCATTGGCTGCGGCGTCGGGATCGAGGCGTTTGGGTCGCCCATCGGGGCGGCGGCAATCATGCCGCCGATCAGCACTATATCCGGTTTGACGCCGAAGAAGGCCGGGTTCCACAGCACCAGATCGGCGCGTTTGCCGACCGCGATCGAGCCGATATCCTTCGACAGCCCATGCGCGATGGCCGGATTGATCGTGTATTTGGCGATGTAGCGGCGGACGCGGAAATTGTCGTTGTTGCCGGTCTCCTGCGGCAGCGAGCCGCGCTGGCGCTTCATCTTGTCGGCGGTCTGCCATGTGCGGATCGCCACTTCGCCGACACGGCCCATGGCCTGCGAGTCCGACGAGATGATCGAGAAGGCGCCGATGTCGTGCAAAATGTCTTCCGCCGCGATGGTCTCCTTGCGGATGCGGCTTTCGGCAAAGGCGATGTCTTCGGGGATCGACGGCGACAGATGATGGCAAACCATCAGCATGTCGAGATGCTCGGCCAGCGTGTTGACCGTGTAGGGCCGCGTCGGATTGGTCGAGGACGGGATGACGTTGGGCAAGCCGCAGACCTTGATGATGTCGGGCGCGTGGCCGCCGCCGGCACCCTCGGTGTGGAAGGCGTGGATGGTGCGGCCCTTGATCGCCGCCACCGTATTTTCGACAAAGCCGGATTCGTTCAGCGTGTCGGTGTGGATCATCACCTGCACGTCGTACTCGTCGGCGACCGAAAGGCAGCAGTCGATGGCCGCCGGCGTTGTGCCCCAGTCCTCATGCAGCTTCAGCGAGCACGCGCCCCCCAGCACCATTTCCTCGAGCGCTGCGGGCAGGGACGCATTGCCCTTACCCGACAGGCCGATGTTCATCGGGAAGGCATCGAAGGACTGGATCATGCGCGCCATGTGCCATGGGCCCGGCGTGCAGGTGGTGGCGAGCGTGCCATGCGCCGGGCCGGTGCCGCCGCCGAGCATGGTGGTGATGCCGCTCATCAGCGCTTCCTCGATCTGCTGCGGGCAGATGAAGTGGATATGCGCGTCGAAGCCGCCGGCGGTCAGGATCTTGCCTTCGCCGGCGATGATCTCGGTGCCGGGGCCGATGATGATGGTGACGCCGTCTTGCGTGTCTGGATTGCCGGCCTTGCCTATTGCCGCGATCCGCCCGTCCCTGAGCCCGATATCGGCCTTGAAGATGCCGGCGCCGGCATCGACCACCAGTGCATTGGTGATGACGGTGTCGACCGCGCCTTGCGCCCGCGACACCTGGCTCTGGCCCATGCCGTCGCGGATCACCTTGCCGCCGCCGAATTTTACTTCTTCACCATGGATGGTGAGATCCTTCTCGACCTCGATGAACAGTTCGGTGTCGGCAAGCCGCACTTTGTCGCCGACCGTCGGGCCGTACATTTGCGCATAGGCGGCACGGGTAATTCTGGCCATCAGCGATTGCTCCCAAAATGAGGTTTGCCGAAATGCGGTTTGCCGAAATGCGGTTTGGTTGAATTCCGGCACATTGCTGCCATCCAATGGTCACGCAATGACCCACTGGGCGACACCTTCTGATCCCATTTGGCGTTTGAGGTTAGGGGGTCACCCCAAAACGACCGTTTGCCAATCGATGGAAAGGAAAATCCATGCGCAAAACCATAGTTCTTGCCGCTGCCGCTACCCTGATGCTGGCGGGCGCCGCCGGTGCCCAGCAGCAGCCAGCGCCGGCGCCGACCACGCCCGCTCCGGCCACTCCCCAAGCGCAGCCGGCCGTACCGACGATCCAGAGCGTCAATATCGTCGACATCACGGAACTGCCAAAGGACACCCAGACGCAGGTCAACCAGGTGATCGCCCAGCGTGGCGACGACGGCTTGAAGAAACTGCGCAGCTCGATCGACGCCACGCCCAAGGTGAAGTCCGCGCTTGAGGCCAAGGGGCTCAGCTCGGCGCAGGTCATCGCGGCCAGCATGGAGCCCAATGGCGCGCTGACCCTGATTACCAAGAAGGCCAGCTGACAAAGCGGCGCGGCGGGCCGGCATCCGGTCCGCCGGCCGCATCGGGACGGGAACCTTCGCGGGGCGGGATTTTTGTTGTATTCGCGCTAAACCGCGCCCCGAAACGAATTCCCTCAGGAGCGAGCGATGGCGATCACTCCTTTTTCGGCCCAAAGACGGTTGCAGGCCGTCGCCGCAATGGCGTTCCTGGCGGCGGCCGGTCCTGTTGCCGGCCTGAAGGCGCAGGGGCTTGAAAGCACGGAGACCGTCAACCGCATTGTCGGCTCGGAGGTCAAGCAGGAAGAGGCCAAGACCACGGCCGAAGCCGGAAACGTCAACACGGCAATCGACCGGACGCGTGAAAACATCGGCACGGTGCGCAAGACATCCAAGCTCGACAAAGTCGATATCGTGTTCCTGACCGACGCCGCGCGCACCGAAGGCGGCCCGCCGGCGGTAATCGAAAGCAAGATCAAGCAGCATCAGGACGATATTGCGGAATTGCGCAAGGAGATCGAGGCCAACGCGCTCTTGTTCAACGCCATCGAGTCGCGGCGCGTGCTTGTGCAGGATGTCCTCGCCGTCGAATTCGACGATCCCGGAAAGGTCGTCATCTACGCCGCGGCCAAGCCGTCGAACTGAGCCGAGCGCGCTGGAAGATCTCACAACTTGCCCATTACCTTCTGCTGAAATCCGTAGACCTCGCGCTTGCCGCCAAGCGGCACCAGCGTGACGTCGCGCTCCTGTCCCGGCTCGAAGCGCATGGCCGTGCCGGCGGCGATGTCGAGGCGCATTCCTCTGGCACGCTCGCGGTCGAACTTCAGACCCTCATTGGTCTCGAAGAAATGATAGTGGCTGCCGACCTGGATCGGCCGGTCGCCGCTATTGGCCACTTTCAAGGTGACGGTCGGCAGGCCCTTGTTCAGCTCGATGTCGCCGCCCGCCGTGATGATTTCGCCCGGGATCATCTTCACACCACACCGAAGACGAGGCCGACACCGATCGCAGCGCATGCGGCACCGGCGGCGCGGGCCAAGCCACGGAACCGGATGCCGAGGCCGAGCCCGGCGGCGATGCCGGTGGCATGCAGCAGCGCAGTAGCGATGGCAAAGCCGGCCATGTATTCGAGCCCGCTCGCATTCTCCGGTACTTCGGTGCCATGCGCGTGGCCATGGAACAGCGCGAACAGGCCGATGATGGCAACGCCGGCCGAGACCGGCAGATCGACCGCCAGGGCCACCAGCAGCCCGAGCACCACGACCGATGCCAGAATGCCCGGTTCGACGAAGGGCAGGGACATATGCAGCATGCCGAGCGCGCCGCCGGCCAGCATGACGCCGACAAAGGCCGCCGGCCAGGCAAGAACCGCCTTGCCGCCCTTGAGCGCCGCCCACAGTCCGACCGCGATCATCACGGTCATGTGATCTAGACCGGAGAGCGGGTGCATGAAACCGGCCGTGAAGGAGGAGGTGGTGCCGATGCCGACATGGGCATAGGCCGGCATGGAAGCCGCTAGAAGTAGAATTGCGGAAAGCGAAGCGCGTTTCATCGGAGCGGAGATCATCGAAATGCCTTCTGGTTAAGGGGTCGCGGTGTTCACGCGGCCTTGCGAGGGCCGCAGCCTTCGGCCTTGAGAACGCGTTTGGTCGAGGCGGGGTATTTCTTCAGCATCGCCGCCGGGCGGATCGGCCGTGCCGAAAAATTGCCCCCGCAATTGGGGCAGATGCTGTCCAGCACATGCTCCACGCAGTCGGCGCAAAAGGTGCACTCGAAGGTGCAGATCAACGCATCCGCTGCCTCGGGCGGCAAGTCCTTGTCGCAGCATTCGCAATTGGGGCGCAGCTCAAGCATCTTCTCGTCCTCACCGTATCGGTTCGTGCACGGTCACCAGCTTGGTGCCGTCGGGAAATGTCGCCTCGACCTGCACGTCGTGGATCATCTCAGCGATGCCTTCCATGACTTGCGCGCGGGTAACGACATGGGCGCCGGCTTCCATCAGGTCGGCGACCGGGCGGCCGTCGCGGGCACCCTCGACGACGAAGTCGGTGATCAGCGCGATCGCTTCCGGATGGTTGAGCTTGACGCCGCGTTCGAGCCGCTTGCGCGCCACGATCGCCGCCATGGCGATCAGCAGCTTGTCCTTTTCCCTCGGCGTCAGGTTCATGCGTTTTCCCAGGCTGGTAGCGACAGGCCTACAGTGACCATAATTTGGGCAACCCCGCTCTTCCGTTGAGCAATTCGACGAGTGGAACCAGCCGCTGGCGCAGCCGGTAGCCATCCCCAGCGTAGAGCCTCGCAAGAAGCTTGCCAGATTTCTTGACGTTCCAGACGCTGGCGCTGCCGTGGTCGCCGACGATCTCCAGAACTGGTTCGAGCAGCGCTTCGGCCCGTGGCGACACCAAAAGCAGCGTCGCCATCGCGATCGCGCCACCGATAACCGCCGGGCGATCGAGCGTTGCGGCGATATCGGGTCCGATGCGGAAATCCTCCGCGTGAATGAGGGAGCCCTCCTGGCGGACGCGCCAGCGGTCGTGGAAATGGCCCTGCGCGGCGCGTTCGCCCATCGCCAGGCGGCCGAAGACGGCGGCTTCCAGCACCAGCGCCTCGGCGCCGGCGGCAAGCTCGACGTCGAGCGTGCGGGCAAAGGCCGCCCGGTCGAAGACGATGGTCTCCTGCGGCAGCCAGGCGATGCGGCCGTTTTCACCGACCGACAAATTGACCCGCACTTCGGCACGGTCGGATGCCGCCCGATAGATCTTCTCGCAGGCCTGGGTCGTGATCGATGCCGATCCGGCCGCGCCGATATCCACGTCCCAGGCGATACGGTCGCCGCCGGTCATTCCGCCGGCGGTGTTGATCAGCACCGCTTCGAGCGGATCGGCCGAGACTGCCGGCATCCTTATCTTGGCGGCACCGTCCTGATAGAGGCGCCGCAGGCGCGTTCGACCCTCGCCTACGGCGCAGGAAAGCCGCGCCACGCCCGCAACGCGCTGCGTCGAAATCCCGCCATGTTCAGCCGTATCCATGCCTACACGTTAAGCACTCCGCCGGCTTTGTCGATATGGAGTTCGATATAGCTTGTTGCTTGACAACGTTTCGGTTTCTATAGAGGGAACCACCTTGGTACGGCCACGCCGCGCTTGGCGGGGGTATAAAACGACGACGGCGGCTTGATACCAGGAGAAAAGGGGCGCTGCGCAGTTGGCGTCGGGAAACGCGACATAGTGGGGAAGAAACCGAATGGCCGACCAGCTGGCAACGGATATCATCGCGAAGATCAAGGCTCATGCCGAGCCGGGCGGCGAGGAAATCACCACCACCACCGAATTGACCTCGCTTGGTATCCATTCGCTTGAGCTGACCGAGATCATCTTCGATCTTGAGGAAGAGTATGGCATCGAGATCGAGATGAACACGGTCGACGCCTGGAGCAATCTGAAGAATGTCGGCGATATGGTCGAAGCTGTCCGCGCGCTGATCGCGAAAAAAGCCTGAACTGAATGCGGCAGCGCGTCGTCATCACCGGCATGGGCGGCATTTGCGGGCTCGGCACCAGCGCGCCCGCGATCTGGAACGAGATGCGCGCCGGCCGCTCGGCCATAGGCCAGATCACAAGTCCGCAGCTGCATGATTTGAAGGTCAAGGTCGGCTGCGAAATCAAGGCTCTTCCAGATCACGGCATCGACCGCAAGCAGACCGTATCGATGGACCGCTTCAGCCTGCTGGCGACGATCGCGGCCAGGGAAGCCATGCAGCAGGCCGGCCTGGTCTCGAATGAGGCAACCACCTATCGGATGGGCACCGTCGTCGGTGTCGGCGTCTGCGGCTGGGAAGCGATCGAGGAGAACTATCGCGCCATCCTGATCGAGGGCAAGAACCGCGCCGGCATCTTCACCGTGCCAAAGGTGATGCCAAGCGCGGCCTCCGGCCACGTCAGCATGAATCTCGGCCTGCGCGGGCCGGTCTTCGGCGTCACCTCGGCCTGCTCGTCGTCCAATCACGCCATCACGTCGGCCGTCGACCAGATCAGGCTCGGCCGCGCCGACGTGATGGTTGCCGGCGGCACCGATGCGCCGCTGGTCTGGGGTATCCTGAAGGGCTGGGAAGCGCTGCGGGTGCTGGCACCGGACACCTGCCGGCCATTTTCGGCCGATCGCCAGGGCCTGTCGCTTGGCGAAGGTGCCGGCATGGCGGTGCTGGAGAGCTACGAGCACGCCATGGCGCGCGGCGCTACCATCCTTGCCGAGATTGCCGGCGCCGGCCTTTCCGCCGACGCGTCCGACATTGTCGCGCCGACCATCGAAGGACCGACGGCCGCCATGCGCGCCTGCCTGGCCGACGCCGGGTTCAATCCCGAGGATGTCGACTATCTCAATGCCCATGGCACCGGCACCAAGGCCAACGACCAGATCGAGACGGCGGCGATCAAGCGCGTCTTCGGCGACCATGCCTACAAGCTTTCGATGTCGTCGACCAAGTCGATGCATGCCCATTGCCTCGGCGCATCGGGCGCGCTCGAGATGATCGCCTGCGTGATGGCGATCCGCGAAGGCATCGTGCCGCCGACGGCCAATTTTCGCGAGGCCGACCCCGATTGCGACCTCGACGTCACGCCGAATGTGGCGCGCGAGCGCAAGGTGCGCACCGCGATCAGCAACGGCTTCGCGTTCGGCGGCACCAATGCGGTGCTGGCCTTCAAGGCCGTCTGATCGCGGGCGATCCCGATCTGCCAGGCGGTTACATCTGCCTCATGATGTGGACAAAAGACCCTTTCAGCCTCGGTCACGTCTGACAATCGCTACTGAGAACACGGCCCAGTTTTTATAGATGCGGTTCGTTCTTCAGACGGGTCTTCAATGCGGTTGCACCTGCGCGAGCAGCGCCTCGACCATAGGGAGCATGTTTCTAACGATGATCGCATCACCCGCCGCATTTGGGTGATCGTTGTCCGCTTGCAGCAACTCCCGATGCCCAGTCACGCCCTCCTTGAAGTCGACGTAGAGCAAGTCTCCATGCTTGGTCGCTAGCTCGGAGAACATCTTTGAAAAGGGCTCGGCATAGTCAGCCCCGTGCCCAGCAGACAGGGTAGACGAGCAATAGCCATAGGCCGCGGTTCCAACCACAAGCACTGGAACGCGCTTCTGGGCGAGGATACTCAAAATCTGGTCGAGGTTCGCTCGCGTGTGATCCAGGTCGATACGAGCGCAATCGTTCTGACCCAGTTCAACGATGACAACGTGGTTTGCAGGGTTCGCCTGCAGGTCAAGGCCGTCCTTGGATTCCGCCAGCCAAGCGAGACCCCGTTTGCTGGTCCCCGTGTACCCCACCTCGGCAATTGTCACTGGGTGCCCGGCAGCGTTCAGCCCAGACTTTAGCTTGGTCGCAAAGCTCTCAGTGGGAGCTACTCCACCGCTGTTGATGTAGCTGTCGCCGAGGGTGACGATTGTCGGAAGTGCATCCTCGGCATCCACGTTGCCGGCTAACCCCAACATTGCGGAAAATGCGGCAAGGGCCACAAACGACACGTCACGCACTTTTGTCATGGTCTACCTCCCTGCGGGACCATTCGGGGCTATTCTGGCCTAAGCCTCAGAGCCCGCGATGGATCGTAACAGCAGATTGTCACGACAGCATCGGCGAAGGAAGGAGGCCGCGCCGTGTTCATGATCGGGCCGCCCCTCAGATGGCGCATTTCGCCGCAGGCGGTAAGTAAGGGGCGTGATGCAAAGGCTGAGAAAACGCCATGGCGTGGTGCCTCGGCGGTTTGCCACCTGCCAAGGGCGGCCCTGAACTATCCGATTCCTGTGATCGTCCGTGCACGGCGAAACTGCCGCTGGCATATTGATCGGAATCGGCCGCGCCCCTAATTCTCCGTGGACCCGCCAAACCGTGCCGCTCGGCGCGAATCCCCATTCAGGAGTTTCCCATGGCCGACCTGTCCGCCTTTCCGATCGCAACGCGCTGGCCAGCCAAACACCCGGACCGGATCCAGCTCTATTCGGCGACAACGCCGAACGGCGTGAAGATATCGATCGCCCTGGAGGAACTCGGCCTGCCCTACGAGCCGCATCTGGTCAATATCAGCAAGAATGAAAGCTGGACGCCGGAATTCCTGTCGCTCAATCCCAATGGCAAGATCCCGGCGATCATCGATCCGAACGGTCCGGATGGCAAGCCGATCGGCCTGTTCGAGTCCGGCGCCATCCTGCTCTACCTCGCCGAAAAGACCGGCCTGCTCATGCCCGTGGACGCGGCACGCCGCTACGAGACCATTCAATGGGTGTTCTTCCAGATGGCCTCGGTCGGGCCGATGTTCGGCCAGGTCGGCTTCTTCCACAAATTCGCCGGCCGCGAGATCGCCGACAAGCGCCCGCTGGAGCGCTATCGCGATGAATCGCGGCGGCTGCTCGGCGTGCTCGATGGCAGGCTGAAGGGCCGCAGATGGATCATGAGCAATGACTACACCATCGCCGATATTTCGCTGCTCGGCTGGGTGCGCAACCTGATCGGCTTCTACGAAGCGCGCGACCTCGTCGGCTTCGACGATTTCGCCAATGTGGCGGCATGGCTGGAACGCGGTCTTGCCCGACCAGCGGTACAGAAGGGCCTGACCATCCCGGCCAGAGCCTGACGCAAACCGGCGAGCTTCGAGAGCGCTACTTTGCCTTCGCCTTCGAGCCGCCCTTGCCCACCATGGACGCCGCAAGCGATGCAGTGCCCCTGGCGGCGATGGCGACGGCGCCCACAGCCACATTGGCCGCGGCCTTGACCGTGCGCATGGCGCTGCCCGATATCGATCCATCGGCGCCTGCCGGCTTTTTGGGCTTTGCGGCTTTCGGCGCGGCTCTCGCGGCGGCCGGGACCACTTTCTTCGGTGCCGCCTTGCCGAAGGCCGGCTTGGTATCCTTCGAACGCGCCGCGACTGCCGGGCCGGCGCCTGCCTTGGATTGGGTTGCCTTGCCCTTGGAGGGCGCGGGCTTTCTTGCCTTCTGTGCCATCGGACGGACTCCCTCTTTGGCAGAATTGCCTTATCGGCGATAACGGCCTGAATGTCTTAAGGTTCCCCTTGCGCGATTCGTAGAATCAAGCGGAAAGGCCGATCACCAGATCGGCGGCCCGGCGTCGAGCAATAACCCGGTCGATATTGGGCATGTCGTTGGAAGCGATCCAGGCGCGCGCATCCTCATCGGAGCGGCCGTGCCCGTGCCAGCGCTCCAGCAGGCGGCGCTCGAGCTCGTCGCGCGGCACGTCGACGAAGATCGAGAAATCGAACAGCGGCGCCAGCCGCGACCACGGCTCCTCGTCGAGCAGCAGGTAATTGCCCTCGACCAGGATGAACTTGGTCTCGGTGGGGATGATCGAGGCGGCGGCGCGCGACAGTTCCATGCCGCGGTCGAAGACCGGGATGGCGATGTCGGGTTCGCCGGCCCGGATGCGTTTCAGCAGGGCCTCGAAGCCGGCAAAGTCAAAGGTTTCCGGCGCGCCCTTGCGTGCGCGCAAGCCGCGCTGCTCGAGCACGGCGTCGTCATAGTGGAAGCCGTCCATCGGCACGACTTCCGCCGCACCTTCGGGCAGCAGATCATGCAGCCTCGCCGACAGCGTCGACTTGCCGGCCCCCGGCGGACCGGCAATGGCGACGATGAAGCGGCTTGCCTTGCCGGCGCGCTTGAAGATGGTGGCGGCGAGATGGGCGATTTCGGACATTGGAGCCTCTCTCTGGCCTTGATCACGGTCACGATAATTCCGCTGCATCTTGTCGCCAGTCGGTGGAAATTTCAAACCGGGATTTATGCAAGCGAAATTGTCAAAGTGAGTGCTGCCCCTCATCGCCCTGCCGGGCACTTCTCCCCGTATAGTGACTGTCATTATACGGGGGAGAGGATGCCGGCAGGCAGGTGGGGGGCGGCGCCAACGTTCCTTGAGAACAAACAGGGAAGCCATCCGATCAAGCTGCCGCCGTTCGCCCAATACGCAGGAAATCGCTGTCAAAGGGGATCTCTCGCGTCGAGCCGCCACCGGCTGCCAGCCGCATGCGGCCATCTGTGGTCGTGACCTCCTGCGGCGGCTCGCCGCCGGACAGCGGCATGGCGCCGATGATATGGCGAAAGGAAACGCTGCGGCCTTCGCCCAGCGCAAAGGCGGTCGCGACCCCTTCGCGCTTCAGCCAGTTGTCGCCGATCGAGGCGGCATGGCCTATCGCGGTGCGGCCATCCTCGATGCCGAGCACGCCGCGGTGGCGGCCGCTCCAGGGCGCGTAGTCCCGGCCGCCATTGCTGAGCCACAGCATGGTGACCGGCAGCTCGGCCGGGTTCTTCAGCACCAGCACCAGGTCCTCTTCGGCCTGCCGCGCAAGCGCGGTCCAGCCCGGCCCGCCATGATCGGCCTCGACCAGCGTGAGGAAATCCTCGCGGCGGTCGCCCATACGGTATTCCGTCAGGTCGAGCGTACCGCCGCCGGCGGCGGGGAAATGGCTGAGATCGGTGGAGCGCCCCGGATAGGCCAGCATGAAGCGGCCGCGTGCGGGATCGGGCTCCAGCGGATCGTCCAGCGTCGCGGCGAACCGCTTTGGCGAAAAGGCCAGCCTGCCGCCGCCCGTCATCGCCGTCATCGGGTGATGCGCGACCGAGATCGCGCCATGGCCGCCAGAGAACACATGCTCCTGATAGAGGAAGGGATGGTCGTCGCGCAGCGTCAGGATTTTTTCGACCGTTGCGCCCATCACCTTGTGCCGCAGGCGGTAGACCGCGCGCCAGCCATCGTTCGTCGCGGCACTCTCGACGACATCCCAGGCGCTGTTGGCCGGCCAGCCATGCAGCGGCGCCTCCTCGACATCGCTGCGTGAAAACGGCGCGCAGAGAAAATCGCCGGACAGCCGGACCGTGCCTTCCGGCAAATCATCCGGCAGCGTCTCGCCCGCGTCGACCCAGGGCGCGCGGTGCAGCGGCTTCAGCTGCCGCCCGCCACTTTCGACGACCATGTCGGCGATGTGGCCGACCGTGAGATCGAGCGAAACCGAAATATTTCTGGCCTTGATGGTGCTGACAGTCATTGCGCTCTCACCGATTCTGAAGGCGCAAACAGAACCCGTTCGACGCGGCTTGCGCAAGCGGCGCGGCAGGCATTTTGCATCAGGATCTCCTTCACCCTCCCCCTTGTGGGGAGGGTCGGCGAGCGGTCGGAGCGAAGCGGAGATCGTTCGACGGGGTGGGGGGCGCCTACGAGCACCCCCACCCCCCAACCCGTCGGGGATCGACCCAACCCCCAAAGGGGAGGGTGAATGAGATACTAACCCCGCATTTAAACCCGCACCGGC
>NZ_JAMYKW010000078.1:0-18903 GCF_040317555.1 Mesorhizobium sp. M1406 | reverse complement strand
CGCTCGCTACAGCGCTATCGAGAGCGCGCTCGCGAGCGGCTTCGCTACCGCCGAGCTACACCACCTGTGGGGACGCGACCGTTTCGGAGGCAGTATCGATTGCCCACCTTTCGTTCTTGAGCTCCTTGAAGTTGACGGTTGGGCGCTTCGAAAGCTGGTGATGCTTCGATACCATTACGTTGAAGACGTCTTCCAACAGAAAAATGGTTTCGATGTTCGGGTCCAGCGCGCCTGTCGGGATGTTGAGGTCATCGATGATTGCCACATCCGTCTGCCAGCTTCGAAGCGCGGCGACGCTCTCGGCCGGCTCCATTTCGTCGAACTGAACTGTCAAACGCGGATGCATGTCTACCAGACGGTGTACGACCCTTGGAATGAGAGCCGCAGCGACCGACGGGAAGGCCGCCACGCGAACTTCGCCGGACACTACGGTTTTCAATTCAGCGATTTCCGCACGCGCCGATTCGATCTCCTGAAGTATCCGCTCCGCTCGCTCCACGAGTTGTTGGCCCGCGGCCGTCATGACGACGCCACGACCGCGCCGCTCGATCAGCTTGATTCCCACTTCGTCTTCCAGAAGCGCAATCTGTTGTGACACCGCAGATGGGGAGACGTAGAGCGCTTCCGCCACCGCCGCCATGGTCTTGCGGATCGACAATTCGCGCAACGCGCGCAGGCGACCGATGTCCACTTGGTCCTCCTCGATCCTAACGATCAATCATTAGCATCCCTGAAGATATATGCAAATATTATTAACTTTTTCTGGATCATCGCTCAAACTAACGTTCGGCAGCAGGAAATCCTGACTGTGGAGACTAGCGATGGCCAACTCGCCGAAGGCGTTTTTTTCAACTCACGTCGAGGAGCGCGACCCTCTCGTGGCGAATGCACTTGCTGCAGAACGCGCACGGCAGCAAAACCAGATCGAGTTGATCGCATCCGAGAATATCGTGAGCCGCGCCGTCCTCGACGCGCTAGGCCACGAAATGACGAACAAGACTCTCGAAGGCTATCCGGGCAACCGTTTCCACGGTGGCGGAGAGTTCGTAGACGTCGTCGAGCAGGCTGCGATCGATCGCGCGAAGGAGCTTTTCAACTGCGGTTACGCAAACGTTCAGCCGCACTCGGGCACCCAAGCCAATCTTGCCGTGTTCTTCCTGCTTCTGAAGCCCGGCGATAAGGTTCTTTCGCTGGACCTCGCTGCCGGCGGTCACCTCTCGCACGGTATGAAGGGTAATCTCTCCGGCCGCTGGTTCGACGCCAGCAACTATGGCGTAAATCAGCAGAATGAGGTCATTGATCTCGATGAGATGGCGCGGATCGCAGAAGAAGTGCGCCCCAAGCTGCTCATCACAGGTGGTTCGGCCTATCCGCGCGAACTCAATTTCGAGCGCATGTCGAAGATTGCCAAAAAGGTTGGCGCCTATTTCATGGTTGACATGGCGCATATCGCAGGCCTGGTTGCCGCGGGCGTCCATGCTGTCCTGGCTGACTAGGATGCTCGCCAACTGCAATTCGGAACGGTACGCGATCAACAAAAGCCGGATGTTGCGCCTTGCCGATTACAGCCGCGTTTCGCTCGCAAGCCTTCGTGCAGAGACGGGCATCGAATACGATGGGAGAACGCAGGGAACTCAGCAGCTCTTCCGGACCAAGCAACAGCTCGACGCCTCGGCAAAAGATGTGAAGGCGCTTGCTGCTGATGGAATTCCCTACGAAGCGGTTGACCGCGATGGGTGCATCAGGTCGGAGCCCGCGCTGGCACATGTCCGGGAAAGGATTGTCGCCTCCTCACCCCAAAGAACGAGACCGGGGGCTGCTCCAAATTTGCCAATGCGCTGGCAAAGACGTCTGAGGAACTTGGCGTCAGTACTTTGGAACGGACATTATCCGGCTAGAGGTGGAAAGCGGCCGCGTGCAGGCACCGGGGCTGCGCGCCTGACGCTATAACAGCGACGACTTTATTGTCGCGCGCTTCGGTTGTCTTCCGGGAAAACCCCTCTCCCTTGTCGATTTGAGCCGGTGGCTACTGAACAACGAGGCATGAAAAATCCAACGAGAAGGGTTTCTGCTGAAGAACGGCATCCATAATGGCAGACGCAAGCGGGAAATAAGGGCTCGCTTCGCCGTCGATGCTGGGTTTCTCCAGCGCCATTGTCGCCAGAACCCGCGCAGTATCCACGCCTTCGACCGTTTCGCCAAACAAGTCGCTGGACAAGACATCAAGGACGCTGCGGCCGGTTCCGAGCCCATGGCCGAGGCGGCTGTTGCGCCCTCCGCCGACCGTGACATGCAGATCGCCGAGGCCGGCAAGCCCGAATGCTGTCGCGGCATGGCCGCCCAGTCTCTCGCAAAGCCTTGCCATTTCCAAACTGGCCTGGGTGAAGGCTGCAGCCGTGGGGTTTTTGGACTGACCGTCCGCACGTTTTTGATCGGGATATCGCGTCTGCATGGCGCTGACACCGATCGCAAAGAAATTCTTGAGTGCGGCGCAGGCTTCGACGCCCGTGACGTCGGCTGTCACCGCCAAACGGTAATAGTCCGTTTCCATGATCGCCGCGAACCGTTCGGCGGTCGAAATATCCTGACAGGCGTAAATGCTGGCGGTCGGCAGACGGTTGGCAAGTTCGCGGGCGATACACGGTCCGCCGATGCCGATGAAGGCGCTCATCATGGGAATACGGAACGGAAGCGTTTGGGCATAGGTCGACACGGTAGAACCTGCCGGGTCGAGCCCCTTTGTCACTAAGGCCACCGGACGGGGTGCTGTCATAAGCCGGTTGAGGATGTCGGTCACCCAGGCGATCCCGGGGCTGCTCACTCCGACAATAATGAAATCGGCGTCGCTGAGGTGGTGAGACCGTAGCCCGTCGAAAGGGATCGCCTCCACGTTGTCAGATAGCGCGTAGTCAAGTTTGGGATGAACCCCGCCCGGTTGCCGCATGGCAGTCACGATGTCGCTGTCGAGCGGCGTACCGACGAGCAGCACCGTGTGGTTGTTCTCGGCAGCGGGGACGCATAGGGCTGTACCCATCACACCGGCACCGAGTACGACGATTTTTGCCAAGATGACCTCCTCATGTCGTTTCAATTAGGAGGCGCAGCCGCTAGCGCATCATCGCTGCGACATTGCCGCCGTCCACCGTGATCACGGCGCCGGTGCTGGCCCGAGCCTTGGCGAGATGCACGAAGGCAGCCGCAACGTCGGAACCCGTTACCTCGCGGCCGACGAGGTTGCCACGCATATAGGCCTCCGGTGTCAGGCCGCGCGCGCGGCTTCTCTCGCTGACCATCTCGTCTGTCATCAATCCGGTACGGATCCTGTCGGCGTTGACTGCATTCGACGTGATGCCGGATGCGCCGTGCTCGATCGCGTATTGACGCATCAGCGCCATCAGCGCCGCCTTCGACGTGCCGTAGGGGCCGAAATCCGCCCCGGGATTCACGGCCTGTTTCGACACATTGAAGACGATCGCGCCACCGGTCTTCTGCTTTTCCATCACCTGCACGGCGGCACGAGCCATATAATGATGGGCCCAGAAATTCAGTTCGAATGCCTTCCGGAAGGTATCCTCCGGCACATCGAGCAGCCGGCCCTGAAACGCCGCGCCGGCATTGGAGATCAGGATGTCCACCCCGCCAAAATAGCCTGCCACTTCGGCGATGGCGGCGTCCACTGCGGCGGGATCGGTAACGTCGCAGGCGACGCCGAGCCCGCCCAGCCGCTTGGCCTGGCGTGCCACGGCGTCTTCGGCAATGTCGATCAGCGCAACCTCGGCGCCCTCGGAACGAAGCGCTTCGGCGATGGCCAGACCAAGCCCGCCAGCGGAACCGGTTACCACCGCCACCTGCCGGGTCAGGGGCTTTTCCACCTGCTTGGTCAGTTTGACCTGCTCCAGCGACCAGTATTCAATATCGAACAGATCGGCTTCGGGTAAAGCCTCGAACGATTCGATACCCTCGGCCTTGGTAATCACGTCAATCGTTGCTTCGGCCACATCGGCGCCGACAAGCGCGTTCTTGCGCGTGGCGCCAGCTGCAAACAGGCCGATCCCGGCGACATAGAAGACGCGCGGCATCGGATCGAGCATCGTCTTTCCGCCGCCGACACGGGCATTGTTGCGCTCGAAATAGGCGCGGTACTCCGCTTGGTAGACCGCGACCGCGTCACGGACCACCTCCGCCCATTCGCTCAGAAGCCCCGAGATAGGCGCAGGCAAGGCGATGCCAAAGCGCTTGATATGGATGACGTGTTCGGGTGTCGCATTGCCGCGTTTGACGAGGCCCGCCACCGTCTCGGCGTTGCAAAAGTCGAGCACCTTTTCACTGGTCCGGTGTTCGAGGATGAGACGCTTGGGTGCTCCCTCGACGCCGGTGTCGATGGCGATGGCACCGCGCAGGATCGGCGCGATCTCCGCCACCGTGGCCATCTCCACGGGCAGTTCGACGGGCGTAAAGGGCCTGGGCCGGCCTTTTGCCAACCTCCGTTCAGCCTGGTCGATCTTGTCGATCATGTCCTCATAGGCTGCGCGTGGATCGTCAGACCAAGTGAAAATACCATGCTTGAGAAGGATCATGCCATCGCCCCCGGGATTGGCGCGGAAGGCCGCATCGCACGCCTTGGCCAAGAGGAAGCCAGGCATGACATAGGGAACGATGATCGACTTGGGGAACAGGTCGCGGATGAGGTCTTCGCCATGCGGCTGGTTCGTCAGGGAGACGATCGCATTGGCATGGGTGTGGTCGATATGCTTGAAAGGGAGCAATGCATGCAGGATGGCTTCGACGGACGGGTTCGGTGCGTTCGGGTCCATCAGGAGCCGCCGCTGCAGCATCACCATCTCGTCATCGCTCAATTCGTCGAAACCGACCATGGCCTTCAGGGGCTCTAGCCGAACGGCCGGCAAGCCCTGTGGCTCGATCGTGCCCATATCCCAGCCGCTGCCCTTGACGCAAAGCACATCGACCGAGGCGCCGTCCCGATCGGTAAACGCCGCCTTAACCGACGTATTGCCGCCGCCGTGCAGCACCAGTTCCGGGTCTTGCCCGAGCAGGCGCGTCGTATAGGTCCGAATCGCCAGATCGCGGTTTACGCCCTTTCCGACATAAGCCTCGACCACGGATCCAAGCTCGCTGTCGTTCCATCTCGATTTCATCACTATTTCCTCTCTTCCCGCATCCTCGCGAACCGGGTTGCAAAAACCGAATATCCAATGGGTTCAGTGTCAGACCCGGTTTTCCGTGGCGGCGTCGAAGACATGCACCTTTTCGGGCGCGATCGAAAAACGGACATCCGCATGCGTGTCGAAATGGGCCGACTTGTCGACGATCGCCAGGAACTGACCTTCCGGACCCTCGCAGCAGAGTTGCGCCTCATGCCCCATGCGCTCGATCAGCAGCGAGCGCGCGACAATGGATCCCTGCGGATCGACCGTGACATCGGTCGGACGGACGCCGCAGATAACCCGCTGGCCGGTAAACACCTTTACGGATGGTGCGAGCCGAATGAGGCCCGCCTTGGTTTCGGCAGCCAGCGCACCCTGATCGGCGACGACGACGCCGGTCAGGAAGTTGATCGCTGACGAGCCGATGAAGTCGGCGACATACTTGCTCGCGGGCCTGTCGTAGACATCGTCCGGCGTGCCGATCTGCTCGATCTTGCCGGCCCGCATGACGACGATTTTGTCGGCCATGGTCATGGCCTCTATCTGGTCATGGGTCACATAGATCGTGGTCGTCTTCAGCCTGTTGTGAAGCTGGCGGATTTCGGTGCGCATATGCGCACGCAGCTTGGCGTCGAGGTTGGAAAGCGGCTCGTCGAACAGGAACACCGCCGCTTCGCGCACCATCGCCCGCCCCATGGCGACACGCTGGCGCTGGCCGCCCGAAAGCTCCTTCGGATACCGCTGCAGATAGGGCGTGAGATTGAGGATCTCTGCGGCGTGTTCGACACGCCTCTTGATTTCGGTCGGCGGTCGTTTTGCCACTTCCAGGCTAAACGCAATGTTCTCGTAGACCTTCATGGTCGGATAGAGCGCATAGTTCTGGAACACCATGGCGATGTCGCGGTCGCGCGGATGCACATCGTTGACGCGGCGGCCGGAGATCAGCAGATCCCCATAGGTGACGCTCTCCAGGCCTGCGGTCATGCGCAACAGGGTGGTCTTCCCACAGCCGGACGGCCCGAGCAGAACGACGAACTGGTGATCCTCGATCAAAAACGAGATATCCCGCATGATATTGAAGGCACTGAAAGATTTGCCGATGCGCTGATACTCTACGGTTGCCATGAACTTCTTCTCCACGCGTCTTTCAATTTTCATTGTTCACTACAGCCGGATCGCCGGATGTAGTGTCAGTATCTCTGCCGGGTCGGGGTGATGACGATTTCCTGCACGATCGCCTTCTGCGGAAGATTGTAGGCATTGAGGATCAGCTCCGCGACGATATCGGCGGAAATGCCGCCGCCGATCGCCTCCTTGTTGGCCTTGTAGCTGGCCAGCGTATTCTCGTCCTTCACATGATCCAGCACTTCCGTGTCAATAATGCCGGGCGGCAGGACGATGACGCGCACATCGTGCGGCGCCAAATATTCGCGGAGGCTTTCCGAGACCGCATGGACGAAATACTTGGTGCCGCAATAGACCGTGTGGTCCGGATAGGACTTGCGGCCTGCAATCGAACTCATCATCATCAGGGTGCCGTGGCGATGTGCGATCATGCCTTTCATCACCGCATGGACGGAATTCATCACGCCCTTGGTGTTGATGTCGATCATCTCGTCCCACTCTTCGGGTGGCTGCTTGGCGATGTCGCCGAGACGGGCGATGCCGGCATTGGCGAACATCATATCCACCGGTCCGAATTGCGCTTCGGCATCGGCAACGGCTGCAGCCAGTGCGGCGCGATCACGCACATCGACCTGTTTCAGCACGGCGTTCGGCAGTCCGAGCGCCTGCAGCCGGTCGAGACGGCGCGCCATCAGCAGCACCGGGTGACCGGCTGCCGAAAAAGCCCGCGCCGTCGCCTCGCCGATGCCAGAGCTCGCGCCTGTAATTGCAATCAGCGGCTTGTCCGCCATGTTTCAGCCTTCCGCACTGTTCTGGGTAGTCGATCCCCGAGAAGCGTTGCCATTGGCGAGGGCTAGAGGACATCGCAACTCGGGAACCGGTTCGTTGACGGCAGCGGAAACCGCCGCCCGTCCAATCAACCCTTCATCACTTTGCCAACCTGCGCAGCGATGTCGTCGAGGGCCTCCTTCGGCGAGCCGTAGCTGCCGGCGAAATACTTGCCGAGGCCGACGGGGATCGTATCGGTGGAAAGCTGAGCCCATTCCGGCAGATCCGGCTCGGAGCCCATATACTTGGCGATTGTCTCGCGCACGACCGGCAGGTGCCGGGTCGTACCGGCACCGACGCGGGCGTTGCCGAGCACGCGCGGATCGTCATAGACGCTGGCGCGGGTCGGACCCGTGCCGCCACCGAGCGTGGTGACCAGGGCCTGCGTGTCGGCGCAGGTCGCCCACTGCATGAACACCCACGCCGCATCCGGACTCTTGGAGTATTTTGACACGGCAAGCGACGACCCGCCCTGATGGCCGACGCCGGGGATTTCGCCGTAACCGGTTTCCTTGACGGTGCGGAGCGCGATCGGCTGCGGCGGTACCGCAACTTCGCAGAGGCCCGAAACCTTGGTCTGGGTCGGGTCGTCGAAATAGGGGAAGAACTCGCCCCACGATAGCATGGACGCCGCAACACCCTGTGCCACCGACTGGCCCTGGCCGTCCCAGGTCCAGCCATCGACGCCAGGAGGCATCGTTGCCTTGAGCTTCGTCCAGTAGTCCAGCGCCGCGACGCCCTTTTCGTCGTTACCGGTGAACTTGCCGTCCGGTCCGAAGATCGAGCCACCATGGCCCCAGAGCCACGCCGTCCAGTCGCATTCCAGGCTGTAATGGCCGGATTTCATCTGGCCGCTGGTGCCGTAGACGTTCGGGCCCATTTCGTCGGTGATGGTCTTGGAGTTGGTGTACAGCTCTTCAAGTGTCGCCGGCGCCTTGAGGCCTAGCTTCTCGTAGATATCCTTGCGATAGATCATGATGAAGATCGGGATATCGTAGGGGACGCCGACCCAGCGGTCTTTGTATTTGGCGATGCCGTCGACCAGCGCCGGCAGGAAATCATCGATGTTGTAGTTCGGCATGGCCAGATCGGGCTTGGCCTCGATCTGCTCGCGCGGATCGAAAACGTCCTGGCTGAAGGAGGCCGCCCAGCTCTGGTCGATATAGTAGAGGTCGTAGGTGCCGAGCGATGAGGCCACGTCGAGTGTCAGCTTCTGCAGAACCTGCTCCAGCGGAAGAACCTCGATCTCGACCTTGATGCCGGTCGCTTCCTCGAAGTACTTCTTCAGCTGCGAGTTGATGGCGTTTGACGGTGGCGTCGATTCCGTAGCGAGTTTGAGCGTGGTGCCGGCAAAAGGCTTGCCGACGTCCTGCAGCCACTTGATCACTTCCGGCGACGGCTGCAGCGCTTCCTGTGCATTGGCCTGCGAGAGCCCGCCAAACGGCCCGCGTCCCATTCCCATGCCGAGCGCACCTGCACCCAGGCCCAGCTTTCCGGCGGCCATCAGGAAGTCGCGGCGGCCCATTTGACCTTTGACGAACCTGTCCGTGATCGACGCGAGATAGTTCTTTCTGATACTGTCCTTCATCCTCTTCTCCTCCACTTTTAAACGGACGACAGAATTGCCGGCCGAATATTCAAGCGCCCTGCGCGCCGAATTACTGTTTCAGCGACCCCATCGTCAGGCCGCGCACCAGATGGCGCTGGACCAGCAGGATCACGATAAAGGCTGGCACGATGGCCGCTGCACCCAGCGCCGCCATATTGCCCCAGGCCGTTCCGATCGATGTCACGAAGGTCGACGACACTACCGGCACGGTCTTCAGGCCGGTCTGCGTCAGCGTCAGCACGAACAGGAATTCCGTCCAGCTGAAGATGAAGCAGAGAACCGCTGTCGCCGCGATGCCGCCCTTGGCCATCGGCAGGACGATGCGCCGGAAAATCGTCCAACGCGACGCGCCGTCGAGCAGTGCGCTCTCGTCGATCTCGGACGGAATATCGTCGAAGAAGCTCTTCAAGAGCAGCACCGCCAGCGGCAGGTTCATCAGGCCGTGGATCAGGATAACGCCGATATACGTATCGAGCAGGCTGAACTGCTTGAAGATGAAGAACATCGGGATGGCGACGGCGACCGGCGGCATCATGCGGGTTGACAACACCCAGTTAACGAACTCGTGGCGTCCGCGAAAATTCATGCGCGACAGCGAGTAGGCGGCCAGGGTGGCGACGACGATGGCAAGGACGGTCGACATCGAGGCGACAACGATCGAATCCCAAAGTCGGGGCGCCATGTAGAAATTGCCGCCGCCGGGATTGACCGTTTCCTGCCTGCCGAAACCGAAGCCGAGCGAAATGCCAAACACCTGCTCGAAATTCTTGAGCGTCGGTTCGAAGACGAAAAATTTCGGCGGCCAGTTGAAAATGTCCTTGGCGTTGCGAAAGGCGACCGACGTCCAGAAGTAGATTGGGAAGAAGAAGGCTCCAACGACGAGCCAGCCGGTGATCGTGCGCAATGTTCGGGTGCCAGCGCTCTGGTGCATGTTACCACCTCACCTTGAAGACTTTGATGAAGACGTTGGCCATGATCATCACCATTGCCAGGCTGACGAGGCTCAGCGTCGCGCCATAACCCCATTTCAGGAACGAGAACGTCTGTTGCCAGGCATAAAGGCTGACAGTATAGGTGGCCGTTCCCGGGCCGCCCGAGGTCATGACGAAGACGTAGTCGAACACCCGGAAGAGATCGATGCCGCGCAGCAGCACCGCGACTGCGATCACCTTCGACATCATCGGCAGCGTCAGCCGGCGGAACATCTGGAAGGACGAGGCGCCATCGATCATCGCTGCTTCATAGGGCTCGGCCGGCAGCGAGCGAAGGCCAGCCATGAAGATGAGCACCATGAAGGGCGTCCACTGCCAGATTTCCGCAACGAGCACACCGGCCAAGGCCAAGGATGAGGTCGCGAGAATAGGCGTTGACTTGTCGAGAAGGCCCATCGTGTTTAGCAGATAGGGCAAGACCCCGAATTGCGGATCCTCCATCAGCAGGAACATCATTCCGGCGATGGCAGGCGGGATGACCAACGTCATCGACAGGGTAGCGCGCAGCACGCCGAAGCCCGGCAGTTCGGCATCGAGCAGCATCGCGATCGCCATGCCGAGGATGATTTCGAACACCAGCGCGATGAAGAAATAGAGGAAGGTGACGCCAAGCGCGCTCCAGAAACGCGTGTCGTTCCAAAGCTGAATCCAATTCGCCATACCGACGAATTTCAACGCGCGCTGTTTCGGCACGAATTCGTGGAAGCTCAGCCAGATATTGTAGATCAACGGGTAGATGGTGAACACGACCAGCAGGCTGACGAGCGGCAACAGCCACGGCCAGGGCGAATCTGAAATCGCTAAACGCCTCACCTGTGTGACGGACATTCCGTGCTCCTCCCAAGGGCGGATGCCGGCCTATGCGCCTCAAACCGGCGCTTCGGCCTTCTCCTGGCCTGTACCCGCTCCTCTGCGGGTTCGGGCCTCGAACCTGTTTCTCGTCCTCTCCGGCACAACCCGGCTCATGTCCTTCGTTCGGCCAGCGGCGCGTCCTATCGCGCCACAGCAATCCCCTTGCGGTCCGCCTTGCGTGCGGAGCGCTCCTCGGCCATCCATACGTCCAGTTCGGCGATCTGGTCCTTGCGCATGCGGATGCCGGCCTTGGTCCGGCGAAAAACCGCGTCCTCTGCGGTCCGTGCAAATTCGCGCTGCATCAGGAAACGGACTTCCGCCTCGGTTAGATCGGGACCGAAGGTGCGGCCCAGATCGGCCCTGACCCGCGAACCGGCGAGAATATCTCTGGCTTCGATCCCGTAATGCCTGACAAGGCGGCGGGCGGCGCGCTTGTCGAGAAAGGTGTATTCGAGGCTCAGGTCCTGTGCGAGCCGGTCCGCCCCGTCCGCCGGAAAATCACCGCCTGGCAAACGCTGTCGCCCGGTCCATCCCGCCTTGTACGTCCATTGCGGGAAACGTCCCGCCAGCACGCGCAACGCATCCTCGGCAAGGCAGCGATAGGTGGTGATCTTGCCGCCGAAGACGCTCAGAAGCGGAGCTTCATTATCGGCGCCATCGACTTTCAGCACATAGTCGCGCGTCGTCTCCTGCGCAGTGGCAGCACGGTCGTCATAAAGGGGACGGACACCGGAATAGGTCCAGACGACATCGGCCGGCGTCACAGCGCGCTTGAAATAAGAGGACGCTGCCTTGCAGAGATAATCGACCTCGTCATCCGATATGCGGACTTCTTCCGGTTCGCCCTTGTAGTCGACGTCCGTCGTCCCAATTAGCGTGAAGTCTTCCTCATAGGGGATGGCGAAGAAAATACGCCCGTCGGGATTCTGGAAGATGTAGCAGCGGTCATGGTCATAAAGGAAAGGCACGACGATATGCGAGCCCTTGACGAGCCGGATAGATCCGGCCGCGTTTCGGCCAATCGCTGTTGCCAGAACCTGATCCACCCACGGACCGGCGGCATTGACGAGCGCCCGCGCACGGATGGTCTCGACCACGCCCGTTTCCACGTCCTCGACACTCACATGCCAGAGCCCTTTTTCCCGCAGAGCCCGGATGCAGCGGGTACGCGTGCGGATGTCGGCGCCATAGGTTTCGGCATCGCGAGCATTGAGCACCACCAGGCGATTGTCCTGCACCCAGCAGTCGGAATATTCGAACCCAACCGAGGAGACATCCCGCAGCGATGCACCGGCCGGATGGCGCGACAATCGCAGCGTTTTCGTGCCCGGCAGTTTTTGTCGTCCGCCGAGGTGATCGTAGAGGAACAGGCCAAGCCGCAGCAGCCAGGCTGGCCGAAGGCCCTTGCGATGCGGCAGCACGAAGCGCAGCGGCCAGATGATATGCGGCGCGATCCGCCACAACACTTCCCGCTCGCTCAGCGCATGGCGCACCAGCTTGAACTTGTAATGTTCCAGATAGCGCAGCCCACCGTGAATAAGCTTGGTCGAGGCCGAGGAGGTCGCCGAGCCGAGATCCGATTTCTCGCAGAGAAAGACGCTCAGGCCGCGACCGGCCGCATCGCGGGCAATGCCCGCGCCATTGATGCCGCCGCCAACGATTGCGAGATCGTAGAGGGGAGCCGTCATGCCGCAACCCTCCCCTTGCGCGCATCGAGAATGCGGTTGGCGACTTCGACAAATCCATGCCCACCCTCATGCAACGTCACATAGGCGGGCTCCGAGTCGATCCGCCCGCGAAATCGCAACACATTGGCAACGCCGCAGGCATTGGGGAAAAAATGGAACATCGGCGCGTCATTGGGGCTGTCACCGACGAACACGACTTTGTCCTTGTGGCCGTCGATATCCAACCCCAGCACATCGGCGGCAAACCGCCGCGTCATGGTCAGCTTGTCATAGGCGCCGTACCAGCCATTGACGTGGATCGACGAAACCCTGGCGACCGCGCCCTCCTCCTCGAAGATCCGTTTGATGCGCTCCACCTCGCTGGCGGACAGCGGGGGGACGTCCTCGCAGAAATCGATGGCAAGATCAGCCTCGCGATAGGGCTGATCGGCAGAGATCGCCGTACCCGGCACTTCGGCCAGAATGCGCGCCCGTACCGCTTCAAGTTTTTTGCGATCACTGGCGCGCTGGTCGTCATTGATCGCAAAGACCCGGCGCATCCGCCGGCTGTCCTGATGATAGGAGAAATAGAAGGCGCCATTCTCGCCGACGACACCGGAAACCGGCCACATCCGGGCGATCATGTCGCACCAGCCGGCCGGACGGCCGGTGATCGGCGCGACGGCAACCCCCGCAGCCTGAAGCCGCTCCAGCGCTTCATAGGCGCAGGCCGGCAGCCGGCCGTCATTGGTCAGTGTGTCGTCAATATCCGCAAACAGAGTGCTAATCCTGCCTGCATCCTCGACTGGCATTTCGGAGATCGAGCGCATGGCCTCAAACCTCCCCGCCAACAAAATCCTCAAGAATGCCGGCATCGGCGGCAATGTCGAGGAAGGAGTAGCGATTGCGCATCTCGCGGCAATGGATAACCGCCTCGCGATAGAAGTGGGGCGGCACACCGAGTTCCCTGGCCGTCGTCGGCCCACCCGCCGCCGTCAGTAGCCGGGTCATTTCATCGACTGGGATGACGAAGGCCTTCAATTCCTCGCGCAGGACCGGCCAGAGATCGGCGATCTTGTCGTTGAGCGCGCCAATTGCCCTGTCGCTGAAAATCTTGGGCTGAATCTCAGTATAACATTGTCTTGCAATGTCAGCACCCATGCGACGCGCCATATCGCCGACGTCGATCCTGGTTGCCTTCATCACCGGTGGCGTGGCGTTTTCCAGGAATTGGCGCTGCAGCCGGGCCATGGTCAGTACCCCGACGCCCACCTGCTGGCCGTGCAGGGTGCCGGGATGCTCGGCTCCGGCGAAACAATCGATGTAATGCGAAATCTGATGCTCGCCCATCGAGCCGTGGTTGGACATCCCGGTAAACGACACACCAAGTCCGCAGAGCGTCAGCACGCGATAGAGATAGCCATTAGCTGCGACATCGCCGCTGCCGATGCCTTCGGCGCGCCGGTTGAGCTCGATCTCGTCCCGCTCCTGGATAACATAGGGAAGGTTTGAATAGACTGTTCCGAACAAGCGGTGCGAGAGCCACCAGTCGACCTGCGCCACCGAACGAACAAGGCAGTCGGCAAAGCCCGCAGCGGACAGATAGGTCGGCGCGGATGCCGCGACGCCAAGATCGACGAAAAAACCAGCCGGCGCATGCGACGGTAGCGAGACCTTGAGCCCGCTTGCTAGCGTGATAGACGCCGTCGTTGACGTATAACCGTTCATCGAGGCGGCGGTGCCGAAGATGCAATAGCGGCGGTTGTCGAGGCCGGTAACATATTTGACCAAGTCGTTGATCGTGCCCGACCCGACCGCGACTACGCCCTCGGCACCGTTCAGCTTTTCGGTCAACTGCGCCACATTGGCCATGTCGGCATGCGGATGATCGAGGAGGATGGTTTTGACTGGACCGAGCTTTTCGAGTGCACCCGCGACACGTGCGCCCATTGCCTCCCAGGTCGCATGATCGGCAACCACGGTGTGGCTCCCGCCGAGCGCGAGGTCTGCTACCAGTTCGGCTTCGCGCCCTTCCAGACTTTCCGCAATGACAATCGACTCATAGGGCGCGACAGCACGCTTTCCGGACTCCGGATTGACCCAGCGTCCTCCCACCACGTCATCGATAAGGGCGTTCCAACCGCCCTCGGGAGCGTTTGCCACGCTGCCCTGGTTCCTTGCCGTTTCCATTCCCGAAGTCCGTTTTTTCAGATGTTGGCAAATGACACCACGGTGTGACACTTGTCAATACACATGACAGAGCATGTTGACATTTGCCATCCGATGCCGCCTGATGGGATCGAACAACAAGAAAATTCGAGGAAAAAGATGCAGGACGCAGGTGTCACCCTGCCCACGGAATTCGACGACGCCGTCACTTGGGCGGCTTGGCTCTACTACGCCGACGAGATGACCCAGGGCGAAGTCGCCACGACGCTGAATGTCTCGCGCGCAACCATCGTCAACTATCTGCAGGAGGCGCGGGAACGTGGCATCGTGTCGATCCGCATTAACACGCATGCGAGCGGCCGCACCCGGATCGCGCGTGGCCTGATGGAAAAATTCGGCCTTCAAGGCGCGCTGGTCATCCCCTCGACCGGAGATCGCGATCTCGTGCGCAGGTTGGGAAATGCCGGAGCACGGGTTCTGGCCGAACAGGTGGCGACGGGAGACGTGATCGGGGTGGCTTGGGGACGCACCGTGCTTTCGGTCGCGGACCAGATTTCCCTTCCGGAACCGGTCCCAAATCTTACCGTGGTCCAGGTCTCGGGAAGTTCGACGGGCGAACCGGATTTTTCGCCCGAATTGTGCACCTCGCTCCTGTCGAGCCGGATCGGCGCGCGTTGCGTAAACCTTCTTGCCCCAGCTATTTTGTCGACCAGGGAACTCAGGGCGATGCTGCTAGACGAACCGGTGTTGAAGAAACAGTTCGATCTCATACACTCGACTAATCGCATACTGTTCGGCGTCGGCGATGTCGGCCCGAATAGCACCGTCCGTGCGTCCGGGATCGCAAGTCAGGCTGAAATCGACGCTTATGTCGAAAATGGCGCCGTCGCGGTCATCATCGGTCGCTTCATTGACGCGCATGGTCGTGCCGTGGGCGGGGATCACGACGAGCGAATGGTTGGAATCGCGCTGGAAGAGCTGATCCAGACGCCCAACAGGATTTGCGTAGCGGGTGGAAGCGGCAAGATCGAGGCCATTAGTGCGACGCTTGAAGGTGGCTACTCGACGCACTTCGTCACCGACATGGCCACGGGAGAGGCCTTGCTGGCGGTTTGACCATCACAAGCGGGGGCCGGACAGCCGCTGCATGTGGAGGGGAACCCAACTGCGTCGCACCGGCTCGTCCCGAGGCGGATCGCTTTTTCGGAGAGGAGCCGCTTTCATGCAGTCAGAGGAACGGTATGTCATTGGGATCGATTCATCGACGCAATCGGTGAAAGCTATTGCCTGGTCGAAAGACGGGCAGCCCTGTTTCGAGGGTCGTTCGCCGCACACGCTGTCAAGCCCCGACGCCTATCGCGCCGAACAGGATCCAAACGAGTGGTGGAGCGCGGCTATCACTGCGTTGAAGGCCGTGACCGATACTATCGCACCGGACCGCATCGATGGCGTGGCGATTTCTAATCAGCGCGAGACAATGGCGCTGCTGGACGACCAGGGGCGTCCGTTGGCTCCCGCCACGGTCTGGCTCGACCGGCGCGCTCGGGACATGCCTGCAATCCTTGCAAACGAACTGGGCGCAGAGACTTTACATGCCATATCAGGCAAGCCGGTCGATATCCTTCCCTGCGTCTATCGCCTGCGCTGGATGCGTACTCACCAACCAGATCTGCTTGATAAGGCCACTCATATTCTGTCCGTACATGACTATCTGACGATGCGCCTGTGCGGCGCGCCTCAGGCGACATGGACCAGCGCCGATCCGTTCGGCATTTTCGATATCGTCAGCAAAACCTGGTCGACGAAAATACTCGATCATCTGATGATCGATGAGGCCAAGTTTCCATCGCTCAATCCGCCGGCCTCCCAAATCGGCGCCGTCTCGCAGGAAGCCGCTGCAGAGACCGGGTTGAGACCGGGCACGCCGATCTTTGCCGCCGGCGGAGATGGTCACTGCGCCGCCCTTGGCGTCGGCGCGATCGAACCGGGAACGGTCTATCTCAATCTCGGAACGGCGGTTGTGGGTGGCGTCTGGTCGGCGACGCCGGAATTGAGCGGGCATTGGCGGACGCTGGTATCGCCTACCGGCGACGGTTATATCTTGGAGAGCGTACAGCGCGGCGGTGCTTTTTTCGTGAATTGGCTGCTCGATAATTTCGCTGGTGGACGCGCGGATGCGGCGGTTTTCCAACGACTGGAGGCGGAGGCTATGCGCCTGCCCGTCGGCTCTGACGGGCTAATGGTTTGCCCGTACCTGATGGGATGTATGGATCCCTACTGGGATGAAAATGCGCGGGCGAGTTTCACGGGCTTCGGGCCGGATCATGGAATGGGTCATCTCTATCGCGCATCACTCGAGGCGATCACGCTCGAATTTGCAAGGAGCTTGCAGCAGATGAGGGCCAAGGGGCTTGCGGCCGCGCGCATCTTCGTGATCGGCGGTGGTGCTTCGAGTCTGCTGTGGCGAAAGATGGTTTCAGATGCGACAGGGCTTCCTGTCCATCGCAGCCTCTCGAACGAGGCATCGGCACTCGGTGCAGGCATGTCGGCTGCGGTGGGTGCCGGGTGGTACACGAATTTCCACGAAGCGAAAAATGCCATGGCGCGGACGACCGAAGCACTTGCGCCTGATCCTGCCGCTTACCAAGATTGGCTTATCCTCTCCGAAAGACAGGCCCATGTTTACATCAACAATCGCGAACGGTGATTGACTTCATGAAGCCTGTCGGTGGTGTCTACGCTGAGGTCGGCAGACGAGCCCAAGCGAACTGGGGCGGCATCGCTCGGAAGTCGGAAGTCGAACTAGTTCGAATCCTGTCGGGTGCGCCATTTTTACCATACGTTTTTCGGCGGCGGCAGAGCATGACGGGCTTCTTCAACCAGGAGCCTGACCATGACCCATCCCGCATCGCATGCATGATCACCGCCAGCTTGCGCGCTAGGGCCACGGCCGCTCGCTTGAAGCCAAGCCGTTCTTTCAGTTCCAACGCCCAGGTTCGCAGAGTGCTGGTGTCCGTTGATCGGTTCAGGATGACCGCCGCCGCCTCGTACAGAAGTCCGCGGAGCTGACTATCGCCACGGCGCGAGATATGACCGTCATGATCGATCTCGCCGGACTGATAGCGCCTCGGCGTCAGGCCCACCCACGCGCCCACTGTGCGAGAGTTCCTGAAGTTCGCGGGATTCTCCACGGCTGCGGCAAAGGCGGTGGCTGTGACAGTGCCTACACCGGGCACTGACATGAGCAGTCGGCAGTGCTGGTCATTACGCGCCATCGCTGCCAACTGTTTGCTCAGCTCTGCTGTCTGGTGCCGGATATCACTCCAGGCCCGAAGCATCGGAACCACGATCCGCGCCAGCTTGTCCTCACCTTGAAGAAGGTCGCGGACGTTGCGCTCGAACACACTGCCGGCGCCCTTGGGCACGACGAGGCCGAACGTCTTCATCAGCCCGCGAATCTGGTTGGATATCTGCAACCGCATCTGAGAAGCTGGCGCCGTGCGGTGATCAGCGTGCGGATCAGCATGCTGTCAAAACCCTTGACCCGAACTTCTCGGTAGAAACCGACCTCGGCAGATGTGCCAGGCCATCCGCATCATTCGCGTCGGTCTTGTTCGCGGCCAAATCGAGCGCGGCCTTGGCATGCCGCGCGTCGATGCAGATCGCGGGCAGTCCCTCTGCCGTCAACGGTGGTAGAACCACACCGACAGCGGCCCCGTCTCGAATACCACCCGCCGGACCTGGGGTGCTTGCGGATTGCCGCCGCAATCAGTTGCGGGTCGGACGCGCACTTGCCCCGCCAGATCCTCTGCCGTCCTGACGGATCGAAATTGCCGTCTCTTTCGTGGATACGTCGAGAGCGATATACTGCTTATGGCTGTCCTCCGTTCGATGCCTGGGCCTGGTGTCAATCGAGAGCCCGTTCTTCATCCTATCGGGGGAAAGCCAGCCGGCTAGAGGTTCGAACATCGCCGCCACGTCTCAGGTGGCCACCGCTCCCGCAATTATGCTTCGGACGGGCGAGCTATTTGATCCACACGGAGGAACGCGAGCCGCGGCCTGATACTTCAGTCGCTCGCTAGCGACGATTCCGTCAGACCATTCCACCAACAGCGTTCTTACAGGGGACGCATCGAGCTGTCCCTGCCGGGACGTGGCTGAGACCATTCCGCGAAGCGGGAAGCAACTGCCTCGGCAGCAGATTGCGCAACGAACACAGGAAGATCTCACCTGCGAAACTCATCCTGCGGCGATCTTGCATCGACCGCGAAGACGACCCTGTACCCCGCATGCGGACGAACGAGCATCGACAGAAAGGACGACGGCCTTGCACTCACTGGGTTTGGACACCAGTTCGAGAGCCCTGAGGCGCTGCTGTCACGTGGGATGGCTGCCTCGCAGGCGCCGCCCGCCGATAGCTCATGGGCGGCTTGAGGCGGCGATCGCGGGATAGTCGGTATAGCCGGCGGGGCCGCCGCCATAGAGCGTCGCCGAGT
>NZ_JAMYKW010000077.1:0-19101 GCF_040317555.1 Mesorhizobium sp. M1406 | reverse complement strand
GATCTCGACGCGCTGAAGCCGGGCATGGACATCGTCATCGCCTACGACGTGACCAATGGCGAAAACGTCGTCACCGACATGGAACTGCCGGACAGCTCGGCGAATTAAGGCTTTCTGCCAAGATCGGAGCGATGGTTCCGCACCTCTAAGCGCGTCGCGTTCGAACGGATTCAGGCGACGCGCTTCGGGTCATTGATTTTGCGCATGTCATTCCCCCATTTTGGGTAACATGCATTCAGTGGCTTACAGCCACTCCAGGCTCTTGCCTTCGAGCTTGAGCAGGCGATCGTGCGGTATGTCCAGGTTCGCTGCCTCGTCCTCGGCCAGTCCCAGAACGAAGCGAAACAAGGCGCGCATGACGCCGCCATGGGTCACGCAGATCGTCGGGCGTTGGATCGCGTCGAAGCAGGGCCCCACCCGTTCGAGCAGCATCTGGTAACTCTCCGCGCCTTTGCCCGGCGGCTGAAAGTTCCATTTGTCCAGCGCGCGCGTCCTGCTCGCTCCGGGATACCGTGTCTCAAGCTCGGCAAAGGTAAATCCCTGCCAATCGCCGAAATTGACTTCGACGAGGCGCGGGTCGGTTCGATAGGCATCCGGATCGAGCTTCATCGCGGCGCGGACCCGCTGCATCGTTTCGCGCGTCCGTTTCATCGGGCTGGCGACGAAGTCGAATTCCCAGGAATTTTGGACCAGTCCGGCGAGCCGCTGGCCGTTTCCGGTCGCCTGTTCGCGGCCAAGAGCGTTGAGATCGGTGTCGGCCTGCCCCTGAAGCCGGAATTCGGCGTTCCACGCGGTTTGGCCGTGGCGCGCGATATAAACCAGCGGATACATCAAGTCTTCCGGTGCGGGATCGGGACGGACGACGGTTGGCGGTTAGTCCTTGACCGTCGAAATGTCGGGCGCGTCGACCGCCTTCATGCCGACGACGTGGTAGCCCGAATCGACGTGATGCACTTCACCGGTGACGCCGCGCGACAGGTCGGACAGGAAGTAGACGCCGGAATCGCCGACTTCCTCCTGCGTCACCGTTTGCTTCAGCGGCGAATTGTACTCGTTCCACTTCAGGATGTAGCGGAAATCGCCTATGCCGGAAGCGGCCAGCGTCTTGATCGGGCCAGCCGAGATGGCGTTGACGCGGATCTTCTTGGCGCCGAGGTCGACGGCCAGGTAGCGCACGCTGGCCTCGAGCGCCGCCTTGGCGACACCCATGACGTTATAGTGCGGCATCACCTTTTCGGCGCCGTAATAGGTCAGCGTCAGCAGCGACCCGCCATTGGTCATCAGCGCCTCGGCGCGCTTGGCAATGGTGGTGAAGGAGTAGACCGAAATGTCCATGGTGCGCAGGAAATTGTCGCGCGTCGTCTCGACATAGCGGCCGGTCAGCTCGTCCTTGTCGGAGAAGGCAATGGCGTGGACGAGGAAATCAAGCTTGCCCCAATGCCTGGCGACATTGGCGAAAACCTCGTCGAGGCTCGCCGGATCGGTGACGTCGCAATGGCCGGCGACAAAAGCGCCCAATTCCGCCGCCAGCGGCTCGACACGCTTCTTGAACGCCTCGCCCTGATAGGTCAGCGCGATCTCGGCGCCATGATCGACGCACGACTTGGCGATGCCGTAGGCGATCGATCTGTTGTTGGCGACGCCAAGAATAAGGCCGCGCTTGCCGGCCATTAGGCCCTGTCCACCCGCCATGTGAGCGCTCTCCGCAAGGTTTCTGCTTTGTGGAGTGCCCTATCGCACAGGCACAGAGCCCCTTCAAGCGCTCAAACCGGACAGTTCAGGGGACAAAAGCCGTCGATCAGCCTTTTTGGCCGCGCAACAGCGTTTCGAGCGCGCTATCGCCGCCCTCCGGCAGCATGATCCGCACATGGGCGTAGAGATCGCCGTGGCCGCCGGCCTTTTCCGGCAGGCCCCTGCCCTTCAGCCGCAGGACCTTGTCCGAGCTCGACCAAGCAGGGATGTTGACCGCGAGCCGGCCGGTCGGCGTATCGACCGGCACCTTGGCGCCGAGCACCGCATCCGCCAGTGCCACCGGCAGATCGGCGTGCAGGTCGCGGCCCTCGATGCGGTAGCGCGGGTGGCGGCGCAGATGGATCTTGACCAGCGCGTCGCCCGGCTGGCCTGGCCCTTGCTCGCCCTGCCCCTTCAGACGGATGGTCTGGCCGTCCTCGACATAGACCGGCAGCTTCACCGCCACCTTGCGGCCGTCAGGGAACATCGCCGTCACCTTTTCGGCGGTCGCCGCTTCCTCGATGGTCACGTCGAGCGTCACATTCAGGTCGGCAGCGGTCGCCGGCTGACGGCGATCGCCCGTGCCGGCACCGCGCGCGCCCGAAAAGGCATCGCCGAATATCTGGCTGAAGATGTCGCTGTTGCCGTCGAACGGATCGCCGCCCGGGCGGCCGGAGCGGAATTCGAATCGCGAACCGCCCGGACCTTGCTGCCGGCGAAATCCGCCGAAGGGATCGCCGCCACCGGCAGCGCCCTCGAAGCCCTGGAATCGCGGCTTGCCGTCGGCGTCGATCTCGCCGCGATCGAAAGCGGCGCGATTCTTCTCGTCGCCGACGATCTCGTAGGCCTGGTTGGCCGCGGCAAAACGGTCCTTCGCCTTGGGATCATTCGGATTCTGATCCGGATGATGCTTCTTGGCGAGTTTCCGATACGCCGATTTTATGTCCTTGGCCGATGCGTTCTTGGCAACGCCCAGCACCTCATAGGGGTCGCGCATGCTTACTGCCCTGGAGAAGAGTTGAGTCTCTGGTTGCCCCCTATATGCGCTCGCATAGGAAGAAATTCCAGTGCTGGAGCAGCATATCAAAAGCGGAAAATCAGAGCTTGATCCGAAAGTCGGCGGTTGAGGATTGGCGAGGGATTTTTGTCGGTCCGGAAGGAGCCGATCGCAGCCGATATCGGGATATCGGCAAGATTGGCGACGCAGCGGCCGGCGAAAAGACCCACCGAGCCGACCCGATCGACTCTCGGATCAAGCTCAGAGCGCCTTGAAGTCCTGCATGCGCCAGCCGCCGGCGCTGGCGAGGCACAGTTCGCCCTCGAACATGGCGACGCCGTCAAAGCTCTCGCGCGAGACCTTGAAACGGCGGCATGTCTGGCCGTTGTCCTTCAATTCGGCCAGCCCGGTGATGGAACCGCGTGACCCGGTACCGGCATTGGCCCACGGCACGGCCTGCCCGCCGAGCTGCTCGATGTCGGCCGAGGACACCGCGTTGCCGATCGTCGTCTGGTCGGAGTCGCGATCCAAATTGGCCGGCGCGGCCGAGGCCGATGTGCTGCTGGTCAGGATCGAGCGGTCGACTTCGGCCTTTTCCAGGCTGAAGCCACCGGCGCCACAGGCGGCAAGCGGCAAGGCGAACGCCACGATCGCGACTTTCGTGCTGGCCGAAGCGATAACGCCCCATTGCCTGCTGTCAAAAGCTTGCGCGATACGCGACAATCGGCAACCTCCCCCTGCTTCTTGAAAATCTGGGCTTCGTAAAAAATTCTGGGCTTCGTGACAAATTGAGAAAAACTATGAGTGACACAGAGTTAACAAGCGGTGACTTTACCGAGGCCGCGGAGCCGTTTCGCCTCTTTGCCGCATGGCTGGAGGACGCCACGAAGAGCGAAATGAACGATCCCAACGGCGTGGCGCTGGCGACCGTCGACGCCGACGGCATGCCGAACGTGCGCATGGTACTGCTCAAGGGGTTCGATGAAAGCGGGTTTGTCTTCTATACGAATTTCGAGAGCGCCAAGGGCCAGGAAATTCTTGGCAGCATGAAGGCGGCGATGTGCTTCCATTGGAAATCGCTGCGCCGACAGGTGCGCATTCGCGGACCGGTCGAGATCGTCAGCGACGCCGAGGCCGATGCCTATTACGCAACGCGGCCTCGCGGCAGCCGCATCGGCGCCTGGGCCTCGAAACAGTCGCGACCGCTGGAAAGCCGTTTCGCCCTGGAGAAGGCGGTGGCCGAATACACGGCGCGCCATGCGATCGGCGAAATCCCTAGGCCAAAGCACTGGTCGGGCTTTCGCATCGTCCCGCGGACGATCGAATTCTGGCACGACAGGCCGTTCCGGCTGCACGACCGCGTGGTCTTTTCCCGCGATGCGAAAGGCGGCTGGGACAAGACGAGGCTTTACCCCTGAAAGAGAGGCTCAGGCCTTCTTTCTCGTCATGAACGCCGTGAGCGCCGCGCGCGCCTCATCCGACTTCAGCCGCTCGCGAAAATGCTCGCTTTCCTCGCCGATGCGGGCGAGGAGATCGTCGCGCGAGCCGCGCATCAGGTCGCGCGCGATCTTCAGCGCCTGCGGCGGCTTGGCCGCGATCTGGCCGGCGGCCGCCAGCACCGCGGCTTCAAGTGCTGCTTCCTCGACCACCTCGTAGATCAGGCCGGCGGCCTTCGCCCGTTCGGCCGAAAAGCCCTCGCCGAGGCCGAGCAGCGCAAACGCGCCCTGCTGTCCCAGGATTCTCGGCGCCAAAAGGCTCGATCCCGCCTCCGGCACCAGGCCGAGATCGACGAAAGGCGTCCTGAAAACGGTGCGCGGCGTGGCGAAGGTCAGGTCGCAATGCAGGTTGAGCGTCGTGCCGATGCCGACCGCGATGCCGTCGACGCCGGAGACGATGGGCTTCTCGACCCTGGCCAGCGCCATCAGGAAGTCCCAGACCTCGGTGCCGCCATCGCCGCCGGTGGCGACGACCATGAAATCGGCGAGATCGTTGCCGGAGGAGAAGGCGCCGGGCACGCCGAGGAACACATGGACGTGGATCGCTGGATCGGCGTCGCCCTCGGCCAGGGTGTTTGACATTTTCGCATACATGGCGCGCGTCAGCGCGTTCTTCTTGTCCGGCCGGTTCATGCGGATGATCTGGATGGCGCCCTGGCGCTCGACGAGGATATGGTCTGTCACGATGTTTTCCTTGTGAACGTCAGGCAGAAATGAGCGTCTTGCCGGCTAGGGCGAGGCTCTCGGCGCCATCGACGACGCGCTCCTTCAAGGCACTGACCTCGCCGAGCAGGTTTTCGGCGAAGAAGCGGCAAAGGGGAATACGGCTTTGATCGGCAAGAGCGCCCCGCGCCAGATAGGCGCCGCCGGCGGCCAGCGAGATCAGCCTGAGATAGGGCGTAGCACCCGCCAGCGCCTCGTCCGAGCGGCCGTCGGCCGCCAGTTTTTGCAGGAAGCGGGTCGCTTGCGTCAGATCGGCAAATGCTGCGTCGAGAGCATCGGCGGTGCGGCCGAAACCCTGCAGGTTCGAGGTTCGCACCGCTCCTGCCACCGCTGCCAGTTCATCGATATAACCATGCACATGGTCGCCGCCGCCGAGCGACAGCTTGCGCATGACCAGATCGATCGCCTGGATGCCGTTGGTGCCCTCATAGATCGGCGCGATGCGCGCATCGCGGTAGAAGGCGGCCGCGCCCGTCTCCTCGATGAAGCCCATGCCGCCATGCACCTGGACGCCGAGCGACGCAACCTCGACGCCGACATCGGTCGAGAAAGCCTTGGCCAGCGGCGTCAGCAGATTGGCACGGTCGCGCCAGTGCGCCGCCTCGTCGCCGTCCGAGACGCGGGCCAGGTCGATGGCGTGGGCACAGGAATAGCTGATCGCCCGCGCGATCTGCGTCAGCGCCTTCATGGTCAGGAGATTGCGCTGCACGTCGGGGTGATGGACGATGGGCGCCATGCCGGCACCAGCGTAGCTTGCCGCTTTGCCTTGCCGGCGCTCGTTGGCATAGGCTATCGCCTTCTGGGTCGCGGCTTCCGCGACCGCGACGCCCTGCATGCCGACACAAAGCCGCGCATTGTTCATCATGGTGAACATGCAGGCGAGGCCTTTGTTCTCCTCGCCGATCAGCCATCCGACGGCACCCGGCTTGGCGCCCTGGAAGCCGTCACCATAGATCATGGTGCAGGTCGGCGAGGCATGGATGCCGAGCTTGTGCTCGAGGCCGGAACAGAAGACGTCATTGCGGGCACCGAGCGAGCCATCGTCGCCGACCAGGAATTTCGGCACCAGGAACAGCGAGATGCCGCGCGTGCCGGCCGGCGCATCGGGCAGCCGCGCCAGCACAAGGTGGATGATGTTGTCGGTGAAATCGTGCTCGCCATAGGTGATGAAGATTTTTTGGCCGAAGATACGGTAGGTGCCATCACCCGCCGGTTCGGCGCGAGCGCGCAAGGCATTGAGGTCCGAGCCGGCCTGCGGCTCGGTCAGGTTCATCGTGCCCATCCATTCGCCGGACACGAGCTTTTCGAGATATTTTGCCTTGAGGTCTTCGGAGGCGTGTTTGTCGAGCGCTTCGACCGCGCCCATGGTCAGCGTTGGACCGATGCCGAAGGCCATGGCGGCGGAGTTCCACATTTCGAGCGCCGCCACGCCAAGCATGGTCGGCAGCGCCTGGCCGCCATAGGCTTCAGGCCCGGAGAGCGCGTTCCAGCCGCCGTCGATCCAGCGGCGATAGAGCTCCTTCCAGCCGGGCGGCGTGGTGACGGCGGCACCCTTCAGCACCGCACCGTGTTCGTCGCCGATCTTGTAGAGCGGTGCCACCTCCTCGGTGGCGAAACGGCCAGCCTCACCCAGGACGGCATCGACCAGATCCTCGCCGAGATCGCCGAACCTGCCGGCGTCGAGGGCGGATTTCATGCCCGACACGTGCTTCAGGGTGAACGCGATATCCTCGACCGGTGCCTGATACATGCCGCTCGCTCCTCCTGATGCATCGGCCCTGCCAACCCTAGAGCCGGTGCCGCTGCAAAACCATCCGCCCTTTGGTCAGTCTCTCTTCTTCTTTTTACGTAAACGTCAAATTTTGTCACGCTGATTTTGCAATCGCGCCCGCATGCATTAGATTCGATCGAGCACAAACCATCGACCCAGATGTCTCATGCTCGCTAGACCCGACGCCTATCGCTGCATCGAATGCGCCTACCCTACCGGTCGGAGGGATTCTGGTATTATCAGGGCAAGATCGAGAACGGCGCCGCCTACTGGTCGAATCGCGGCATATTGTGCTCGCCGCAATGCTCGCTGGCCCACCACCGCAAACGCGCGGCCGATGGCACGTTGCGGCAAGAACCAGCGCCTGACCCGTTTGAGGTTCAGCCATTCACGCAACGCTGAACGCAGCGCTTGATATGTACGGTCAAAACCCGTACATATCGTCTTAGAGGTGATCGTGATGCCAAACCAACAGACCCGTACCGCCCGTCTCGAAGCTCGGATCTCACCGGATATGCTGAGTGTGGTGAAACGTGCGGCCGAAATCCAGGGCCGCAGCGTCAGCGACTTCGTGGTCTCCGCAGCGCAGGAAGCTGCACAACGCACCATTGAGGAGACTGCTATCATCCGCCTGTCCATCGAGGATCAGCACGCTCTGGTAGAAGCCATTCTCAATCCACGCGAACCCAATGAAGCGCTGCGCAAAGCTGCCGACGCCTACAAGCGACTTGTCGTCGAATCCCGGTGAGTCTAGACCTGATCATCGAGCCGCTGGGCGGATCGTATGATCGTAAGGCATTCAGTTGTGGCGTGCTGGCACTCGACCACTATCTACGCGAGCAGGCGAGCCAGGACGTCAAACGCCGAGTCAGCAACTGCTTTGTCGCCGCAGACCGTGATGTCGATCTCATTGCCGGATATTACACTCTTGCAGCGTCAAGCGTGCCCATAGCTTCGCTGCCACAAGACCTGACAAAACGCCTACCGCGTTATCCAGTCCTGCCCGCCATATTGATCGGAAGGTTGGCAGTCGATACCCGATATCAGGGACAACGAGTTGGATCGATATTGATCGTGGATGCGCTCCGGCGCTGCGCTCAAGCTGCTCCTGCCTGCTTCGCGCTGATCGTCGACGCCAAGGACGACAAGGCTGCGGCTTTCTATCGCAAACATGGTTTCACGCCATTTCAAGGCCACCCATTGTCGATGTTCCTATCGGTAGCGACGGCGTTGAAGCTGTTCGACTGACGCACCGCATTGCCTTGAAAGCATTTCCTTAACCATAGCGGTTCAGGATTTGTCTTTGATCAACGGGGATCCCCTGTTTGAAAAGGACGGCGCGCCTCCTTCGCCGCACAGCGCTTCTCGCTTTCGCGGCGACGATGGCGCTGTCGATGGCGGCAAAGGCCTCGGATTTTTCCGAGCCGTGGAAGAACGCTGATCGCGCCCTGGTCGTCGACGCCTACGAATACAATTCCATCGACTGGGCCCAGCTCGCCACCGACAAGCGGGTGGTCGGCTTCATCAACAAGGCGTCCGACGGCATGCCGCCGCCCTATTTCTGTTTCGGCGACGACACCGAGGTGAAACTGTGCAAGGCGCTGTGGAAACGCCACGCGGTGACGCGCGAGTTGTTCCAGACGCGCAGGGTCGTGGCCAAGGCGCTTGGCCTGAAATGGGGCGCCTATCATCTCGCCCGCCCCGGCAATCCGGTCGAGCAGGCCAATAATTTCCTCGATTTCGCCGAACCCGCGCCGGACGATCTCATGGCTCTCGACATCGAGGGCAATGATCCTTCGCAATGGATGTCGCTCGACGATGCCGAGGAATTCGTGCGCCAGGTGCATCGGCGCATCGGCCGCTTCCCGGTCATCTACACCAACGGCAAGACGGCCCGGTATATTGCCGACAACAGCTACAGATACAGGCTCCTGTCGCGGTTGCCGCTCTGGTATGCCCGCTACATCAACGACATCGACGAGCATTTTCCGATGGGCAACTGGCAGGGCTACGCGCTGTGGCAGTTTTCGGCGCAGGCCAATTGCGGCAGGTTTCGCTGCCCTTACAGGGTCGCCGGCACGCCCAAGGACATCGACGTCAATGTCGCGCCGACGGATGCCGCCACGCTGCGTGCGCAATGGCCGTTAGGTGGGCTCATCGACGTGCCGCCCGACTATCTCGCCTCGATACCGCTGCCGATCTCACGCGAAGCCGGCCTCGCAGGCAACGTCACCATCACCTATGCGTCGGTAGCGGCACCACCGACCTTCGAGGAGATGGTGCCAGCGCTGGGCACGCGCTGGACGAAATTTCGCGACGGTTTCCACATGCCTGTCGTGAAGACGGTGCCGCGACGGCCGGGCTTCGGCATTGTCCAGTATGTCGCCTGGAAGCGGACCGAACAGCGTTCCCCCGCCCAACTCAACGCCGCCTTTGCCGTCGCCGATCCGCTCAGCACCGCTTCGACCGAGATAGATCGCCGCCAGCGGTAGACTGCCCGTCTCTCCAATAGCGATCTTCAGTTTGCCTGTTCGCGCGCCACGGCCTGCCAGCCGATGTCGCGGCGGCAGAAGCCATCTGGCCAGTCGATGCGGTCTAGCGCGGCATAGGCTCGTCTCTGCGCCTCGCCGACCGTGCTTCCTATCGCCGTGACATTGAGGACACGGCCGCCATTGGCAACCAGCGCGCCGCTGTTGATGGCGGTACCGGCGTGAAATATCTGAACGCCGTCGCTCGCCGCGTCTTCGACGCCGCGGATGACCGACCCCTTTTCCGGCGTGCCCGGATAGCCCCTGGCCGCCATCACCACGGTGAGCGCGGCCTCGTCGCGCCAACGCACCGAAGTATGCGCAAGCTGGCCGTCGGTTGCCGCATTGAGCAGGACCAGCAGATCGTCCTTCAGCCGCATCATCAGCACCTGGCATTCCGGATCGCCGAAACGGGTGTTGTATTCGATCAGCTTCGGCCCCTTGTCTGAAATCATCAGCCCGGCGAACAGCACGCCGGCAAAGGGCGCACCAAGTTCAGCCATGCCGCGCATGGTCGGCTCGACGATCTCGCGCATGGTGCGCTCCACCAGTTCCGGCGTCATCACCGGGGCCGGCGAATAGGCGCCCATGCCGCCGGTGTTGGGGCCGGTGTCGCCATCGCCGACGCGCTTGTGATCCTGCGCGGTGCCGAAGGGCAGCGCGGTCTTACCGTCGCAGAGGCAGAAGAAGCTCGCCTCCTCGCCGGTCATGAACTCCTCGACCACCACCTCCGCGCCAGCGGCACCGAAGGAACCGTCGAAACAGCCATCGAGTGCGGCCCGCGCCTCATCCAGCGTCATGGCGACGGTGACGCCCTTACCGGCGGCTAATCCATCAGCCTTGATGACGATCGGCGCACCCATCTTCTCGACATAGGCCTTCGCGGAGGCGAGATCGCCGAAGCGGCCATAGGCAGCGGTCGGGATGTTGTATCGGGCACAGAGGTCCTTGGTAAAACCCTTCGAACCTTCCAGCCGTGCGGCCGCCTTGGATGGGCCGAAGACACGAATGCCTTGCGCGCGCAAATCGTCGGCAATGCCGGCGACCAGCGGCCCTTCCGGACCAACCACGACGAGGTCGATTTCTTTCTCCCGGCAGAACGCGGCTACAGCGGCATGGTCGGCTATATCCAGTTTCACCAGTTCGGCCTCGCCGCCAATGCCCGGATTGCCGGGGGCTGCGTAAAGCCTGGTCAGCAACGGCGATGCGGCGATCTTCCAGGCGAGCGCATGTTCGCGGCCGCCGGAGCCGAGAAGAAGAACGTTCATGGCCACCTCTTGATGCCGATCTCTTACAGCACCCGCTATTGCTCTCTGGACGACGGGTCAAGGCATCAGGGTGCTTTGATCGGAATTTGCGCACGGGAACGTTATCCCCAGCAGAATATGGGCGCCGAACACAGCGCCCATATTCTGCTCGAACTCAACCCTGGTAGACGACCGGAAACCAGTCCTCGCGCAATTTCTGTCCCGGCTGCATGCCATGGCCATGATAGGGCGGCGAGGTGCGCCCCGGCCGCTCGACATAGCGCGCATCGTCACCGACCCATCGCAGCGACAGCGCCCGGCGTCGCGCCGCCGTCAGATTGCCGCGCGCGCCGTGCGCGGTCCTGAAGTCGAACAGGATGGCGTCGCCCGGCTCCATTTCCCATTCGAGAACCTTCAGGGACGGATCCTTGTCGGGATCGGGCACCGGCAGATAGTCGCCCTCGCCGGCATAGAAATTGCTGTCGTCGAGCCAGCGAACCGGCAGGATCATCTTGTCCCATTTGTGCGAACCGGCGATCAGCCGCAGCGTCGCTTCCTTCACCGGATCGATGGGAATCCAGAAGCTTACCGTCTGCTGGCCATCGACAAAGTAGTAGGGGATGTCCTGATGCCAGGGCGTCGGCTTCTGCGTGCCGGGCTCCTTGACCAGCACGTGGTCGTGGAAGAACTGCGCGGTGCGTGACCGCATGACCGCTGCCGCCAGTTCGGCGGCCGGTGATTTCCGCACCACCTCGGCGAATTCGGGAATGCGCTCCCAGTTGCAGTAGTCGTCGAAGAAACTGCCGCGGCCGTTGGCGATGTCGGATGCGGCGGCGCTGCGGTTCCGCATGTTGCGCTCGATGCCGGCGGCAATCGTGTCGACCCAGCCCTTGAAGGCGCCACGGATGCAGACGGCGCCGTCACGCTGATAGTCGGCAATCGTCTTAGCGTCGATTGTCTGGGCATCGATCGTCTCGGTGTCGATTGCGGAAGCCATGGTGTTCTCCTCTTGGAATGAACCGACTATCGCAACCAGCCTTCATTCAGTAAAATAATAACTTTCCATTCAGCACATAGAGTATGCCTATGAACATGACCCTTACGCAGTTGCGCTACCTTGTCGCCGTGGCGCGTCACGGCAGTGTCACCGGCGCGGCAAAGGTGCTGAACGTCTCGCAGCCGTCGATTTCGGTGGCCATCGACGCGGTCGAAAAGAATTTCGGCCAGAAGCTGTTCGTCCGCCAACGCGGAAGCGGCGTGTCACCGACATCGTTTGGCCGCGCCGTCGTGGCCAAGGCAAGACAGGTTCTCACCGAAACGGACGAACTCATCGGCCTGGGTTCAAGCAAATCAGCTGTCAGCGGTGAGCTCGTGCTGGGATGCTTCGAGGACTTGGCACCTTTCTTCGCGCCGGCCCTGATCCGCGCCTTCTCCGAACGCTATCCAGCCGTCAATGTGGTCGTTCGCGACGAGACCTTCGAGACGCTGGGAAGACGGCTCGGCGATGCGGCCATCGATCTCGGCCTCACCTATGATCTCGGCCTGCCGACGCATTTCGCCCGCATCCTGCTGCGCGAACTTCACCCGCATGCGCTGTTGCCGGCGGGCCATGCCCTGGCGGATCGCCCGTCGGTCAGCCTTGCGGATCTTGCCGCCTATCCGCTGATCATGACGGACCAGCCGCACAGCTGGCAGCACATGCTCGACCTGTTCCGCAGCCGCGGCCTTTCGCCGGTGGCCGACATGACGACGAGCTCGTTCGAACTGCAGCGCAGCATGGTCGCCAACGGCTTCGGCGTTGCGGTCAGCTATACCCGCCCGCACGGTGACCGCAGCTATGACGGGCTGCCGCTGATCTGCAAGCCGCTGTCCGATCCGGTGCCGATGCAGCGGATCCTGCTCACCTATGACACGCATCAGCGTGTGTCGAATGCGGCGCTGTCCTTCATTGACGTGGCGAAGGGTTGGTTCGCCACCCGCGACATCTTTTCGTGAAAGGGCGATGGACACCACTCCTACGCTTGCCGCTTGACGGTTTCCGCCGCTGCTGCCACTTCATGGACATGGAAACTATCCAGTCGAAAACGGCGCAGGGCCGTGTCGCCGATGCGCCGAACGGCCACTGGGTCTATCGCGTGCTGCCGCGCTCGATATGGCCCTATGCGCAGCTTGCCCGGTGGGACAGGCCGATCGGCTGGCAGCTGCTGCTGTGGCCGTGCTGGTGGTCTGCGGCACTCGCGGCGAGCGCCTATCCGCGCCCCGGCGACCCGCTGCTGTCGCTGCTGCCTACGCCATGGTATCTCGTGCTGTTCCTGGCCGGCGCCATCGCCATGCGCGGCGCCGGCTGCACCTACAACGACCTCGTCGATCAGGACATCGACAACCAGGTCGAGCGCACACGCTCGCGGCCGCTGCCGTCGGGCAAGGCGACGCGCCGGCGGGGATGGCTGTTTGTTGCCCTGCAGGCGCTGGTCGGCCTCGTGGTGCTCATACAGTTCAACAGCTTCGCCATCCTGCTCGGGATCTGCTCGCTGGCTGTCATCGCCATCTATCCGTTCATGAAGCGGATAACCAACTGGCCGCAACTGGTGCTTGGCCTTGCCTTTTCCTGGGGCGCGCTGATGGGATGGGCGGTCGAGTTCGGCGATCTCGATGGACCCGCGATCATGCTCTATATCGGCTCGATCCTGTGGGTGATCGGCTACGACACGATCTACGCGCATCAGGACAAGGAAGATGACGCCATTGTCGGCGTGCGCTCGACGGCACGCCTGTTCGGCGACAACACCAAATCGTGGCTGGCAGGGCTCTATGGCGGCGCGCTGATCTGCTTTGCCATCGCCTTCGCCTCGGCGCAGGCGCCGGTGGTGGCGCTGGCCGGACTGATCGCCGCCGGCGCCCATCTGGCCCGGCAGATCGCGGTTCTGGATATCGACAATCCGGACCAATGCCTGCGGCTGTTCAGGTCGAACAACCAGGTCGGCTGGCTGATCTTCCTCGGCCTGATCGGCGGCGCTGTGTGGGTGGCGCTGAAGCCGCTGGTTTAGCGCTAGGTCCCTCGCCCCGGCCCTTCGCAGGCTCAGGGCGTTCGAAGCTCGAAAAGCCAAGCAATTGGCTTTTCGTCCGCTGTCGCGGACTGCTTCTCACTCCCGCGAAATGATCTCCTGGCCGTCGATGACCAGCCTGAGACCGAGGGCGCCAGCCCTGCGGCGGGCGAGGAAGCGCGGGCGACGCGTGTGGGAAACGCGGCCCTTGCGCCGATCCTGCGGCGGCAGCGTCTTGATGGCAGCGCCAAGCGATTCTTCCAGGGTACGGGCAACGCCGTCCGACTCGATCAGCAGCATCGGCAGACGGTAAGCGTCGGCCCAGGCGCGCCAGTCGGCGGCGACATCGTCGAGATCGTCGGCAACCAGCAGCGGCACCGACAGCATCGGATCGTTGTGCAAGAGTTCCAGGGTCACGGTGACATTGCCGTCCGGATCCTCCATGGCGCGGGCGGCAACGCCGCGGAACGCATTGGCGGGCAGCACGACGATCGCGGGCAGGCCGCTCATCTCGAGCATGCGGCGGATCACGGCGCCACGCTGGTCGATGGTGAAGGTCACGTCGCCGTAGTCGTCGCGGGTCGCGTAGCTCACCACTTGCGGCAGGCGAAATGGGTCGAGACGCATGTTGCGTCCCGCCCAGACTGGCTTCAGTCCGGTGTTCATAGATTGCCTTCCTGTCTGTCTCCTGAGAGCCGGTGTCCGGTTCTCTCCGGGCCGGTTTTTCCAGCCTCGTTTGTACGGAGACAGTAGCGCGGGCTCCTTACCGCCCCGCTTAAGAAAGTCGGTTAAATTTTGCTGATCTCAGGGATGGTTATCGGAATGCCACCAGCCACAAGGCGTTGAAAGGATCAGATAACCTTACCGGGATTCATGATGCCGGCCGGGTCGAAGGCGGCCTTCACCCGGCGCATCAGATCGATCGCTATCGGTGGCGCGGTGGCGATCAGCTCGTCGCGCTTCAACTGGCCGATGCCGTGCTCGGCCGAGATCGAACCGTGCAGGCTGCGCACGACGTCGTGCACCGCCTTGTTCATGGGATGATAGAGGGCAAGAAATGCCTCGTCGTCGCCGTCGACAGGCCGTGAGATGTTATAGTGGAGATTGCCGTCACCCATATGGCCGAAGCAGACCACGCGGGCGCCGGCGCTCACCGACGCCACCGCGGCGGCTGCTTCTTCGATGAAGCGCGGGATCGACGCGATAGGCACCGAAATGTCGTGCTTGATCGAGGCACCCTCCGGTTTCTGCGCCTCGGGCAGTACCTCGCGGAAATTCCAGAATGCATCCCCCTGCCTGAGACTCGCAGCGATGACGGCGTCGCCGACGAATTCCTGTTCAAGGCCGGCCGAGAGCACGTCCTCGATCAAGGCTCTCGAATCTTCCGATGAACGGCCGGACGAGATCTGCATCAGCACATACCATGGCCAATCCTCGATCAGCGGCCGCGTCACGCCTTGGGCATGGGCGAGCGTGAAATCATATGGCCGCTTGCCGATCAGTTCGAAGGCGGTCAGTGCTGCCCCGGCGCGGTCGATCGCCAGGCTGAACAGGGAGAGCGCGGCTTCGGGCGACGACAGGCCGACGAAGGCGACGTCCCGACCCTTCGGCTTCGGGAACAGCTTGAGCACGGCGGCGGTGATGACCCCGAGCGTGCCTTCGGCGCCGACGAACAGGTTCTTCAGATCGTAGCCGGTGTTGTCCTTCTTCAGCTTGCGCAGATCGTCGAACACCTCACCCGTCGGCACCACCACCTCGACACCGAGGCAGAGTTCGCGCGCATTGCCATAGGCAAGCACGCCGGTGCCGCCGGCGTTGGACGACAGGTTGCCGCCGATCTGGCAGGAGCCTTGCGCGGCCAGCGACAGCGGAAACAGCCGGTCGGCGGCATCGGCCGCCTCCTGCAGCGTCTGCAGGATGACGCCGGCCTCGACCGTCACCGTGTTCGACAGGACATCGATCTCGCGGATGCGGTTCAGCCGCGAAAGCGACAGGATGATCTCGCGACCGGACCTGTCCGGTACCTGGGCGCCGACCAGCCCGGTGTTGCCGCTTTGCGGCACGACCGGTGTGCCTGTCTCGGTCGCCAGCCGCATGATCCGGCTGACCTCGTCGACGCTGCCCGGCCGCAACACCAGCGATGTCACGCCGTGCCAGAGCCCGCGCCGCTCAATGAGGTAAGGCGCGATATCCTGCTCGTCGCGCAGCGCATATTTGTCGCCGACGATCGCCGCGAAGCGATCAATGAGTGCGGGATCCAGTTTGGCTGAATTTTCGGTCATGTGGAAAACTATGTCGTGGACAGCGTGTTGTCACGAGGGGCGGCGGCACGCGAAAGCCGGTCGTTGATCGCCTCGCCCAGGCCGTCGAAGGGAACCGGCTCGACGGCGATGGTCCGCGCGCCGCTGCGGTCAAGCTCCTGCATAAAAGCGAACAGGTTGCTCGCCGCTTCGCGCAGGTCTCCGGTTTCGGATAAATTGAGGAAAGCGGCGGCGTGTCGCCAGCCTGCCGCCCGTTGGCCGCCGAAGCCGAGCAGAGCTTCGCCTTCGCTGACCGTCCCGGCATTGAGCCGCATCGCAGCACCCGGCGCATAGTGCGAGGCAAGCATGCCGGGCGCCTCGACGCCAGCGGCCCCGCCGCGCAACAATTCCATGCCGATGGCCGCCTCGATCTCCCCGGCGGCGATGCCACCGGGCCTCAGCAGCCGCAATGTTGCGCCCTCGACCTTGACAATGGTCGATTCCAGCCCGACCGGCGTCGCGCCGCCATCGACCACCAGCTTTATCCGCGCGCCGAGATCGGCTGCCACCGCTTGCGCGGTCGTCGCGCTGATCCTGCCGGATGAATTGGCGCTGGGCGCGGCAAGCGGGCGACCGAGCCTGGCGATCAGGTCGCCGCCAAAGCCCCTCGGCATGCGCAAGGCGATCGTATCGAGCCCGGCCGTGACCAGCGGATGGATGCCGTTGCCGGGCCGTTGCGGCAGCACCAGCGTCAGCGGCCCGGGCCAGAATGCCAGCGCCAGCTTCTTCGACAGAGGATCGAACCGCGCGAGGCGCTCTGCCATCGTCATGTCGGCGACATGGGCGATAAGCGGGTTGAAGCGCGGCCGTCCCTTGGCTTCGAAGATGCGCGCCACGCCGATGCCATTGGTGGCATCGCCGGCAAGCCCGTAGACGGTTTCCGTCGGGATGGCGACGACATCGCCACCCCTGAGCAGCGCCAGCGCCTGCTCCATCGCCTCGCCGACGGCAAGAATTTCAGCCACTCTCGTCACCTCGCAGATGCGGGGGTGCGTAGTACGATGGCGGCCGTTGGGCAAGTCGGCTGTTAGGGCAAGTGCTGTTGGGCAGGGCGTCGTCCGACAAGATGTTGTCGGACAAGTCTGGGAATTGGCGATTTATCAATTCCTAAAATGCTATGCTTCCACGAAAGCCGGTATCAATTCCGGTCCGCTATTGTGCAGCTTCTGGGCAAAGGGGAGCGGTGATCATGTCTGTGCGTATCCTGCTGGGTATAATTCTTACGGCGGCAACTGGCGGGGCCCAGGCCTCGTCTCTCGTTTTCCCAGGCGCGTCGTCCTCGACACCGTCGGTCATCAGGCTGGGCGCACCTATGGCCAGCGATGCCAAGTCGGTGGTGGCGGTCGGTGATGCCCAGCCCGGCGTCACCGATGAAAAGGTGGCGGCAATTCCGGACAAGCCCGAGGCCAGGCATGGCTTCCAGCCAGACCCGATGGTCATTCGCGGCGGCGTTACCGGTCCCGCCTTCTCGGCACCGGCGCCAACCGCTGCACCCGCGACAGATGTCGCGCCGGCGGCAGGCACCGCGCCGGCGCCAGGCATGGCGCCGGCAACAGCCACCGCCTCCGCGGCCCCCTCGGGGAACGCTGAGAACCAGTCCACCCCGCCGAGCGCCCCAGCGCAGGCAGCAGGCCAGCGGTTGCCTCCCAACGGCTATACCAAATAGCCTTGGCATTGATGGCGTGACTTGACGGCGGTCCGCCGCCCGGCGCACCATTGCCGGGCAAATCCCATCCCGGTTTATCGCCGCTGGATACCATCGCCTAGATTTCGTCAGGCGGCTCTGGCAGACGGGATTTCATCGTTAGGGGTAAAGGGGTTGATCATGAGAACATCTGGAATCGTCACCGCGGCCGGGCTTCTGCTGGCGTCGTTGCTTGGTGGCGCAGCTCATGCCGACGACATGCTGGGATCTTATGTCGCGCGCATTTCCGATCGGGACCATCAGGCGAGTGACGGCTATGCACTGGACAACGCCGCGCAGATGGTGCGGCAGGACCGCGCCAACTGGCACAAATTCCACCGCCGCGACAGCGACGATGAGGGTGATCGCTGGTTCAGGACCAACGGCCAGCGCGCCGATCTGCAACGCATGCTGGAGCGTGGCGGCGCGATGAATTCATCGACCAAGCGCGCAATCGTCAATGGCGAACCGCTGATCCAGGTAGACGTCTACGAAAACAGCGTGCGCGTCAGCATCCTCGAGAACTGATCGGGCCGTCACCCGGGACGACTGACAAGTCGGCATCGGGGAAGACTGACGAAAAAGGCGGCGCGTCAGCGCCGCCCTGCCATCGATAGGATCGGCAGCTGAAAAAATCAGGCTGCTTCTTCCTTGTCGTCGTCCTCTTCGGACTCGCCGTCTTCAGCTTCTTCTTCGGACTTTTCGTCCTCGCCTTCAGCCTTCACGCTGTCCTCGGCGTCGTCTTCGTCCTCATCTTCACCTTCTTCATCGTCGCCGTCTTCGTCGTCATCCGACAGGTCAGCGGCTTCGACCGCGGCGGCCGCGGCATGATCGAGGATGGTTTCGGAAGCAGATTCAAGCGCCTCGGCGGGAGCCGGGGTTTCTTCTGTCACTTCGATGTCGTGATCGGAATTCATGGAAGCCTCCGTGGGGTTGGGGAACATGTCCCTTTTGCCACGGAGAGATCATCGTCATATGACTGTAAGCCGGCTCGAACGGCCGGTGGCAAAGAATATTTTCTTCGCCTTAACCGGCAATCTTCGAGAAATCCGCGACCTGACCGGTTGCCGCGCGGATGCGGGCGAGCAGCGCCAGGCGGTTGGCACGCACGGCCTGGTCCTCATCATTCACGAGAACGTGCTCAAAGAATGAATCAACCGGTTCACGCAGCGCGCTAAGCGCCAGCAGCGCGGCGGAAAAGTCATCGTTTTGAACAGCTTCGCCGGCTTGCTTCTCAGCCTGATTCACCGCCGCAAACAGAGATTTCTCGGCATTCTCGCGCAACAGCGCCGGCTCAACGGTCTCGGCAATCACCGTTTTCTTCTTCTCCTCGGCAGCCAGGATGTTGGCCGCACGCTTGGTGCCGGCGAGCAGGTTTTTGCCGTCCTCGGAGTCGAGGAAGGAGCCTAGCGCTTCGACCCTGCGGACGATCTGCAAGAGGTCGTCGTTCGGCGATTGGCCAATCTCCCCCCTTGTGGGGGAGATGGCCGGCAGGCCAGAGGGGGGCGCTTCGCGCAGAGATGTAGGCCGGACACCCCCCCCCAAAATACCGATTACCCCAAAAAAACCCCCAAAAGGGG
>NZ_JAMYKW010000076.1:0-19725 GCF_040317555.1 Mesorhizobium sp. M1406 | reverse complement strand
ACGATTCAACCGCATCAAGCCATTTTCCGCCTTCGCTTCTTCACACTTGACCACAGCACGAAGCAAATGTGTGCGCACGCTAGCCTTGAGGGGAGGTCGATCCGCGAAGCGGATCGGGTGGGGTCGCCGGGCGTAGAGCGCGGCATGGACCGACCCCACCCGGCCCTTCGGGCCACCCTCCCCTCAAGGGGGAGGGAAACCAGCGTTAAATTCCCATCATGCCGCGCAGCACTTTCTTGTCCGTAGCGCCGCCGGCGAAATCGTCGAATGCCTTCTCCGTCACCCGGATGATGTGATGCTGGATGAAGGGTGCGCCCTCGGCCGCGCCGTCCTCGGGATGTTTAAGACAGCACTCCCACTCCAGCACCGCCCAGGAATCATAATTGTATTGCGTCAGCTTGGAGAAAATGCCGCCGAAATCCACCTGCCCGTCGCCCAGCGACCGGAAGCGGCCGGCGCGGTTGGTCCAACTCTGATAGCCGGAATAGACGCCTTGCCGGCCGGTCGGATTGAACTCGGCGTCCTTGACGTGGAACGCCTTGATGCGCTCGTGATAGATGTCGATGAATTCGAGATAGTCGAGCTGCTGAAGCAGGAAGTGCGACGGATCGTAGTTGATGTTGCAGCGTCCGTGGCCGCCGACCGCGTCGAGGAACATCTCGAAGGTCGCACCGTCGAACACATCCTCGCCCGGATGGATCTCGTAGCCGACATCGACGCCATTGTCCTCATAGACATCGAGGATCGGCTTCCAGCGCTTGCCGAGTTCGGCGAAGGCTTCATCGATCAGCCCGGCCGGCCGCTGCGGCCAGGGGTAGAGGTAAGGAAAGGCCAACGCTCCGGAGAAGCTCACCGAGGCCTTGAGGCCGAGGTTCTTCGACGCCTTGGCGCCGAATGTCATCTGTTCGACCGCCCATTCCTGCCGCGCTTTCGGATTGTTGTGCACCGAAGCCGGCGCAAAACCGTCGAACTGCGCATCATAGGCCGGATGCACCGCCACCAATTGCCCCTGCAGATGCGTCGACAGTTCGGTGATCTCGACGCCGGCGTCCGCGCAGATGCCCTTAACTTCGTCGCAATAGGTCTTGGAAGAGGCCGCCTTCTTGAGATCGAACAGCCGCGCGTCCCAGGTCGGGATCTGCACGCCCTTGTAGCCGAGACCGGCCGCCCATTTGGTGATCGACGCCAGTGAATTGAACGGCGCGGCATCGCCCGCGAACTGCGCCAGAAACAGTCCAGGGCCCTTCATTGTCGTCGGCATCGGCATCCTCCCTCATTTTAATCGCGACCGAGCATAGCGCCGATTGGAAGCAGGGCCAGCCCACTTTGGTCTCTTCACGTCGGGCGCATCGTGTACGCCGCAATTCTGGTATTACCAAATGAGGGAATTTGGTCAAGCCTCGCAATGCACCGCCGGAGTCCTTTGGATAGGCGAAACGCAGGCATATACATCAATACAATCAATGAAGTAATCCGTATCGGAAGTTGCCTTCCCGCGCTTCTTGCCGTCCAGAAGAATTTGCTGTAGACCTCCCTTCAGGCCCAATTGGTCGAACCAGTTTGCGAGAAAAGGCTGGGGATGCCTTGGGGAGGAGCCCTTGCGTCGCCTTCGGCGATGCATGTTGCAGGCGATTTTTGGGAAGGACAGACGATGCATCTTTCGACGCACAACTGGATGCGCGCGGAGCCCCTGGAGACGACGCTCAAGCGCATCAAGAAATTCGGCTATGAGTCGATCGAGATTTCCGGCGAGCCCGAGCAATACAAGACCAAGGAGACACGGGCGCTGCTGAAGGAGCATGGCATCCGCTGCTGGGGCGCGGTGACCTTGATGCTGGGCGAACGCAACCTCGCCGCCAGGAACCAGGGCCAGCGCGAGCGCTCCGTTCAGTATGTCAAGGACGTGCTGACGATGGTCAGCGAACTCGACGGCGAGATCATCACGCTGGTTCCGGCGACAGTCGGCAAGGTCGTGCCCGATGGCACCGAGGAAGAGGAATGGAAGTGGGTTGTCGACGCGACCCGTGAATGCTTCACCCACGCCAAGAAAGTCGGCGTCAAGATTGCGGTCGAACCGCTCAACCGCTTCGAAACCTACCTGTTCAATCGCGGCGCCCAGGCGCTCGCGCTGGCCGACGCGGTCAGCCCCGAATGCGGTGTCTGCCTCGACGCGTACCATATCCACATGGAGGAGTTTAACGTTCACGACGCGATCCGCCAGGTTGGCAAGCGCCTGTTCGACTTCCATGTCGCCGACAACAACCGCTTTGCCGCCGGTCTCGGCCAGATCGACTGGCCGAAGATCGTCGCCACGCTGAGAGAGGTCGGTTACGACGGCGCGCTGACCAACGAGTTCGTTGCGCCCGTCGACCGGACGCCGGCCGCACCCTATCCCGACATGGTCGAGCGCCACCCGGTCGATATCTCGCCCGAGCAGCTGAAGTTCATCCAGGACCACGGCTCCAGCGTGCTGACTGAGAAATTCTACACCGACCAGATGCGCATCACCGCCGAAACGTTGCTGCCGCTGATCAAGTAGTCGACTGCCTCTAGGGAATTTGCCCTTCCGCCCTGACCGGCGGCAGGGCTGGGGAAGAATATGCGCGTCAAGACGGTCCAAGCCTGGTGGGTCCGCATCCCGATCGAAGCCGCTCGGCAACACCGCAGCGACTTCGGCCAGGTGACGACCTTCGACGCCGCCATCCTGCGCATCGAAACCGATGACGGGCTGGTCGGCTGGGGCGAAGGCAAGAACGCCGCAGGCAGCGCCGGCAGCTATGGCGCGCTTGTTCACATGCTGAACCATGAGGTCGGACCGCAGCTGATCGGCCGCGATCCGGCCGACATCGGCGTCATCTGGGAGATGCTCTACAATGGCGTGCGCCACGACGGCGCCGCGCGCGCCGGCCACGCTATGCCGCAGCTGGCGCGGCGCGGCATGAGCATCGCCGCCATCAGCGCCGTCGACATCGCGCTGTGGGACATTCTCGGCAAATCGCTTGGGGTTCCGGTCTGGCGGCTGCTGGGTGGCCGCAAGCTGGATCGCATGCCGGCCTATGCCTCCGGCGGCTGGGCGGCCGCCGACGCCATCGGCGAGCAGTTGAAATCCTATATCGCCCAGGGTGGCTTCAAGGCACTGAAGATGCGGGTCGGCGCCATGGACGGCGCGGCACACATTTCCGCCGCGCGTGTCCGTGCCGCACGGCAGGCGCTCGGCCCCGATGTCGAGCTGATGGTCGACGCGCACGGCACCTATACGGTGGCGGAAGCCAAGCGCTTCATCCACCTCGTCAGCGACCTCGATCTCGCCTGGTTCGAGGAGCCTGTTGTCGCCGACGACAAGCCCGGCATGGCTGAAGTGCGGGCATCGGGCGCCGTCCCCATCGCCACCGGCGAAAGCGAGGCGACACGCTACGCCTTCCGCGACCTCGCCGTGCTCAAGGCGGCCGACATCTTCCAGCCCGATCCGGCCTTCTGCGGCGGCATCAGCGAGGCGATGAAGATCGGCACCATAGCCAGCGCCTTCAACCTGCGCTTTGCGCCGCATCTGTGGGCCGGCGCGCCCTGTTTCTTCGCTGGACTGCATGTCTGCGCCGCCTCCCCGTCGAGTTTCACCGTCGAATACTCGCTTGGCGCCAACCCGATGATCCACGATCTGATCGAAGAGACTGTCGAAGCCAAGGACGGTATGATAGCGATCCCCGAAAAGCCGGGTCTGGGATTCACCATTTCGGAACGGTTCCTGGAGGCGCACGCGCAACGCGGTTGACGATGAAAGAAAAGAACCTTCTCGCGGAACTCGCCGCCTACCTGTTCTCCCATTCGGACAAGGAGACCGGCCGAACGCCATCGGAGCGCGAACTGGCGGAGCATTTCGGCGTCAGCCGCGGCCAGATCCGCGAGGCGCTCGCCATCCTCGAGGCCATGCGCATCGTCGAGCGTCGCGCCAAGTCCGGCATCTACATCGACACCAAGCAGGCCAGCGTCGAGGCGATGGCGCTTTTTGCCCGCGCGGGCCTGCCGCTCGACCCGATCCAGATCTACGAGACGGTCGAACTGCGCAAGATCCACGAGATCAAGGCCGCCGAGCTTGCCTGTTCGCGCGCCACCGAGGAGAATTTCGAGCGGCTGCGCGAAATCCTGAAAGCTTCGGAAGAGCGCATCGCGGCGGGCGAAGGCCTGGCTAGGGAGGACCGCGAATTCCACCTCGAGATCGTACGCGCCACCAAAAACAGCGTCTTCCATAATGTGTGCAGCGTCTATTACATGATGGGCGAACAGCGCCTGCCCATCTATTTCAACGACCCGGAGCGCAATGTGCGCTCGCATGCCGAGCACATCCAGATCTATGAGGCGCTGCTGCGCCGCGACGGAAATCTCGCCCAGGCGCTGATGAGCGCTCACCTGCAGGGTGCCGAGAGCTACTGGAAGGGCCTGATCGAGGGCCATGGCGAGGAACCGCAAAGCCCGGCGCTCGAAAAAGCCTGACCGACATGGCCCGTATCCTTACGACACACCCGCTACACCCGCGCGCCTCGGCCATGCTGGCCGGCGCCGGCGAACTCGTCGTCGCTTCCGCCATCGATCCAGCCACGCTGGCCGCCGAGGCGAGGAATGCCGACATCGTCATCGTCCGCGCGCCGCTGCCGCCGGCGCTGTTCGAGGGTGCCTGGAAGCTGCGAGCGGCGATCCGCCATGGCGCCGGGCTCGACATGATCCCGATGGAAGCTGCGACCGCCGCCGGCGTGCTAGTGGCGAACGTGCCGGCCGTCAACGCGCGCTCGGTGGCGGAACACGTCATGTTCGCGGCGCTCGCCCTGCTTCGCAACTTCCGCGTCGTCGACCGTGACCTGCGGGCAAAAGGCTGGCTCGCCGGCCGCGAACATGCCAACGCCAACAGCGAGCTTGCCGGCAAGACGATCGGCATCGTCGGCCTCGGCGCCGTCGGCCAGGCGGTCGGCCATATCGCCGCGCACGGCTTCGACCTGAAGGTGGTGGCGACGACGCGCAGCATGCAGCCCGCGCTGGAGAAGGTCGGCTTCCTGTCGATCGACGCCCTGGTCGAGCAGAGCGACATCATCGTTCTGTGCTGCCCGCTGACGCCGGAGACGCGCGGCCTGATCAACCGCGAGCGGATCGCGCGCATGAAGCCGCATGCGTTGCTGATCAACGTCTCGCGCGGACCGGTCGTCGACGACGACGCTCTGATCGAAGCCTTGCGGAAACGTCGTATAGGCGGAGCCGCGCTCGACGTGTTTTCGACGCAGCCGCTGTCGTCAAATCATCCTTATTTCGGCTTCGACAATGTCATCATCACCCCGCACATGGCCGGCATCACGGAGGAATCGATGATGCGCATGGGCGTCGGCGCGGCGGGCGAGGCGTTGCTCGTGCTGGCCAACAAACTGCCGGCCAACCTGCGCAATCCCGAAGTGGTCGATCACTACCGGCGGCGGTTTCCGGCGAGCGTGTAACACATCGCGGTTTCGCCCCAATTCTCGGCAACGCTGAGCCCATGTTCACTCTGCGCTTCGCGTCTCTGGTTGTTGCTTCTTCGCTCTGCACCTTGCCGTCGCTCGCCGCGACCGAGAGCAGCTACGTCTATTGCGATAACGGGCTGCGCTGTTTCAAGGCGCCGTGCCCATCGAACAGCGCGCTTGACCTTGGCACTGGCACGATCATCAAGGGCGTGTCGATCGACCCCAGCGGATTGCCGCAGGCCGACAAGGCGATAACGGATCTCTCCGACGCGCTTTATGCCGGAAAGATCGTTGTCAGGGGATCGATCGAGCACCGCACCCAGACCATCACCGGCAAGGAATACAACCTCCCCTGGCTGGTCGCCACCCGCATCGTACGGACCGCCAAGGATAGCGAACGCAAGCACTGTTCGTCGCCCTGATAGTCAGTTCAGTCCTGGGTCACGAGCCAAGCAGCGTCTCAATTTCAGCAGCAATCCGCAGCAGGCGCCGGTCATGCCCGTTGCGCGCCACCAGCATCAATCCGGCAGGCAGCGCCGTGCCTGGCATCGGCAGCGAAATCGCACAAAGGTCGAACTGGTTGGCGACCTGCGTGTTGCGCAGCAGCAGGCCTTCGATGCGGTCGCGCAACGCGGCATCCTCGGTCATCGAAACGATGGTCGGCGCCATCACCGGTGTGGTCGGCAAGGCCAGCACATCGACCGATGCCAGCCGCTCGTCCATGGCGGCGGCGAGTGCTGCACGGCGGCGCATTGCCCTGATATAGACCGGGGTCGGCAGCATTGCCGCCCGCGCCAAAGGCCCGCTGACATGTGGGTCGACCGGCACCGATGCCCCTGTCGCCAGCCAGTCGGCATGGATTTCGGCGCCTTCCATCGCTGCTATCGAGCCGCGCTTGGTGGCCGCGCGCATCTCTCTAAGCAGATCGTCGATCGACAGGACCTCGACCCGCGCGCCTGTCTGCTCGATCTTGCCAAGGCATTGGTCGAACGCGGTCACCACCGCGCCTTCGTCTCTTCGAAAAGGATGCCACGCGGGATGCCAATTCGAAGCCCTGCAAGGGCAATCGGCGCCAGCGCGGTCGGCACCTCGCCGGCCATCACGGCGTCGGCAGCCGCACACCGAGCGACGGTCCGAGCCAGCGGCCCGATCGAGTCCAGCGTGGCGGACAACGGGAAGGCACCAGTCAGCGGTACACGCCGCGCTGTCGGCTTGAAGCCGACGACACCGTTGAGCGATGCCGGAATGCGAATCGAACCGCCGGTGTCGGAACCGATGGATATCTCACTCGTCCCCTCACCGACCGAGACGCCAGCACCCGAGGAGGAACCACCGGGAATACGGCTGGCGTCGACGGCATTGCCGGGCGTGCCAAAATGCTGGTTGTCACCGATCGCGGTGAAGGCGAATTCGGTCATGTTGGTCTTGCCGATGATGACCGCGCCAGCCTGCCGCAGCCGGCCGACAATCGCGGCATCGCGCAGCGCAGGCGCGGCGGTCTTGAGCATCAGCGAGCCAGCCGTGGTCGCCTCGCCGACGACATCGAACAGATCCTTGATCGAGACAATGGTGCCGTCGAGCGGTCCGAGCTTCACACCTGCCCGCTTGCGGGCATCGCTGGCATCAGCCGCGGCCCGTGCGGCCTCGGCATAGAGCTTCGTGAACACGCACTCTTCACCGGCACGGGCGGCAAGGCGCGCGAGGATGATTTCCAGATGATCCCGGACTGATTGCATTTCGGTGTCGGACTCCGGACGCTTTGAACGTCCTTGGGTAGCGGCGCGGCGTGGCTTGCCGAGACTTAACCCGGCGCAGGCCGTTTTGCACCCCGTCGAATGCGAGGAAAAATCCGATGCTCTACAAAGGCAGCTGTCACTGCGGCAAGGTCGCCTTCGAGTTCGAAGCCGGACTGACCGGCGCCGTACGATGCAATTGCTCTATCTGCTCGCGCAAGGGCGCCCTGTTGTGCGCCATCCCGCACGAGACCTTGCAGGTCCTGGCCTGGGGCGACGATCTCGGCACCTACACATTCGGCAACCATGCCATAGCACACCGCTTCTGCCGCAGCTGCGGCATTCATCCCTTCGCCGAGGACGTCCGCGAAGGCGGTGAGCGCAGTGCCTACATCAATCTCCACTGTGTCGCCGATCTGGACTCGTCCACCTTGCAGGTTTTCGACTTCGACGGTCGCGCGATCTGAGCCGGCCAGTGGCGGCCTATGTCGAGGGCGGCTTCGTCACCGCCATCACAACGGCAGCGGCCCGAAAACCGTGATGGTTATGGGGCCGATGCGCAGCGTCGGGGGAGCTTAGTCCTGCCAATAGGAAGCTACTCGGCGCGATTTGGGCCGCGCAGGAACACCACGATGGCCGCCAGCAGCGTCGCTGCCCCGCAATAGGCGAAGGCGCTGGCGACGCCGGCATGATCGACCAGCAGGCCACCGAAGACAGCGCCGAGCGCAATCGCCACCTGGAAGGTCGCCACCATCAGTCCGCCGGCGCTTTCAGCCTGATCGGGCGCGGCCCTTACCAGCCAGCTCTGCAGCCCGACCGGAACCGCGCCGAAGGCAAAGCCCCAGATCGCAACGGCGGCGGCGGCGACCATGGGCGAAGCTCCAAAAATCAGCATCGAGGCGGCGGCAAGTGCAATCAGCAAGGGCGCCAGAGCGACGGCTGCCTTGAGGCTGCGTTCGGCCAGGATGCCGCCGGCGACATTGCCGAAGAAGCCGCCAATACCGTAGGCCAGCAGCACCAGCGAGATCGTCTCGATGCTGAGCACGGGGACCTTCTCGAGGAAGGGACGGACATAGGTGAAGCCGGCAAAGTGTCCCGAGGCGACCAGCAGCACGACGAGCAGTGCGATCCTGATGGAGGGGCGCTCCAGCACCTCCAGCAAGGTGCGGAAGCTCGCCACACCCACCGGCGGCAGCTTCGGAATGGTGGCCAACTGCACCAGCAGCGCCAGGGCGGCAACGACGGTCGCGATCATGAAGGCCGTGCGCCAGCCCCAGATGTCGCCGACATAGGCGCCGACCGGCGCCGCGCAGACGGTCGCCAGCGAAACGCCGGTCAGGATGATCGACATGGCGCGTGGCATCAGCCGCATCGGCACCAGCCGCAGCGCCATGGCGGCCGACATCGCCCAGAAGCCGCCGAGCGCGACGCCGAGCGCGACGCGGGCGAGCAGAAGCATGGTGAGCGATGAGGCAAAGGTGGCCAGGAGATTGGACAGGATCAGGAACACCGTCAGCATCCACATCACCAGCCTGCGGTCCATACGCCTGGTAATGATCGCCATGGTGGGTGCGGCAATGGCGCCAACGATCGCGGTCGCGGTCACCGCCTGTCCGGCCACGCCTTCGCTGACGCCCAGATCGCGCGCCATCGGCGTCAACAGGCTGGCGGGCAGAAATTCAGCCGTCACCAGACCAAACACCCCAAGTGCCAGCGAGACCACGGCACCCCAGGCCGGTTCGGTTCGTTCGTCGGAGTCTGTGGGGTTCAGAAGAGCAGCGTCGACGACGCCTGTCGCGGGTTCGGCCATGGTCAGTCTCCGAGTTGTTTGCAGCGCAGCATTTGACTGCAATGCAACATAGGGAGTGACCGTCTGGAGTTTCCATGCTAGAAACCCCATTATGCTTGATCATTCGTCCAAAATTCCCATCACCGGCGACCCGCTGACAGACATCTTGCGCGGCTTGCGGCTAGATGGCGTCGAATATGGCCGCTTCGAACTGAAGGAGCCCTGGGGTATCCAGTTCCCAGCCCAGCCAGCGGCGCGGTTTCATTTCATCGGCCGCAAAGGTTGCTGGCTGAAGCAGCCGTCCGGTGAATGGGTGGAGCTCAATGCTGGCGACGCGGTGCTGCTGCCGCGCGGTGCGGCGCACGTGCTGGCCAGTGAGCCCGGCGCCCAGGCCTGGCCGATCCACGGCTACGAAGTCGAGGAGGTCTGCAAGGACGTCTACTGCATGTCGAACGAAGGCATGTCGGAATGTTGCCGGCCGGGAACCTTGCTGTTTTGCGCCAGCATGTACTTCAATCTTGACGGCTTGCATCCCCTGCTCGGCATGATGCCGGATGTAATGCGCACGCATGAGCTGGGAGCTTACGAGCCGGGCATTCCGCATCTCCTGGAATCGATGGCGCGTGAAGTGACGATGGAGCGCGTCGGCTCTGGCGGCATCCTGGCTCGGCTGGCTGACGTGCTTGCCGCCACCGTCATACGCTCATGGGTCGAGCGTGGCTGCGGCGACTCGTCCGGCTGGATCGCCGCGGTCAGGGACCGCGAAATCGGCCGCGTGCTGGCCGCCATCCATCTCGAGCCGAACCACGACTGGACGGTTGAGTCCCTGGCCCGGATGATGGGCGCCTCGCGATCGGGATTTGCGGAGCGCTTCGCCACCATCGTTGGAGAAACGCCGGCAAAATATGTCACCCAGGTCAGGATGCATCAGGCGAGACAGTGGCTGATCCGCGACCGGATGAAAATCTCCGTCGTTGCCGCGCGTCTCGGTTACGAATCGGATGCCGCCTTCAGCCGCGCCTTCAAGCGAGTCATCGGCTCGGCGCCCAGCCACCTTCGCGCCGAGGAACAGGCTGCTATCCGCCAGGCCGGCTGAGCCGACCTCCACGCCTGCTTCAGCTGGAGTTCACACAGCGTGCCGCAAGCTGACGCCGCTGCCCTTGTCGAACAGCACCACCTTGTCCGGGTTCCAGGCAAAGCGCACCGATTGCTCGATCGCGACATCGGTCCTGGCCGGCACGGTGGCGCGCAAGGTGGCGTCGCCAACCCGCAGCGTCAGGATCTTTTCGACGCCATGGTTCTCGACGTCATGGACGCGCGCTTCGACCGGTGCGCCGCTCTCGAGATAAACGTCCTCGGGACGAACACCGAAGACGAGCGGGCGACCGTCGGTCGCCGCACCCGCCTTTAGCCCCCAAGAAGTCTTGGCACCCCCCGAAAAAGGCAGTTCAAAATTCAGCGGCGCCATCACCGCACGGCCGTTCACAAGCCTTCCGTCGATGAGGTTCATCGGCGGCGAGCCGACGAAGCTCGCCACATAGGTATCGCGCGGATTGTTGTAGATCTCGTGCGGCGTACCCGTCTGCACGATGCGGCCATGATTGAGCACGCCGACCTTGTCGCCCATCGACATCGCCTCGATCTGGTCATGGGTGACGAACAGGAAGGTGGCGCCGAGTTGCATCTGCAGGTTCTTCAGTTCCGTGCGCAGCGCCTCGCGCAGCTTGGCGTCCAGCGCCGACAGCGGCTCGTCCATCAGGAACACGCGCGGCTTGCGCACGATGGCGCGGCCGATGGAGACGCGCTGCATCTCGCCGCCTGACAGCTTGTCGGTCTTGCGGTCGAGCAGATGCTCGATCCGCAGCGTGCGGGCGGCACGGTCGACGCGATCCTTGATCTCGGCCTCGGGCAGCCGGCGGATCTTAGGCTTCAGCGGGAACTCAAGATTTTCGCGGACGGTATAGCGCGGATAGAGCGAGTATTGCTGCAGCACCAGCGCCACGTCACGCTCAGCCGCACCCCAGTCGGCCACATCGACGCCGTCAATGAAGACCTGGCCTTCGCTCGGCTTCTCCAGCCCGGCGATCAGCCGCAGCGTGGTCGTCTTGCCTGCACCCGTTTCGCCCAGCAGCACGAAGAACTCGCCATCGGCGATATCGAGATCGAGCCCGGTCAAGGCGGTGTGGTTGCCGAAGGTCTTCGAGATGTTTTTCAGCTGGATATGGGCCATCACAATCTCACTTCCAGCGACTTGCCGCTTGCCGTGTCGAAGAAATGCGCCTGGGCCGGATCGATCCTGGCGAACACCTTCTCGCCGGGACCGCTGACGAACCCGCTCTTGGTGCGCGCGCGCAGCATCTTGGAGCCGACTTTGAGGTCGACGATGTCGAAGGAGCCGAGCGGCTCGACAATCTGCGTCTCGACCTGCAGGAACCCCTCGGCGGCATCGCGGCGGATGAGGACGCCTTCCGGCCGGATGCCGAGCGCAAGCTGCCCGCCGGCATGGCCATTGAGCTTCGACAGCAGCGCCCGCGGGAATTCGAAGCCGGCGGCAGCCCCGCCGACCGTCACCAAGACCGAGGATGCGGTCTCCGCTACCGCGGCATCGGCGACATTCATCACTGGACTGCCGACAAATTGCGCCACGAACAGGTTTGCCGGGTGCGAATAGACTTCGTCCGGCGAACCGACCTGCTGCAGCACGCCTTCATGCATGATGACGATGCGGTCGGCGAGGCTCATGGCCTCGATCTGGTCGTGCGTGACATAGATGGTGGTCGAGCCCTGCTTGATGTGCAGCCGCTTGATCTCGGCCCGCATTTCTTCACGCAACTTGGCATCGAGCGCGCCGATCGGTTCGTCCATCAGCATCGCCTTAGGCCGCCGCACCAGGGCCCGACCGATAGCGACGCGCTGCATGTCGCCCCCCGAAAGCGCCGACGGCTTCTTGTCGAGCAGGTCCAGGATCTGCAGCGTCTTGGCGACCGAGCGCACCTCCGAGTCGATCTCCGCCTTGCTCTTGCGCGTGGCGCGCAAGGGGAAGGCGATGTTCTCATAGGCGCTCATATGCGGGTAGAGCGAGAACGACTGAAAGACCATGGCGATGTCGCGGTCGGCGGCCTTCAGATGCTGGATCGGTTTGCCGTCGATGAGGATGTCGCCCTCGTCGATCGTTTCCAGTCCGGCGATGGCGCGCAGCGTCGTCGTCTTGCCGCAGCCCGATTGGCCGAGCAGAACGATGAACTCGTTGTCGTTGATCTTCAGGTTGAGGTCCTTGATGACCTGGACTGCGCCGAAAAATTTCTGGACGCCGCGAAGCTCGATCTGGGTCAATGCTGTGCTCCCGGATTTCGCATCTGTCCGGTGCCGGCCTTCTCCTCCGGGGCGATCTTCGAGGTGATGTTGAAGCCGATCAGCCCGATCAGGATGATGGTCAGGCCATAGGTGTGCAACGCCAGGTTCCAAGGCTGGCAGAGCGCGACGATGCCGAGCACCATCAGCACTTGCGAACCGGGCTCCAGATATTTCTGATTGATGGCACGAAAGCTCATTTGCGGATTGCTCCGAAGGACATGCCGCGCAGCAGATGGTTGCGGAGCAGGAAGGTGAAGATGGCGACCGGCAGCAGGAACAGGAAGGTTCCGGCGGCAATCACCGTCCAGTCCGGCAGGCCGGAGCCGACCTGGCTGGGGATGAACGGCGGCGCTGTCTGGGCACGGCGGCTGGTCATGATCAGCGCGAAGGCATATTCGTTCCACGCGGTGATGAAGCAGAACACGGCGGTGGCGGCGATGCCGGTGGCGGCCTCCGGCAGCACTATCTTGAAGAAAGCCTCCATGCGCGTGTAGCCGTCGACGAGGGCTGCCTCTTCATACTCTTTCGGTATCTCGTCCATGAAGCCCTTCATCAGCCACACCGAGAACGACAGGTTGAAGGCGGTATAGAGGATGATCAGGCCGACATGGGAATCATTCAGGCCGACCGCCCGGTACATCAGGAACATCGGGATCGCCACCACGACCGGCGGCAGCATGCGGGTCGACAGGATGAAGAAGAGCAGGTCCGCCTCGCCCTTCACCTTGAAACGCGAGAAACCATAGGCGGTGAACGTGCCCATGCCGACCGCCAGCACAGTTGAGGTGATGGCGATGATTAGCGAGTTCAGGAAACGGCTCGGATATCCCGACCATTGCACCTGGCCCTTGCCATCACGCACGATCTTTTCACCACCGTCGAAGACGACGCGCTCCCACCAGGGGGCGGCTGCATACTCCTCGGGCGACGCCGGGTTGCGCATCTGCGAACGCTTGGTGAACAGCTTGACGAAAGGCGATATTTCCGGCTGGAAGACGACCGTCGGCGGGATGGTGGTGGCGAGATTGCGCGGCTTGAATGCCGTCGAGGCAATCCAGTAGATCGGCGCCAGGAAGATGATCGTCACCAACAGAACGGCGACGATGGCGACACGGTTGAAGCCGATTTCGGAAGAAGTGCGGACGGCAGCCATCTCAGCGCTCCTTCACCTTGTTGAGGTATTTGACGTAGATGTTGGTGATCGCCAGCACCATGATCAGCACGATGTAGGCGAGTGCGCAGGAGCGCCCGGTCTGCCATTCCTGGAACGCCATCTTGTAAAGCCGGATCGAGATCAGTTCGGCCGTCGGCTGGCTGGTCAGGATGTAGGCGAGATCGAAGGTCTTGAATGCTTCCATGGTGCGGAAAATGACGGCGATCATCAGGATCGGCGCAACCAGCGGCAGTGTGATGCGAAAGAAGGTGTAGAACGACCCGGCCCTGTCGATCGCCGCCGCTTCGTAGAGATGTTTCGGAACCGCCGAGAGGCCAGCCAGCGACAAAAGCATGACGAAGGGCGACCACATCCAGATGTCGGTCAGCGCAACCGCATAGAGCGCCATTTTCGGATCCGACAGCCATTCGAAGGTGCCGAGGCCGAGCGCATAGTTGATGATGCCGAAAGACGGATCGTAGAGCAGTTTCCAAAACAGGCCGACGACCGCCATCGACAGCATCATCGGCAAAAGCAGAAGCGTCGTCAGCAGACCTTTGAGCGGAATGTCGCGGTTAAGCAGCATGGCGACGCCGAAGCCGACGACCAGCTGGCCAACGACCGAGATGATGACGTATTTCGCGGTGGTGGCGAAATTGGACCAGACATAGGGGTCGTTGAGCAGGTCGCGATAGTTCTGCAGCCCGACGAAATTTGCCGGCGCGTTGGTCGACGCCCGGAAATCGGTGAAGGAATAGCCGAGCGAATAGATCAGCGGAAAGATGTTGAAGACGATCAGGAACAGGACCGTCGGGATGATGAAGAGGTTGCGGATCGAAATGTCGCTGAGGCCGCGCGCGGCCGCCCTTGAAGACCTGTCGAGCGTGGTGATCATAGTGGTCGCCAAGACCCTGCTCCCGTTACAAAAAAGAAACGGAGGAGGCACCGACGCCCCCTCCGTGAGACCTGCTTGTTACTGACCGCGGCCGTATTTCTTGAAGGTCGCGTTCCAATCGGCCGCCAGGGCGTCCAGCGTTTCCTTGGCGGTGCCTTCGCCGCCGATCATGTAGGGATAGACGCGCTGGTTGAGCTGCTGCAGCAGTTCGGCATATTCCGGCACCGCCCAGAAGTCCTTCACCTTGAACATGGTCTCGTAGAAGGCCTTGTTATACGGCGTGGCGTTCTGGAATTCAGGCGACTTGAGCACGGCGGCACTGCAGGTGTAGCCGCCAAGCGCTGCCCACTTCTTCTGGGTCTCGTCCTTGATGAACCATTCCAGGAACTTGATCGCCTCGTCCTGCTTCTGCGAGTAGGACACGATCGAGATGCCTTGCCCACCGAGTGCGGCGAACTGGTCGCCGTTCGGGCCGGGAGGATTGGCGAAGAAGCCGGTGTTCTTGGCGTTCGGGTTCGACGCTTCGTTGATCAGCGACGGGAAGAACGCAAAGTAGTTCATGCTCATCGCGGCCAGGCCTTCGGTGATCGCCTGGTTGTCTTCGACGAAGAACGACTTGGCCCAGCCTGGAGGCGTGAACTTGTAGAGCTCCTTGTAGGCGTCGAGCGCTGCGACCGCCTTGTCGGAGTTGATGAAGCCATCGACCTTGTAGGTCTTATAATCACCCAGTTCGCCACCGTAGGAGAACAGCGCGTTCTCGAAGCCCATCGCCATCGCATCGTAGGAATTGTCCGTGTAGATGGCGATGCCGTATTTTTTCTGGTCCGGCCGGTAGAAGAACTCGGCGATGTCGCGCAGCGCCTTGAAATCCTTCGGCACGTCGAGATCGTAGCCATACTTGGCCTTGAAGGCTTCCTTTTCCTTCGGATCCTCGAACCAGTCCTTGCGATAGGACCAGCCGACGGCGTCGCCTTCGAGCGGGATGGCCCAGTACTTGCTGCTGCCGCCCGGATATTCGGCGTAGTACTTCACCGTCGCCGGCGCCATCACGTCGCCGACCTTGTGCTTGTTGAAGAAGTCGGTCAGGTCGACATAGTGGCCACCGGTCGAGCCGGCACCGAGCCATTGCGAGTCGCCGACGACCATATCATAGGCGTCACCATGCGCGTTGAACTCGGTGAAGGCCTTGGTCTGGAAGTCGGGCCACGGTGTGGTTTCCACCGTGATCTTGACGCCGGTTTCCTTCTCGTACTCGTTGCCGAGTTCCTGCAGATAGTTGGCCGGATCCCATTCCGCCCAGAAGATGGTGAGTGACTTTTCCTGCGCGTAAACGGACGTTCCGCAGGCAAGCGTTAAGCCGATACCAGCAAGTACGCTGGTCACAAACTTGCGCATAATGATTTCCTCCCTTGTGCGCATTCTACCTTATCGTTCGAGCCGGCAACCGGGCCGACCCTGGTAGTTCCTCCCGTGATCGCACTTTTCCGGCTTCGAGCCTCCTCGCCCTGCCGGAAAATGGATCGCAACCCTCACTTTCGATCCGCTTTTCTTACCTGATCTGGTATTACCAATTCTGCACGCACGTCAAGTCCTTTCTTGGCGGCTCGACTTGGCCATTGCTATCGGATTTTAGGTTTATCTGACTGTTTTACCAAGATTTTCCTACTCAGTGATACACGCATGCGTTGCTCCCTACCCCGCACTGCGGCTAATATCAGCAGTCGGCATGCCAATCTGGTCGAACCAGATGGGCGCTATTTCGCGACTGCCATTGGATCGATGTCGCCGCCGTCACCGATCGATTCCGCGACCGCCGCACGCACCAGCGCCCCCGCCGCCCATTGCGCGACCGACATCGTCCGGCGACTGTCCAACCCCCAGATATCTTTGAGCACGATCAGCACCTCGACGCCGAAGATCAGCGACAGCGCCTGCGCCAGCCGCTTGAATTCGCGCGGCGGCAAACGGCCCTTGAGCGGCGCGATCGCCTCTTTCAGCAACTCGATGCGGTGGCCGCGCGTGAAAGCCGGCTCACCGTCCAGCGTGCCGGCCTGACGCCGTGCCCATTGATCGAGCGACAGCTTCAGTGCTGCCTTGAACGTCGCCTCGAAGGCCTCGATGCGCGGCATGGCCGTGTCGAACAGGTCGGCGACCCTGCGCTCCGCATCCATCGACGTCGACTGCCAAGTGAGGATTGGCCCCAGCCCCTCATCGACGACAGCCTGGACCAGTACCGCCTGGCTCGGGAAATAACGATAGGCGGTTGCACGGGAAACCTGTGCTGCCTCGGCGACCTCGCTGATCGACGGCGTGACGCCCGCCTGCATCAGCCTTGTTGCTGTCTCCAGCATCAGCCGTTTCGTGCGCGCGCGAGGTCCACGCTCTGGCACTGGGCCGCTTCCCCGCTCGGTATCGTCGCTCGCCGTGAATTGTTGACGTGAGACATCCATATCAATACGATATGCCAGTCTCAAAAATTTGCAATGGCCTTCGCATCGTCGAGCAGCCGGGCAATGAGTGGGGGCAGCATCGCGCCCGCCTGGATCGGGGAACCGCAATGAAGCGTATCTACGTGGTAGGCACCGCCGACACCAAGGGCGAGGAACTCGCATTCCTGGCCGATGCGATTGCCGCGACCGGTGCCGCCGTTTCCCGCGTCGATGTCGGAACGCGCGACGCAACTGTTCCCGTCGACATCACCGCAAAGGAAATTGCCGGCCATCACCCCGGCGGCGGCGACGCCGTGCTCGGCGGCAATGACCGCGGCGCCGCGGTCGCCGCGATGGGCATCGCCTTTGCCCGCTTTGCCCAATCGCGAAACGATATTGCCGCCATGATCGGCATTGGCGGTGGCGGCGGCACCTCGATCATCACGTCGGGCATGCGTGCCCTGCCGCTCGGCCTGCCCAAGATCATGGTTTCGACGCTCGCCTCCGGCGATACCGCACCTTACGTCGACGTTTCCGACATCATCATGATGCCTGCGGTGACCGACATGGCCGGACTGAATGGGCTGTCCCGCGTCGTCCTGCACAATGCCGCCCAGGCGATATCGGGCATAGCGGCAAGGCCGGCGCCACCACCCGACGGCAAACCGTCCATCGGCCTCACCATGTTCGGCGTCACCACGCCTTGCGTGACCGCCATCGCAGACCAGCTTCGTTCGACCTATGACTGCATGGTCTTCCACGCCACCGGCACCGGCGGCCGCAGCATGGAGAAGCTGGCCGACAGCGGCCTGCTGTCCGGCGTCATCGACATAACAACGACCGAAGTCTGCGATCTGCTGTTCGGCGGCGTCCTTCCGGCGACCGAGGATCGTTTTGGCGCCATCGCCCGCACCAGGCTGCCCTATGTCGGTTCGGTCGGCGCGCTCGATATGGTCAACTTCTGGGCACCGTCGACCATTCCGGAGCACCATCGCGGTCGGCTGTTCTATGAACACAATCCCAACGTCACGCTGATGCGCACCACGGCGCAGGAATGCCGCGCGATCGGCGAATGGATCGGCGCCAGGCTCGCCCTCTGCGAGGGGCCGGTGCATTTTCTCGTTCCGGAAAAGGGCGTCTCGGCGCTCGACATCGAAGGCGGCGCCTTCTTTGATCCGGAAGCCGACGCCGTCCTGTTCGAAGCCATCGAGCGCACCATCCGGCCAAACAGCACGCGCCGCGTCACGCGCCTGCCGCTGCACATCAACGACCCCGAATTCGCCAAGGCCGCGGTCGCGGCTTTTCTCGACATCGCCAGACAGTGAGATTCAAAAAGATGCCCGCCATACCGCGCAAGGACATATTGAAGAAATTCAGGGGAATGATCGAGAAGGGCGTGCCGATCGTCGGCGGCGGCGCCGGCACCGGCCTATCGGCCAAGGCCGAGGAAGCGGGCGGCATCGACCTCATCATCATCTACAATTCCGGTCGCTACCGGATGGCCGGCCGCGGCTCGGCCGCTGGCCTCCTTGCCTATGGTAATGCCAACGAGATCGTCAAGGAGATGGCCTACGAGGTGCTGCCGGTGGTCAAGAAGACGCCGGTGCTGGCCGGCGTCAACGGCACCGATCCCTTCGTCATCATGCCGCGGCTCTTGGCCGAGTTGAAGACGATGGGCTTTTCCGGCGTGCAGAATTTTCCGACCATCGGCCTGTTCGACGGCCAGATGCGGCAAAGCTTCGAGGAGACCGGCATGGGATTCGGGCTCGAGGTCGACATGATCGGCGAGGCGCACAAGCTCGACCTGTTGACCACCCCCTATGTCTTCAATCCGGACGAAGCCCGCGCCATGACCAAGGCCGGCGCCGATATCGTCGTCGCCCATATGGGCGTGACCACAGGCGGCTCGATCGGCGCCACTTCGGCCAAGTCGCTCGACCACTGCGTCGTCGAGATCGACGCCATCGCCAACGCCGCGCGATCGGTGCGCAAGGATGTCATCCTGCTTTGCCATGGCGGCCCGATCTCGATGCCGGACGACGCCCGCTACATCCTCGACCGCTGCAAGGGCCTGCACGGCTTCTATGGCGCCAGCTCGATGGAACGGCTGCCGGCCGAGGCGGCGATTGCCAAACAGACCGCCGATTTCAAGGCGGTCACACTTGGTGACGGGAAGACCCCGAAGAAGAAGGGATGATGAGAGATGACCGACAAGAACAAAATGTTTGTTTATCCGAAGGACGTCAGCGCCTTCGGCTTCGACTGGGGCAGGCTCGCGCTGACGGTCGCGCCCGAGGTCAATGGCGCGTCCCGCTTTTCCGGTGGTGTCGTCGACCTGCCATCCGGCGAGGGCCATACGCGCCACAACCACCCGGGCGCCGAGGAAATCATCTTCGTCATATCAGGTCATGGCGAGCAGATGGTCGAAGACGAGAAGGGCAATCCGGTGCTCGAGACAGTCGGCCCCGGCTGCACCATCTATGTGCCGGAAAGCCGATTTCATTCGACGCTGAACACCGGCGACGGGCCGATGCAGCTCTTCGTCGTCTATTCACCGGCTGGTCCGGAACTGGGTTTACGGGAACTGCCAGATTTCAGGCTGATCCCTGCGGGGCAATGATGAGCTTATTATAAGGTGGCGCCGCCCCTCATTGTCCTGCCGGACATTTCTCCCCGTATAGTGACGTATAGTGACGGGGAGAAAGACGCAGTCATCGGCGCTTTCGCCAATTTTCAACGCCGCAAAATAGGTGCCGAGGGCGCGGCTGCCCTCTTCTCCCCGTCACTATACGGGGAGAAGGTGCCGGTGTCCGAACCGGATAGATAGGTAACAGAATGGACTGATTAGATGGGTGACAGTTTTCTTCCTCGCCGGGAGGACCGGCGATGGTT
>NZ_JAMYKW010000075.1:0-21010 GCF_040317555.1 Mesorhizobium sp. M1406 | reverse complement strand
CTCGCGCCCCTTTTTTTTTTTTTAATAACAAAAAAACACATCGTGGTGCCCGGCCCCGGGCGCGCCCGCCCCGCCCCCCCCCCCCCCCCCCCCGGGCGGCCCGCCCCCCCCCCCCCCCCCCCCCCCCCCGACACTCTCACCGGGATGGACGAGGAAGTCGACATCGATGGTGCCCTTGGTCACGTCGAGCGCGCGGATGGTGTAGACGCGCTGCCACCGGTCGCCGGTCGTCGGCTGGCCAGGCCGGCAAGCCATTGCCCCCGAGCACCGGCCACAGCGGATCAGGCACCTCCCTGGTCGGGAACAGCATGCGGATATGCATGCCGCCGAATTTGGCGAAGCGGGAAAGGTTCTCGCCGGCGAGGCGAATGCGGCGCATATGAGCGGTAAGGTCGCGAACATCCGTCACCGTCATCTCGCGGAACTGAGCGAGGCTGGTTTCGCCCGAGAGATCGCCGGTCCAGACGATCTCGGGGTTTTCCTCCCTGGCATAGACCTGGACCGCCGTCGCGAGCAGGTCCTTGATGCGGGCCAGCCCGTCGCTGTCGGCGGCATTGGCCCGCATCACCCGCCGCTCCACGTCGATGGAGGCACGGCCAAAGGCGAAACGGAAATCGATGCGCCGCCCATGATGCGAAGCATCGGCCTCGAAACTCTGCAGCCTGTCGCTGATGCGTTCCATGTAGTCGGGCAGGTGCCGCAGGTCGAGCCGCGCTTCGCAGACCAGTTCGCGCACCGATGCTTCGCTCATTCTAGCCTCCGATCCTGCCGGTGAAGGCCACCTTGAAAGTGCGGCCCTTGCCCTGTTCCGTTGCCGCCGAGGTCGACCATGCGCTTTGCGGGTCGGTGTAGGCGGTGTTGAAGACGTTATCGACGCCGAAATCGAGCTTCAGGTTGTCGTTGACGCGCCAGTTGGCGAAGACGCTGACCAGTTCGAAACCGTCGTCGACGACCGGCACGGCGTTGGGATTGGTGCGGCTGGTGCGGGTGATCTTGCCGACGCTGAGATATTGCGCACCGACGGTGAGCTGGTCCTCCAGCATGCGGAAGCCGATGGTGGCCGAGAAACGGTCGAGCGGCGTGTTGCTCAGCGCCTGGCCGGAATAGACGCCGCTGACGACCTTGGCGTCGATCAACGCCCCGGCAAGATTCACAAAACCCCAATTGTAGTCATAGACCATCTCGGCCTCGACGCCCTTCAGGCGCGCGTCGCCGATGTTGATCGCCGTGCGCGGCAGGACCGTCAGGTCGACGTCGATGTAATCCTCGACGTCGGTGTGGAAGGCGTTGACCTTGGCACGCAGCCGGTCGCCCGCCGTCAGCACGTCGTCATATTTCACGTTGATGCCGGCCTCCCAGTTCTTCGCCGTCTCGGGCTGCAGCAGAAGATTGGGTCGATAGCTATCGCCGCCGCCATGCGCGCCGCCGCCGCGGAAGACATCCTGCAGGCCCGGCGCCCGGTAGCCTTCGGAATAGGTGCCATAGAGCTGGAAGCCTTCGAACGGTGTAACGCCGACGGTGAGACGCGGCGACCAGCGATCGCCTGAGATCGAGGCTTCCCGCGGAGGCACGGTGCGGGTCTCGCCATCCAGCTGGTAGCCGTCGTAGCGCATGGCGGCGATCACCTGCAGCCAGTTCTCGTAGTCGCCTTGCCACTGCAGGAAACCGCCGTAGCCCTGCTGCTCGCCGGCACCGAAATGCGCGGCCTCGGATGACGCTTCGAGATAGTAATAGTCGAGCCCGTAGGTCAGCGAGTGGGCGATCTCCCAGGCGTCGAAGCGTGAGGAGTTCTTCACATTGAAGCCTGTCGTGGCGACATCGTAAAAACGGAAATTGCCGATCGCCGAGACGGGCCAGACCTGCGTCTGCTTGGCGCGGGTGCGGTTATGATAGGCATTGGCGCTGAAGTCGATCAGCTCGTTGTCGTCGGGCTTCCAGGTGTAGGCCGCGGTGTAGGTCTGGTTGGTGGTGTTGGTGTCGTAGCGGCTCAGCGTCGGCGAGGTCGAGCCGCTCGAACCGGTGATCTGGTCGTTGTAGCGCTGAAGGATGGCGCCGAGCTTCAGCTCGTGGTCATCGGCCGGCCGCAGCGTCGTCTTCAGATAACCGCTGGTTACTCGCTCGCCGGTCCATGGCACGGTGTCGCCATTGCCGTCGGTGTAGCTGTCGCGGTCGCGGTGGATGAGGTTACCGATGATGTCGGCATCGTCGCTGAAGCGGTAAGCGCCGGTGGTGCTGGTGGTGAAGCCGTCGCCATTGTCCTCGTAGCCGAGCTTCTCGCTCAGCGCCCAGCGCTCGTCTTTCTTGAGGAAGTCGCCGGCATCCTTGGTCTCGAAGGAGACGACGCCGCCGATGCCGCCTGAACCATAAGCATTCGACACCGGGCCTCGAATGACGGTGGCTTCCTTGATCAGGTCGGGTTCGACATAGAACGAGCCAGAGCCATGACCGACGCGCCAATAGTCCTGCCGGGCGCCGTCGAGGGTGACGACGACGCGGCCATATTGTTCCAGGCCGCGGATGTTGATGGCGGTCGCCGGGTCGTCGCCGTTCATCGAGGCAGCGACGCCCGGCGTGGTGCGGAAGATGTCGGCGGCGGTGTCGGGCTGGATGCGGTCGAGCTCATCCTGATCGATGGCGCTGATGGCGGCCATCGATTCGATGACGGCGGTCTTGATCATCGTCGCCGAGATGGTGATCACATCAAGCATCGTCGCCGGTTGCTCGGCACTGGCCGGCGCCAGGCGGCCGGTCTTGGCGGTGGCCTTTTTCTCCTGGTCCTGTTCCTGCGCACTGGCAAAGGGCACGGCGCAGAGGCCGAGCACGACGGCGAGCGCGGTGCTCGCCATCAAGGTCTTGTTTGTTGTCGTTATCATGCAGCCCCCAAGCAAAAAGCAAAACGGCTGGCGGTGGCTGAACGGCCTTGGCTGGCATGATCGAAAAAACCTCGACCATGCGGTCGGGGCACGAGCCACTTATTAAAACATGATGACATAAGTCAACTTTAAATTTATAGCCGACCGTCATCGAGAAGCATTGGCTTGGAGCAGCGTGATGGTCGGCAGTCTGAGCGAGGGCAGGGGGATTCGCTGGTTGCAACCGGGCAGGATCGCGGCGGTGCTGCTCCTGGCGCTGTCGGTGCTGGCGCCGTCCGGTGGCTTCAAGGCGCTGGCCGCCGAGACCGTTGTCGACGCGTTGGGACGAACCGTCGCGCCGGGACCGGGAACCAGGATCCTGACGCTGGGCTCCGACGTCACCGAAATCGTCCATGCGCTGGGTGCCGGCGGGCGGATCGTCGGCGTCGATCGCGGCAGCAAATATCCGCCATCCGTGACGCAGAAGCCCAATGTCGGCTATCGCCGCCAGCTTTCGGTCGAAGGAACGGCGAGCTTGCGTCCCGACCTGATCCTGGCGGCCGAGGACAGCGGGCCTCCCGAAGCGGTCGAGGTGCTGAAGTCGCTGGCGATCCCGGTCGTCTTCATCCCGCAGGACAACAGCCCACAAGGCATCGAGCGCAAGATCACGCTGATCGCCGCCGCCCTTGGGCTCGAGGACAAGGGCAAGGTGGTTTCCGCCGAGGTGCTCACTGCCTTTCAGGCGGCGGCCGATCTGGCGTCGAAGATTCCGCCGGAGCGGCGTAAGAAGGTGGTGTTCTTCCATGGTCTCGTGAAGTTGAGTGCCGCCGGCGCCGGCACCTCGGCCGACGCCATCATCCGCTATGCCGGCGGCCTCAACCCGATGGACGTCGTGCAGGGCTACAAGGCGGCGTCGGAGGAAAAACTGATCGAGATGGCGCCGGATGTGATCGTGATGATGAGTGACGGCAAGGGCGGACCCACGCCCGAGCAGGTGTTCGCCAACCGGGCGCTGGCGGCAACGCCGGCGGCGGTCAACAAGGCGCTGATCGTGCTCGACGGCGCCTACATGATCGGCTTCGGCCCGCGGACATCAGATGCTATCCGCGACCTGGCGAAGGCGCTTTATCCAGAAGGATAAGCGTTGACCAAGCTTGCTGCTCAGATCTCCGGGATGTTCTCCTTGAAGATCACCTGCAGCCTTGGCTGGTGCAGTTCATAGGGCAGCCCCCGGACCGCATGGGTCAGGGTGTTGAGCGCTTCTCGGGCCTCGACGCGCGGGTTCTGGTCGATGACCGCGTCGAGCGTGCCGTCGAGCAGGAGGTCCTTGGTGCCGTCCGTCACCTCGTGGCCGAGGAAGACAATGGACTGGGCGCGGCCGCGTTCCTTGAGCGCGCGGGCGATGCCGGTGTTGCCGGCGCCGACATTGTAGATCGCGGCAAGGTCGGGGTGCCGCTCCAGCAGGGCGGACGCTTCCGAATAAGCCTTTTCGCGGTCGTCGAGCATTTCGCGCATCTCGACGATCTGCAGATTGGGCGATTCCTCCGTCAGGATATGGCGGAATCCCATCTCGCGTTCCTCATGGCCGCGATAGGAAAGCGAGCCGGCGAACAGCGCCACCTTGCCGGGACGGCCTGATCCCATGAAGCGGTTGAGCAGATAGCCGGCCAGCCGCCCGGCGGCGCGGTTATCGATGCCGATATAGGCGACCCTGGGCACATGCAGGATGTCGGAGGCGATGGTCACCACCTTGATGTCGTTGGCCGACAGCGAGCGGATCGCCTCGCGCACCGTCGGATGGTCGAGCGCGATGACGCCGACGCCTTGCGTCCGGCCGCGCAAATCCTGCAGCAGGCGGGCGAGGCCGTCCGGGTTGAAACCTTCGATAGTGGCAATGTGAACGTCGAGGTCTGGCCGTGACCGCGCCTGTGCCTCGATCTGGCGGTGCAGCATCTTGATGAAGGAATTGGTGCCGGCGGGCAGCGCGAAGTCGAGCCGGATGACGTCGCCGGGCAAATGCCGCGGCGGCGCCCCATTCGGGCTTTCGGCGATATAGCCGAGGCGCTGCGCCATTTCGAGCACGATTTCTCGCGTGCGCGCCCGCACGCCGGGGCGGTTGTTGAGCACTCGGTCGACCGTGGCGGCCGAGACACCGGCTTCCCGGGCTATGTCAGTCAGGGTGGACCGCAACGTCTTTCATCTCCTGCATGCGTCAGGTCGGCTGGCGGCGGCTTTCGTGCCGTCCGCGATTCTGATGGGAAATGATGTATCCGCCCTTGGCCGATGTGCAAGCCGCCGGGCTAAATCAAATCGCCCGGCAGGGCTTCGCAGACCCGGGAAGAGGCGTTTTCCCTCAGATCGAGGCATCAGGAGTGCGGTATGGATTCCGGTTTTGCGCATTTCCTCGCCATTTTTGCAATGTTGTGATGTCTTTTGACTATTTATGATGTTGACAGCCTTCCCATGCTGCCGTCAATATCCCTCATAGGGTCGTGGAGGAAACGTGGCCCTAAGGGAGGAGTTTCAATGTCCAATTTGATCCGCATCTCGCGGCGTCGCTTGCTTGCGTCCGGAGGAAAGGCCGCCGTGATCATGGCCGCCACTGGCATTGCGCCGCAATTCATTCGTCCCGGCCGCGCCTATGCGGCCGACGCGCTGGCGCCAGGCATGATCGGCGGCCCGACGGGCTTCGATGGGGCCGAGCGCTACCAGTACGGCGCCGACACGCCGGAAGGACGCGCCATCGAGGCGGCCAAGGCGCTAAAGGGCGCCGGCAAGGCGCCGGCCAAGATCGTGCTCGGTCTGTCCGACGGCTCGATCGGCCAGCTTACGCAGCCGTTCCCGGCCGGCGCGCCGTCGATCAAGGACCTATGGGAAAAGGAGACCGGCATCCCGATTGAAATCGTCGGCCTGCCGAACGGTCAGGAATTCACCAAGACGATGCAAGACATCTCCACCAAGGGTGGGGCCTACGACATCTATTCGACCGAATGGAACCGGCTGGGCGACCTCGCCGAGACCGGCGGCATCGCCAAGCTCGACGACTTCGTCGCGCAGTACAAGCCCGAGTGGGACGATCCCACGAACGGTTATGTCAACGGCGCCAAGGGCGTGTCGCTGCTCAACAAATATCGTGGCTCGAACTATGGCGTGTCGCTGGACGGCGACTTCCAGACCTGGGTCTACCGCAGCGACCTGTTCGGCGACGAAGCCGAGAGGAAGGCCTTCAAGGACAAATACGGCTATGATCTGACGCCGCCGAAGACCTGGAAGCAGCATGGCGATATCGCGGCCTTCTTCCAGCGCCCGGACAAGGGCCTGTTCGGCTCGACCGACCTTCGCAACCAGGGCTGGGGCTACACCAACTGGTATCAGCGCTATGTCTCGATGGCCTCGCCCAACCAGTTCCTGTTTGGCGACGATGGCAAGCCGATGGTCAATTCCGAGCAGGGCATTGCCGCCACCAACGAATATGTCGCTTCGCTCGCGCATCATTCGCCGGATGCGATCTCCTGGGGCTGGCCGGAGCAATATGGCAATTTCGCCAAGGGCGGTGCGGCGATGACCTGCGCCTTCTCCAACCTGCCGAAATTCCTCGACAATGCCGGCAACAAGGACTCGGCTGTCACCGGCAAGATCGGCTCGATGCTGCCGCCCGGCCGCGAGATCGACGGCAAGCTGATCAGCCGTTCCGTGCTGTGGTTCTCGCTGACCGGCATGGTTTCGTCGCAGTCGAAGAACCAGGAGGTTGCCTATCTCCTGCTGCAATGGCTGGGTTCCGCGCGCATCTACGCCTGGATGAGCGCCAACCCCGGTGGTTACCTGGACCCGTTCCGGCTGTCGGATTTCTCCGATCCGCTGGTGCGTCAGACCTATCATGCCTACCACATGGACGTGGTGCGCGAGACGGTCGCCCGCACCGTGCCAACCATCAACTATCCAGGCGCGACCGCCTTCCACAATGCGCTCGACGAGAACCTGATGGCGGCGCTGACCAAGGCCAAGACATCGGAGCAGGCGATGGCCGACACCGAGGCCGAATGGAAGAAGATCGCCCGGCGCACCGGCGAGGACAAATTGCTCGAAGCCATCAAGACCAACAAGGAGGCCTGGCCGACAGTTCTCGATCCAATCGTCTGATCCATCTCCCTGGATCATACCGAAGGAGGGGAGGAGCTTGCTTCTCCCCTCCGCCCACAACGCCACCAGCAAAGCCGCAAGATGAAGCGTTCCATTCCCTTCGAGATATTCCGCTACGCCGCGATCCTCGCGGCCATGGCGGTGACGCTGGTGCCGATCCTGTGGATGGTGTCGATGGCATTCAAGCCGATCGCCGAATGGTCGGCGACCGGTGCCGACCTGACATGGTGGCCGAGGAACCCGACGCTCAGCAATTTCCGTTTCGTCTTCGGCGAGTCGACCAACAATCTGATCGTCGCGCTCGACCGCACCGCGCTGAAACCTATCCTCTCGTCTCTGCTGTCGGCGGTTTTCGGCACGGTGATCGCCATGTCGGCGGGCACTTCCGCGGCTTACGGACTGTCGCGTTTCGGCTCCGGCCAGAACCTGCCGCTGGCACTGATCCAGCTCAGGCTGTTTCCACCGATGGCGGTGATGATCCCGGTGATGATCATGTGGGCCTTCCTGAACTTCACCGACAGCTGGTGGGGCCTGGCGCTGATCTACGGCATCGTCACCTTGCCCTTCGCCTTCTGGCTGATGAAGACGTTCTTCGACGACATGCCGCGCGAGATCGAGGAGGCGGCCCTGGTCGAAGGCTGTTCGCGGCTGCGCGTCTTTACCCGCATCACGCTGCCGATGATGCGCGCGCCGCTGGCCAGTGCGGCACTCTTCGTCTTCATCCTCAACTGGTCGGACTATCTGATCGCGCTGCTTCTGACGACGCGCGAATGGGTGACGATCCCGGTCTACATGGCCTCGCTGTCGTCCTCGATGACCGGGCAGCTCTATGGCGCCAAGGCAGCGCTCGGCCTGATCGCCGCCGTGCCGCCGGTGATCATGGGCATCGCCATCCAGCGCCATCTGGTGCGCGGGCTGACATTCGGGGCGCTCAAGCAATGAGCGCGGTGACTGCCATGAATGCAGAGGACGAGATGAAAGCCGTCGCAGCAAGGCCGGTTTCGCGCGACGAGGGCGTAAGGCTGGGTTTCCGGCTGACGCTGCCGGCGCAGATCCTCGTCCTGTTCATCTCGGCCTTCCCGCTGTTGATGCAGCTCTACATCAGCGTCACCGACTGGTCGCCGCTGTCGGGCCTCGGCTGGTGGAATGCCTGGTCGCTGTGGAACAGCTTTGCCAACTACACCGACCTTGCCGCCGATCCGCGCTTCTGGAGCGCGCTGAAGCGCACGGCCATCGTGATGATCGTCTGCGTGCCGGTGGAGTTCCTGCTCGGGCTGGCGCTGGCGACGCTGTTTGCCGACGATTTTCCGGGCAAGCGGATCTTCTATTCGATCCTGCTGATGCCGATGATGGTGGTGCCGGCGGTGGCCGGCTACATGTTCTTCATGCTGTTCCAGTCGGGCGGTCCGGTGAACGACATATTGTCGGCGCTCACCGGTTCTCCCGTCACCATCGCCTGGCTGTCGGACCCGACCCTGGCCCTGATCGCCGTCATGGTCGCCGATATCTGGCAGTGGACGCCGCTGATGTTCCTCATCCTGCTCGCCGGTCTGGTCGGTGTGCCGGAGGACCAGATCAAGGCGGCGACGCTGCTCGGCGCCAATCCGTGGCAGCGCTTCGTCACCATCGTGCTGCCGAAAATGAAGACGATCATCATCATCGCGCTGGCGATCAGGGTAATAGAGAACTTCAAGATCTTCGATACGCTCTACATCATGACCGGCGGTGGTCCCGGCGTCGCCACCGAGACCATCTCCGTCTACATCTACAAGCTCACCACGCAGGACCTGATCTGGGGCTATGTGGCGGCGATCGCGCTGGCCATATTGGTGGTGCTCTCGATCGTCGCGGTGTTCGCCATGAAGCGCATGGCGCGGGCACGCGAGGTACTGGCATGAGCGCGATCCACCTGCAGAACCTGGTCAAGAAATTCGGCGACTTCACCGCGCTGAAGACCATGGACCTGGCAATATCAGATGGTGAGTTCATGGCGCTGCTCGGTCCGTCGGGCTGCGGCAAGTCGACGACGATGAACATGATCGCCGGCATGGAGGAACCGACCGGGGGCAAGATCCTGTTCGGTGAGCGCGACATGGCCGGCGTGCCGATGGGGCGGCGCGGCGTCGGCTTCGTGTTCCAGAACTACGCCATCTTCACCCATATGACGGTGCGCCAGAACCTTGGCTACGGTCCAAAAATGCGAGGGGTTGCCAAAGCCGAGATCGATCGCCGCGTCGGTGCCATCGCCGAGATGCTGCAGCTGACACCGCTGCTCGACCGCAAGGCCGACCGGCTGTCGGTCAACATATTGCAACGGGTGGCGATCGGCCGCTCGGCGATCATGGAGCCGGCGATCTTCCTGCTCGACGAGCCGCTGTCCAATGTCGACGCCGCTTTCCGGGCTGTCATGCGCACCGAACTGAAGCAGCTGCAGCGCCAGTTTCGCCAGACCATGGTCTATGTCACCCACGACCAGCTAGAGGCGATGACCATGGCCGACCGCATCGCGGTCATGGATCATGGCGTGCTGCAGCAGGTCGGCACGCCGCTCGAGGTTTACAACGATCCGGCCAATGTCTTCGTGGCCCGCTTCATCGGCGCGCCGGGCATGAACCTGCTCAGGGGCAGGCCGGCGGAGAGCGACCGTGGGCTGGTCGTCGATCTCGGACCGGTGGGCATCACCCCGCCACTGCCGAGTGATCTGGCGGCGGCCGTTCGTGGTGCGCGCGGCGAGGTGCTTTACGGATTCCGGCCGGAACAGGCGACGCTGGTGCAGAATGGTCAGGGCCTCGCCATGCCGGTGACCTTCGTCGAGCGGATCGGTGCGCGCACGATCGTTCATCTCGGGCAGGGCGAGGCTGCCGTGAAAACGGTGTTCGACAATGATGTCGGGCTGGCGATCGGCGACACCGCTGTCGTCGCCCCCACCGCGTCGTCGGTGCGTGTCTTCGACGCCGCTACCGGTCTTGCGATGAAGGCAGGTTGAGATGGCCGATATCGTCTTCCGCAATGTGACCAAGCGCTACGGCGGCACACTCGCCGTCGACGACGCCTCGTTCACCGTCAACGACAATGAGTTTTTCTGCTTCTTTGGGCCGCCACTGTCGGGAAAGTCGACCATCCTGCGCCTGGTGCTTGGGCTTGAGACGCCTGATGCCGGTGAAATCCTGATCGGCGGCAGACCGGTCAACGAGGTGTCGCCGGCCGAGCGCAACGTGGCGATGGTGTTCCAGAACCTGGCCCTGTTTCCGCATATGAGCGCGCTCGACAATGTCCGCTTCCCCCTGGTCGAACGCCGGGTCGCCGAGGTCGACATCAAAAGGCGGGTCGCCGACGTCGCGGCGAAGCTGCATATCGGCCACATCCTGCACAAGCCGCCGGGACAGCTTTCGGGAGGCGAGCGGCAGCGCGTGGCGATCGCGCGTGCCCTGGTGCGCGATCCCAACGCCTATCTGATGGACGATCCGATCTCGGCGCTCGACGCCAGGCTACGCGAAGAAACGCGCGTCGAGTTGAAGCGCATCCAGCGCGAGCTCGGCAAGACGCTAATCTATGTCACGCACGACCAGGAAGAGGCGATGTCGGTCGCCGATCGCATCGCTATGCTGGAGGACGGCAGGATCAGGCAGATTGGTGCACCAGCCGAACTCTATGACCGTCCGGCCAGCACCTATGTGGCGCGGCTGCTCGGCTCGCCGATGATGAACATCCTTCGATCGGTGCGCGGCGAGGGCGGTGTCGAGGCGGCCGAAGGCACGATCCGCATTGCCGACAAGGCGGCGCCCGCGGACGCCGTCGAGATCGGACTGCGGCCGGAAGACATCAAGGTCGGACCGTGGCCCGTTGATGGAAAAGGGGATGGGGGCCCGGGCCGCCCAGCGCGGGTGTTCGAGGTCGAGCCGCTTGGCGGCTACACCGTGCTGACGCTCGCTGCCGGGCAGGCGCGGCTAAAGGCATTGCTGCGCGGCCAGCCTGACATCCGGCCCGACGCCATGGTGGCGATATCCTGTGAGGCGGCCAGGGTGCATTATTTCGGACAGAGCGGGGGAGCGCTGGCACGATGACGGCGGCCGCAAGGAAAGAGCTTCGGGAGGATCAGATGGCAAACAAGGGCTTCGAGCCGGACGTGAAGGTCCGCACGAAGGAATTCAAGATCGGCTGCGTCGGCGCTGGCATGATCATGGCCGAGTGTCATCTCGCTGCCTACAAGGAAGCTGGCTTCCCGGTGGTGGCGATCGCCTCGCGCACCCGGGCCAGCGCCGAGAAGGTGGCGGCGCGCTGGGCCATCCCGACCGTGCACGACACGCCGGAGCAGCTGATCGAGGATACGAATGTCGAGATCATCGACCTTGCCTTTCCGCCCGACCAGCAGCCGGCGCTGATCCGTCACGCACTGAAGCAGAAGCACATCAAGGCGATCCTGGCGCAGAAGCCATTGGCGCTGTCGGTCGAGGAAGCGGTCAAGCTGCGCGACGAGGCGGCCAAGGCCGGCAAGATCCTCTCGGTCAACCAAAACATGCGCTACGACCAGTCGATGCGCGTCTTGAAGCAGATCATCGACAGCGGCGCGCTGGGCGACATCGTCTTCGCGCAGATCGACATGCACGCCATCCCGCACTGGCAGAGCTTCCTGGAAGAATATGACCGGCTGACGCTCGCCAATATGAGCGTGCACCATCTCGACGTGTTGCGCTTCCTGTTCGGCGACCCGGATGAAATCACCACGCTGACGCGCAAGGATCCGCGCACGAAATTCGACCATTCCGACGGCATCACCGTGTCGACGCTGCGCTTCCCGTCCGGCGTGCTCGCCGTGTCGCTGGAGGATGTCTGGTCCGGCCCGCGCCAGGATGGCTACAAGGACGACCAGCACATCAACTGGCGCGTCGACGGCACCAAGGGGGTCGCCAAGGGCACCATCGGCTGGCCGACAGGTGCGGCCTCGACGCTGACCTATGCTTCCACCGAGACGACCGGCGGCGAGTGGGTCAGCCCGAGCTGGGACACGATGTGGTTCCCGCATGCCTTTATCGGCGTGATGGAACAGCTCCAGCACGCGGTGAAGACCGGCACGCCGCCGGCGCTGTCGGTCGCCGACAACGTCAAGACCATGGCGCTGGTCGAGGCGGGCTACCGCTCGATCGACGAGGGCCGCACGGTCAAGCTGTCCGAAATCTCGACAACTTCAATCAACTGAATCGCTTACAGGGAGGAATTCACACCATGATGCAGGCAGGTATTTTTACGGGCTATTTCCCGTACGGACTCGAAGAGACGGCGAAGAAGATCCGCGGGCTCGGTTTCAACACGGTGCAGCTCGACCTGCATTTCAAGGATGTCGACCTGTCGGCCGGGCAGATCACCAAGGACAAGGCCAAGACCGTGCGCGACGTTTTCCGCGACCACAATCTGCCGGTCTGCTGCGTGTCGGGCTACACCAACATCATCCATCCGGACAAGGCCGAGCGCGACAAGCGCGTCGGCTACCTCAAGGAGATCATCCGCAACGCCCGCCATTTCGGCAGCCCGTACGTGATCTCGGAGACCGGCACCTACAACACCGAGTCCGACTGGGTGCATCACCCCAAGAACAAGACCGAGGAAGGGTTCGAGGAATGCCGCAAGGTGGTCGCCGACCTTGCCCAGACAGCCTATGACCACGGCGCGGTGTTCCTGCTCGAGACCTATGTCAACAACGTCGTCGGCTCGGTCGAGGAGACGGTGAAGATGTTCGCGCAGGTCGATCATCCCGGCCTTGGACTCTTGATGGATCCGACCAATTATTTCGAGACGCACAACATCGACAGGATGGACCAGATCCTGAACCAGGTGTTCGACACGCTGACGGACAAGATCAGAATAGCGCACGCCAAGGACGTCAAGCGCTCGGGCGGCGACAAGTCCGAAAAGCATGCCGATATCGGTGACGAGGACGCGCTGGAGAGCCACACGTTCCGTGGCGTCGGCGAGATCGAGCTGCCGGCACCCGGCCTCGGCTCGCTGAACTACGATCTCTACCTTCAGCGGCTGGCGCAGAAGCATCCGAACATCCCGGTGATCATCGAGCATCTCTCGGAAGACGACGTGCCGCGCGCCAAGAAGTTCCTCGACGGGAAGTTCCGCGCCAACGGTCTTTGATGGTCATTAGCGCAGCCGATTGATGGGACGACAGTGCAGTGAAGAAGCGGCCGTGACATGGTAGAACTCTACGGCAAGACGCTTTCGCGCCGTCAGGTATCGGAACGTTCGGGCATGCTGTCGCAGTTCGCCGGCGTGCGGCTGATGACGCTTGGCGACGGGGTGGAACGCGGCATCCGCATGCTGGAGTTCCGCACCGGTTCGGGCCTGCGCTTCACGGCGCTGGTCGACCGGGCGCTCGATATCGCCGATTGCGACTTCAAGGGCCAGGCGATCGGCTGGCATTCGCCGAGCGGCTTTCGCAACCCCGGCCTGCACGATTACGAGGGGGAAGGCGGACTGGCCTGGGCGCGCTCCTTTTCCGGCCTGCTCGTCACCTGCGGCCTCGACCATATATTGGGCCGGGAAGAAGTGCCGGTCGATACCTACAACTATCCGGGCAGGAAGACCGTGGTGCATTCGCTGCACGGCCGCGTCGGCACCATTCCGGCGCGGCTGACCGGGTATGGCGAGGCCTGGGATGGTGACCGCTGCGTGCTGTGGGCCGAAGGGATCGTCCAGCAATCGGCGGTGTTCGGCGAGGATCTGCATTTATTGCGGCGCATCGAGGCCGATGTCGGCGGCAACGAGATCCGGCTGTCGGACCGCGTCGTCAATCACGGCTTCAACCGTACGCCGCATATGTATTTCTACCATGTCAATGTCAGCCACCCCTTGCTCGACGAGGGCGCGCGCTATCTGGCGCCGATCCGGGACGTCGTCTGGGCAGGCCATGATGGCGAGCTCTACGAGGCGCAGAAGGTCGGCTACCGCACGGTGCCGGCGCCGCGACTGGGTTTCAGCGAGCAGGTCTGGCAGCACGAGATGGCGGCGGACGCCAATGGCGAGGTGCCAGTGGCTGTTGTCAACGACCGTCTCGGACTTGGCTTCGAGGTGGTGACCCGCAAGGACCAGCTGCCTTGCGCCTATCAATGGCAGAATTTCCAGGCAGGGCAGTATGCGCTCGGCATAGAGCCCTCGACACACCATGTGCTCGGCAATCTCGCGGCGCGCGAGCGCGGCGAGATGATCTGGCTGGAGCATGGCGAAAGCCGTTCCTATGACGCGGTGTTCCGGGTGCTCGACGGCGCCGGCGCGATTGCCGCGGCTGAAGCGAAGATCGCGTCGATCGCCAGGCAGCCGCAACAGGATTATCCTGTGCCGTCGGGCAATTTTCCGGGATTGGCGGACAGGGCATGATGCGAAACGAATGCTCCGGCTGGCGGGCCGGAAATCGGAGGTCGATGTGATGGGAAGAAAGCGCGACTACAGCTTGGTCGGCGAAAGCACACGCATCGCGATCGAGACCGGGCTGGCCTCGGCCGAATGGTATCACACCGATGTGCCGCGCAAGGCGATGAAGGAGCTGATGCAACGCTCGGACGGACCGGCGATCCGCGACACGATCATCTGGATCGCTGCCATACTGGGCTCCGCCGCCGGGATCATCTGGTTCTGGGGCACATGGTGGGTGGTGCCGTTCCTGCTCGTCTATGGTGTGCTCTACGGCTCCTCCAGTGACTCGCGCTGGCACGAATGCGGCCACGGCACCGCCTTCCGCACCCGCTGGATGAACGATGTCGTCTACCAGATCGCCAGCTTCATGCTGATGCGCAATCCGGTGACCTGGCGCTGGAGCCATGCCCGCCACCACACCGACACCATCATCGTCGGCCGCGACGCCGAGATCGCGGTGATGCGTCCGCCGGACCTGCTGCGCGCCGCACTTGCCTTCACCGGCGTTCTCGATTTCCGTTATTCGCTGCCCACACTGGTGCGCAATGCGTTCGGCAGCATCTCGCCCGACGAGAAGAGTTTTATCCCCGAGATGGAGCTGCGCAAGGCGGTCATCGCCGCGCGCTGGCATATCGCCATCTATGTCGCGACGATCGCGCTGGCGTTCTATTTGTGGTCGTTACTGCCGCTGGTGCTGATCGGCCTGCCGCGCCTCTATGGCAGCTGGCACATGGTGCTGACCGGCCTGCTGCAGCATATCGGGCTGGCCGACAACGTCACCGACCACCGGCTGAACACGCGCACCGTCTACATGAACCCGATCAGCCGCTTCATCTACTGGAACATGAATTATCACGTCGAACATCACATGTTCCCGATGGTGCCCTATCACGCGCTGCCGAAGCTGCACGAACTGATCAAGCACGACCTGCCGGAGCCCAATCCATCGATGTGGCATGCCTATCGCGAGGTCTGGCCGGTGCTTATCAGGCAGCTCCGGTACGAGGACTATTTCCTCAAGCGCGAATTGCCGCCGACGGCGCGACCGTACCGGGAGGAGTTCCACGCGCTGACCGTTCCGGCGGCAGCGGAATAGAGTCGCAGGAGAAACAGATGGCCGACTGGGTTGAAGCGTGCGACGTCGACGATGTCGAGGAAGAGGATGTCATCCGCTTCGATCATGGCGGCCGCACCTTCGCCATCTATCGCAGTCCCGATGACGAGTACTTCGCCACCGACGGCTACTGCACGCATGAGAAGGCACATCTGGCCGACGGGCTGGTGATGGACAACATCATCGAATGCCCCAAGCACAATGGCCGCTTCAACTACAAGACAGGTGTCGCCAAGGGCGCGCCGGTGTGCGTCAATCTCAAGACCTATCCAGTGCGGATCGAAGCTGGCAAGGTCATGATCGAGATCGGCTGACCTGCCGCAGCATACAACAAGAGGGGAACCCTTTCGATGAGCCGAAAAAGACCGACCGTCGCGGACCTGCGCGCCATGAAGGGCAAGCGCCAGCTGACCATGCTGCGTGTGCTGACGATGGACGAGGCCGAGGCGGCCGAGCGGGCAGGGGTCGACATCGTTTCGGTGCCGCCCGAACTGGTGCTCAACCCGCAATACCGCGACGCGGCGCCCAGTCTGTTCACCATGCCAGGCGAGAACTTCTTCGAGATAGGTACGGCGGACGATTTCCTGCGCTGGGCCTTCCGGCTCTACAAGGCCGGCGCCGACGCGGTCTATTGCAGCGCCGGCTACGCCACCATCAAGCGGATGGCCGACGATGCGATCCCCGTCATAGGCCATGTCGGCCTGATCCCGTCGCGCGCCACCTGGACCGGCGGCTTCAAAGCCGTCGGCAAGACGGCCGACACCGCCATGGAGATCTTCGCGGCGGTAAAGCAGTTGGAGGCCGCCGGCGCCATCGGCGCGGAAATCGAGGTGGTGCCGGTCGAGGTGGCGAAAGCGATCTCGGAGCGCACGTCGCTGATCATGCTGTCGATGGGGGCGGGCACAGGCTGCGACGCGCAATATCTGTTCGCCGATGACATTCTTGGCCAGAACCGTGGCCACATGCCGCGCCATTCCAAGGTCTATCGCAATTTCGCCGCCGAATACGATCGGTTGCAAGCAGAGCGCATCGCCGCGTTCTCGGAATATGTCGCCGACGTCAACAGCCTTGCCTATCCCGAGGACAGGCATGTCGTGCATATGGATCCGGGCGAACTACGCCTGTTCCTGGACAAGGTCGGTCGGGCTTAAGGCCGCTTGCCAATTTCCACCCGCGAGCATCGCGTAGAGCCCTTCGGCGTCGATGCCGAGCGGCCGGTCCTCCTTCAAGCCAGGGACCAGCGCGCGTATTGCCTTGTGAATTGAAGCGGTGCGTGGCGCCAGGGTCAGCCCTTCACGCAGGTCGACGGCCTGCGCGGCGGCCATCAATTCAAAGGCGATCAGCCGCCGCCACAGGTCGATCATCTCGGCGCATTTCGCAACCGCCAGCGGCGTCTGCGTGGCATGATCCTCGACGCCTTCCGACACGGGCAGGAAGTCGAGCATCACCGGATTGGCCTTGTGGCGAATGGCGGCAAGGATCGATGCCACTACCTTCTGCAGCGGCACGAAGCCGGCCGAGGCGCCGCCGACCGGCGACAGATATTTCGGCAGGCCGTTGCGGCCCGAACCGGTGAGCTGGATGAAGCGGGCGGCACTCGCGGCGGCACCTTGAGCGATTGCCAGGCTGAGGGTCTCGAAGGCCAGCGAAAGTGCGGCGGTGTGGAAATTGCCGGTCGACAGCACCAGCCCGTCGTCACCCAGCACCAGAGGATTGTCGGCGGCGGCGTTGAGCTCGATCTCGACGGCATGTCTCGCCTGACCGATCGCATCGATCAGCGCTCCGTGGATCGACGCCATGCAGCGTATCGACAGCGGGTCCTGCAAAGTGGCCGGCGCCTGCGGCTCGTCACGGGCGAGCAGATCGTGCAGCACTTTGGCTGCTTCCTGCTGGCCGGCCGCCGGGCGCGCCAAATGCAGGCGCGGATCGAGGATGGTTCGGTTGGCACCAAAACCCTCCATGGTCAGCGCGCCGGCCTGCTGCTGCTGGGCAAGCGCCGACAGCGCATCCGTCACCGCAAGTGCGCCGCTGCCGGCTGAGACCGCCGAAGCATTGATCAGCGACAGGCCGTCCTTCGGCGCCAGGCTGACGGGGGCGAGACGGGCCATCATCAGCGCCTTGACCGCCGGCATGCGGCGACCCTGATAGTCTGCCTCGCCTTCGCCGGTGAGCATGCGGGCGAGTGCCGTCATCAGCACCAGATCGCCGGCGCCGATCGAGCCGAGCGACGGCATGACAGGATGGACGCCGGCATTGAGCGCGTCGACCAAGGCGACGAAGACGTAAGGCGAAAGGCCAGAGCCTCCGACTGACAACATGGCTGCGCGGGCGGCCATGGTTGCGCGAACGGCTTCGACCGGCAGCGTTTCGCCGACCGCGCCGGTGCGTCCCTCCAGCAATTGCCGCTGAAAGGTGCTGGCGTCGCCCTCTACAGCGATACCGAGATTGGCGCCGAGGCCGGTGTTCAGGCCATAGATCTGCTGGCCGGATGCGGCGGCCTGGTCGAGCACTTTTCGCGCCTTCTCCAGCCTGCCGATGACATCAGGTCCGATTTCCACCTTGCGCCCATCGCGGGCGACCGCGGCGACATCGCCAACGCCGACGCCGGCTCCGGTAAGGTGAAGCGCGCTCATGCGAAGCGCAGCCTCTGGCCGATGCCCTGCGCCCGCGCCTTGTCCAGCATCGCCTTGCCCAGCGCGATGTCGGACAGCGACAGGCCACGATGCCAGAACAGGATCGTTTCGTCGTCATTCTCACGCCCGACCTTGAGACCGGCGGCGATCTGACCGAGTTCGGCATGCAGCGTCTTTTCGCTCAGCCGTCCGGTCTCGACATGAGCGCGTAGCGAGCCGAACTTGCCGCCCTTGCACTGGCCCCAGTCGTCGACGACCATCTTCCGCATGATGTCCGTCAGCGACAGCTCGACAGCACTCATCGTGCCATAGGGCACGACCAACGCGCCGGGCTTGATCCATTCGGTCTTCAACAATGGTTGTGGCTCCGGTAGCCGCGAGGCTTCGACGACGATGTCGGCTCCCTCGACACAACTCTTCCAGTCGGCCACCGCCGTCACCGTCTTGCCGAGGTCGGCGGACAGTTTGGCGGCAAAACCGTCGCGGCTTTCCGGGCGGCGCGAATGGACGCGGATCTCGTCGAAGTCGAAGAGATGGTCGAGCAGGCGCACATTCCAGTAGGCGGTGCCGCGCGCGCCGATATGGGCCAGCACCTTGGAATTCTTGCACGCCAGATGCTTGGCCCCGATTGCGGTGACGGCGCCGGTGCGCATGTCGGTGATGACGGTGGCGTCGAGGATGGCGCGCGGCGTGCCGGTGCGCGGATCGAACAGATTGAGGATGCCGAATTCGGAAGGCAGCCCGTGCAGGTAATTGTCGACATAGTCGCCCACGATTTTCACGCCCGCCGTGTCGAGCGGCGCGACGTAGCCGCGCAAGACGTTGAAATGGCCATGGAAGGACGAGTCCGGCTCAAGATGGACGCGCGGCTCGATCACCGTCTGGCCCTTGCCTTGCGCCACCAGGCCAGCCTCGACTACCTCAATGATTTCACCATCGGTCATGGCAAGCGCATCGATGTCGAGGGCATTGAGGTAGTCGATGTAGATGGGCTTCATTTTACGCGCACACTTTCCTCGGCAACCCCGCTCATCCCATAGCAGGCGGCGGCGCGACACGAAAGTTTGTGGCGCCGTCTCTGGACGCGGCCAGCCAAATGCTGTTCAAACCGGTTCCGTCATGACTGCCATTCCCGAGACCGGAGCCTTAGCCGAAACGGCCACCAACGCGCGGCGCGTGGCGCTGATCGTCGCCATCGCCTTCTTCATGCAGTTGTTGGATTCGACGATCATCTCGACCTCGTTGCCGCAGATGGGCGAGTCGTTCGGCGTGCCGGCCGTGGCGATGAGCATCGGCATCACCGTATACATGCTGACCATGGCGGTGTTCGTGCCGCTGTCGGGCTGGCTCGCCGACCGGTTCGGCGCCCGCAACATCTTCCTGCTGGCGATCGTCCTGTTCACACTGGCTTCGCTTGCCTGCGGCTTCTCTGAAAATCTGACCCAATTCGTCGCCGCACGTATCGTGCAAGGGCTTGGCAGCGCGCTGATGACGCCGGTCGGACGCATTCTCGTGTTGCGCAACGCGTCGAAGTCGGAGTTGCTCAACGCCACGGCACTGATCACCTGGCCGGCGCTGTTTGCGCCAGTGGTCGGGCCGGTGCTCGGCGGCTTCATCACCACCTACCTGTCCTGGCACTGGAATTTCTTCATCAACATCCCGCTCGGCATGGTCGGGCTGGCGCTGGTCGCGCGTTTCATTCCGGGCGACCGCGAGGCCGACCCCAAACCGCTGGACTGGCCTGGCTTCGTGCTCACGTCGGCCGGGCTCGCTTTGCTGCTCTACGGCCTCGAGCGCATCGCGCATCCGGAGGATGGCGTCCTGCCGACGGTGCTGCTGATCGTAGCCGGCATCGTCATAGGTTGGCTGGCGGTGCGGCATCTCAGGCGTGCGCCGCATCCGCTGCTCGATCTCTCGTCGTTCAGGGTGCTGACCTTCGCCATCTCGACGCTGGCCGCGGGCACCATTTTCCGGGTGGCGATCAACGCCACGCCGTTCCTATTGCCGCTGCTGTTCCAGGTCGGCTTCGGCCTCAGCCCCGTCGATGCCGGCATGATGATCCTGGCCTATTTCCTCGGCAATCTCGGCATGAAGACTGTGACGACGCCGACGCTGCGCCGCTTCGGCTTTCGTTCGGTGCTGGTCGTCAACGGCCTGATCGCCTCGGCGGCGATCATGGCTTGCGCGGCGATCTCGCTTCAGACGCCGCAAGCGCTTGTGGTGGCGCTGATGCTGATCGCCGGCCTGTCTCGCTCGATGCAGTTCACCGCGCTCAACACACTGGCCTTCGCCGATATCGATGCGGCGCAGCGCAGTTCGGCAGCAACGCTGTCCTCGATGCTGCAGCAAGTGGCGATGCTATTCGGCGTCGCGGTGGCGGCGGCGATCCTCAATCTGTCGCAGATCGTCCGGGATCGGCCCGCTCTCGACCTCGTGGATTTTCGAATCGCCTTCCTGGCGATCGGCGCCATCGGACTGGTGGCGGCGTTGCGTTTTCTCGCGCTGCCGCCGGGTGCGGGCGCCGAGGTTTCCGGCCACGCGCCGGGAAATTAAGATCGATTTTTCCGCCTGATGCGGAGATAAATTCCGTCTTGTCCTTTCGCCTTGGTGCAGCGCTTTCGCGAGCGACCGCAATGGCGCAACCAATTGCCAAAAGCGCAGGCTTTTCCGGGCATTGCGCCAGCTTCGGCAATCGATGCGTCCACTCGGTGAATATCGCTGCCGGCCAGGGTTCTGAACGCGGATTCATTTGACGAACCGGCGCTGAGCCGATTAGAGCGGGATGAATTTAGGTTGGGCATAGCCTGCCTCTGTGAAGTAATTTCGGCATTCGGTTGACGTGACCTCGCCGAGGATTT
>NZ_JAMYKW010000074.1:0-21145 GCF_040317555.1 Mesorhizobium sp. M1406 | reverse complement strand
CCGCCGTCAGCGACGTCTTGCCATGGTCGACGTGGCCAATCGTGCCGATGTTCACGTGAGGCTTGTTACGCTCGAATTTACCTTTGGCCATAATCGTTCTCCGTCTATTCTACCCGCTTGGGGGAAATTGTTATTCGCTCTTCAGATCCGGCACCGCGCAAAAGGACGCGACCCGGTGGCTAAGGAACCCTTACGCGTATTTCTTCTGGACTTCCTGAGCCACCGCCGTCGGGACCGGCTCATAGTGATCGAACTGCATCGTGTAGGCCGCACGGCCCTGGCTCATCGAGCGCAAATTGTCGACGTACTTGAACATGTTGGCGAGCGGCACCATCGCGTTGATGACCACGGCCACGCCACGTGCTTCCTGGCCCTGGATCTGGCCACGACGGCCATTCAGATCGCCGATGACGCTGCCGACGTAGTCTTCCGGCGTCACAACTTCGACCTTCATGATCGGCTCGAGCAGCTGCACCCCAAGCTTGGGTGCGGCTTCACGGAAGCAGGCGCGGCCGGCGATTTCGAATGCCAGGACGCTGGAGTCGACATCGTGGTAGGCGCCGTCGATCAGCGTCGCCTTGACGCCGATCATCGGGAAGCCCGCGAACGGACCCGAGGTCATGACGCTGTTGATGCCCTTTTCGACACCGGGGATGTATTCCTTCGGCACAGCGCCGCCGACGATCTTGGTATCGAACTCGAACTCGCTGCTGTCCGGGTTCGGCTCAAAGACGATCTTGACGCGGGCGAACTGACCGGTACCGCCGGTCTGCTTCTTGTGCGTGTAATCCTGCTCGTGCCTGCGGGTGATCGTCTCGCGATAGGCCACCTGCGGCGCGCCGACATTGGCCTCGACCTTGAACTCGCGACGCATGCGGTCGACGATGATGTCAAGGTGAAGTTCGCCCATGCCGGAAATGATGGTCTGGCCGCTTTCCTCGTCGGTCTTCACGCGGAAGGACGGATCCTCGGCGGCCAGGCGGTGAAGGGCGAGGCCCATCTTTTCCTGGTCGTTCTTGGTCTTCGGCTCGATGGCGATCTGGATGACCGGATCGGGGAATTCCATCCGCTCGAGGATGACCGGATGCAGCGGATCGCTGAGCGTGTCGCCAGTGGTCGTGTCCTTGAGACCTGCCAGAGCAACGATGTCGCCGGCAAAAGCCTCTTCGACGTCGGCGCGCGAATTCGCATGCATCTGCAGCATGCGGCCGATGCGCTCCTTCTTGCCCTTCACGGTGTTGTCGACCGAGATGCCCTTGGTGAGCTTGCCCGAATAGATGCGGGCAAAGGTGAGCGAACCGACGAACGGGTCGTTCATGATCTTGAAGGCGAGCATCGACAGCGGCTCGTTGTCGTCGGCGTGACGCTCGATCTCGGCGTCGGTCTTGGCATCGACACCCTTGATGGCCGGAACATCGGCCGGCGACGGCAGATATTCGACGACGGCGTCGAGCAGCGGCTGCACGCCCTTGTTCTTGAAGGCCGAGCCACAGAACATCGGGTAGAACTTCACCGCGATGGTGCCCTTGCGGATCAGCGCGCGGATCTCGTCATTCGACGGCATCTTGCCTTCGAGGTAATTCTCAAGCGCCGTCTCGTCCATTTCGACGGCGGCCTCGATCATCTTCTCGCGGTATTCCTCGGCACGAGCCTTGAGGTCTTCCGGGATCTCGACGATGTCCCAGGCAGCGCCCAGCGTCTCGTCGCGCCAGACCAGCGCGTTCATCTCGACGAGGTCGACAACGCCCTTGAACTCGGTCTCGGCGCCGATCGGCAGCTGCATGACAACGGCATGCGCACCGAGGCGCGAACCGATCATCTCGACCGAGCGGTAGAAGTCGGCGCCGATCTTGTCCATCTTGTTGCAGAAGATCATGCGCGGAACGCGGTACTTGTCGGCCTGACGCCAGACGGTTTCCGTCTGCGGCTCAACGCCGGCATTGGCATCGAGCAGCGCGATAGCGCCGTCGAGAACGCGCAGCGAACGCTCAACTTCGATGGTGAAGTCGACGTGGCCGGGGGTGTCGATGATGTTGAAGCGGTACATCTTGCCGTCACGAGCCTTCCAGAAGGTCGTGGTCGCGGCGGACGTGATGGTGATGCCGCGCTCCTGCTCCTGCTCCATCCAATCCATGGTGGCAGCGCCGTCGTGGACTTCGCCGATCTTGTGCGACTTGCCCGTGTAATAGAGGACGCGCTCGGTGGTCGTCGTCTTGCCGGCGTCAATATGCGCCATGATACCGAAATTGCGGTAGTCTTCGATTTTGTATTCGCGGGCCATCGTAGCTGCCTCTCAGTCTCGTTCGCGCTTTACCAGCGGTAGTGCGCGAAAGCGCGGTTGGCTTCAGCCATCTTGTGGGTGTCTTCACGCTTCTTGACGGCGGTGCCGCGGTTGTTGGCCGCATCCATCAGCTCGCCGGAAAGGCGGTCGACCATCGTGGTCTCGTTGCGGTTGCGGGCGGCGGCGATCAGCCAGCGAATGGCCAATGCCTGGCGGCGCTCGGGACGCACGTCGACCGGAACCTGATAGGTAGCGCCGCCGACACGACGCGAACGCACTTCCACATGCGGCGCGACATTGTCGAGCGCCTGATGGAAGACGGTGACCGGCTCCTGCTTGGTCTTCGACTGAACCTGGTCGAGAGCGCCGTAGACGATGGTCTCGGCAACCGACTTCTTACCGTCATACATGACGGCGTTCATGAACTTGGTGACGATCAGATCGCCGAACTTCGGGTCCGGATTGATCTCACGCTTTTCTGCACTGTGACGACGCGACATGGCTTTTGTCTCTCAATCTCATAGCCCGACGCACTCAAGCAGCGCCAAGGCCGGAAAATCTTACTTCGAGCGCCTTACTTCGGGCGCTTGGCGCCGTACTTCGAACGGCGCTGCTTGCGGTTCTTCACACCCTGCGTGTCGAGCACGCCGCGGATGATGTGATAGCGAACGCCCGGAAGATCCTTGACGCGGCCGCCGCGGATCATCACCACGGAGTGTTCCTGAAGGTTGTGGCCTTCGCCGGGGATGTAACCGATCACTTCAAAACCATTGGTCAGGCGGATCTTGGCCACCTTGCGCAGCGCCGAGTTCGGCTTCTTCGGCGTCGTTGTATAGACGCGTGTGCAGACGCCCCGCTTCTGCGGGTTCTGCTGCATGGCCGGGACCTTGTTGCGCTTCACCGGCGCAATGCGCGGCTTGCGGATCAGCTGGTTGACGGTAGGCATTAAACCCTCTTGTCTCTCAATTCCGTGTCTCGCCCGGTCAGGGCCGCTCAAAGCGTCATTTCCATACGCGAATTCGGGCCACGAACCGCGCCTCGCGGTCTTGCCCGAACAAATGGCAGAGGAAGCGGAACCGCTTCGTGCACGCCGGAAATGTCTTTTCGCTCGTAAAACGAACCCTGTTTGAGGCAAACTCCAAAGCGTGTCGCTTCGGAAGGGAGAGCCTCACATCGGTTCTGACTGGGCGGCTTCTACTCGTAAGACCGCGGACCGTCAAGCCCGGAGCGCTAAATATTGCGCGCCAATCAAGGCTCGGCAGCCATGCGAAAAACGCATGTAATTTTCTTTCGCGATTTTGCAAGGGCGAGGAAGAAAGTGCCAAGCCTTTAGCAAAGTGAATGGCTTTGCGCTGTTGCGCGGCTCTTCTTCATGCGAAAAGGCCGCATGAGCAGACAGAACCCCCTCGCCCGCCCACACATCGCCAAGAGGAATCGACCCGTGAACGACAATGAAGAACGCCCGGTCACCATCATCACCGGCCGGGTGTGGAAGAAAAAGGGCGGCAAACCGGAAGGCGTCCACGTCATGCTGGTCGCGCCCGACGACGATTCGGCGGTGCGCCGGGCACTCGAATCGCTTGCTGCGGAAGGTTACGCCGAGGCCGAGCTCGACCAGATAGGCGACATGGACGGCGTGCCCGATGAAGAGCCGCATATCTCCGCCTTCCAGGGCGCGCTCGAAGGCGAAGTTTCGATCGTTACCTTCGACGTCCCGATCTGAAACCCGGCCTCGGCTCAGTTTCGAATCGGCCATCGAGGCGAATCGGCGATCGGGGCTTCCTGAACGCCGGCGCGGCGGTTCGAGGAGGGCTGGGGTGGGCTTCTCGGCTCCGGCTTGCCCGGGGCAAGTGTTCTGATAAGAAGCCATCACCATTGTTCAACAGACGGAGCGGCCGTGTCCCAGCCCATCAAGATTGGCATCGTCGGCGTCGGCAAGATCGTCCGCGACCAGCATCTGCCGGCCCTGGCGAAGGATCAGGACTATCGCCTCATCGCGGCCGCCAGCCGGCATGGCAAGGTGGATGACATTCCGAATTTTCCGACCATCGAATCCATGCTCGATGCGGTGCCCGAACTCGAGGCCGTATCGCTCTGCATGCCGCCACAGTTCCGCTACGACGCGGCGCGGACGGCACTCGAGGCGAAGAAGCATGTCTTCCTGGAAAAGCCGCCAGGCGCCACTGTCAGCGAGGTCGAGGACCTCAAGGCATTGGCCGCGCGGAACGGCGTCTCGCTGTTCGCCAGCTGGCACTCGCGCTATGCGCCCGCGGTCGAAGCCGCTCGCGCCTTCCTGAACTCGACCAAGATTAAGTCGGCCGCCATCAACTGGAAGGAAGACGTGCGCCGCTGGCACCCGAACCAGGAATGGATCTGGGCCCCAGGCGGTTTTGGCGTCTTCGATCCCGGCATCAACGCGCTGTCGATCGCCACCCATATCCTACCGGCGATGTTCATCACTTCGGCGGTGCTCGATTTTCCCGAAAATCGCGCATCCCCGGTTGCCGCGCGCGTCGCCTTCCGCACCTCGAACGGGTTGCCGGTGACGATGGACCTCGACTGGCTGCAGACAGGCCCGCAAAGCTGGGACATCCTGGCCGACACCGACAAGGGCGCCATGGTGCTGTCGGGCGGCGGCTCCAAGCTCGCGGTCGACGGCAAGGTGGTTCATGACGTGCCGGAGGCCGAGTACCCGATGCTCTACAAGCGCTTCGCCGAGATCGTGCGAGCCGGCGTTTCCGATGTCGATCTGGCGCCGCTCCAGCATGTCGCCGATGCGTTCATGCTCGGCAAGCGCAACGTGGTCGAGGCCTTCTTCGATTGAACAGGGACGGCTTGGCTGTTCGCCTATCGGCTGTCAATTGACGATCGCGATGGCAAAGCCGTCATAGCCCTTCGCGCCAACGGTCTGGATGGCGGTGCCGTCCAGATGCTTCTCGCCGCCAATGAACGAGAATGCGGCGCGTGCCCCTTCGACATTGGGATCACGGCCACCCTGATCGAGCACAGCACCGTCGCGTATGACGTTGTCGCAGATGATCACGGTTCCCGGCCTCGAAAGCCGCATGGCCCAGGATAGATAATGCGGGTTGTTCGGCTTGTCGGCGTCGATGAAGACGAGGTCAAACGGTCCGGCATTCTCGGCACCCAGCGCGGCAAGCGACTGAAGGGCAGGCCCGACCCGCAGTTCCACACGCTCCGAGACGCCTGCCCGCTCGAAATTCGATTGCGCGACGTCGGCGTGGAGCGGATCGAGCTCAAGCGTCACGATCTTGCCATCGACAGGCAGCGCCCGCGCCATCCAGACGGTCGAATAGCCGCCCAGCGTGCCGATCTCGAGAACCTTCTTCGCTCCCTGTATGCACACAAGAAGTGAAAGCAGCTTGCCTTGCGCCGGCGACACGTCGATCGCCGGCAGGCCGTGGTCGTGGTTGGCCGCCAGAACGGCATCCAGGACGGGGTCCGCCTCAAACAGGGAACCGACGATGTAGTCGTCGACTGCCGCCCAGCTCGTCTTGCTCATTATCTTTCTCCGATCCGATGCGGAACCCAAAACGCGAAAAGGGGCCACTTGGCCCCTTTTCCTTCTTCCCGTCTTCCGTGCTTACTGCGCGGCGTTTGTCATGTCGGCCAGCATTGGCTCGGCGACTTCCACACCGGAGGCCTTGCGGCGCTCGTCGATGATCAGTTCGTCGCGCGAGGTGGCGATGCGCCGGATCTGGCTCATCGTGCCGCCGGTGCCGGCCGGGATAAGCCGGCCGACGATGACGTTTTCCTTCAGTCCCTGCAGCATGTCGGTCTTGCCGGCAACCGCAGCTTCCGTCAGCACCCGGGTCGTCTCCTGGAAGGAGGCCGCCGAGATGAAGGACGGCGTCTGCAGCGATGCCTTGGTGATGCCGAGCAGCACCGGCAGGCCTTCGGCCGGCTTCTTGCCGTCCTCGACCAGACGCTCGTTGACCTCTTCCAGTTCGATCACGTCGACATGATCGCCTGGAATGTAGGTCGAGTCGCCCTGCACCGTGATCTCGACCTTCTGCAGCATCTGGCGAACGATCACCTCGATGTGCTTGTCGTTGATCGACACGCCCTGCAGACGGTAGACTTCCTGGATTTCGTTGACGAGGTAGGAAGCAAGTGCCTCCACGCCCTTGATCGCCAGGATGTCGTGCGGCGCCGGATTGCCGTCGAGGATGTAGTCGCCCTTCTCGATGACGTCGCCGTCCTGGAGATGGAACGGCTTGCCCTTCGGGATCAGGTATTCGACCGGCTCAAGCGTCGAGTCATGCGGCTCGATGATGATGCGACGCTTGTTCTTGTAGTCGCGGCCGAAGCGGATCGTACCGTCGATCTCGGCGATGATGGCGTGATCCTTCGGACGACGTGCCTCGAACAGTTCGGCAACACGCGGCAGACCGCCGGTGATGTCCTTGGTCTTGGCGCTTTCCATCGGGATACGCGCCAGCACGTCGCCGGGGCGAACCTGCGAGCCCGGCTCGACCGAAAGAATGGCCTCGACCGAGAGCAGGAAGCGGGCGTCGCCACCCTTGGACAGCTTGCCAACCTTGCCCTTGGCGTCCTGGATGGCAATCGCCGGCTTCAGGTCGTTGCCGCGTGGCGTCGAGCGCCAATCGATGACCTCACGCTTGGTGATGCCGGTCGACTCGTCGGCGGTTTCCTGAACGGAAATGCCGTCGACCAGATCCTCGTACGACACCCTGCCCTCGATTTCGGTGAGGACCGGGCGGGTGTAGGGATCCCACTCGGCGATACGCTGGCCGCGCTTCACCTTGTCACCATCGTCCACGAAGATGCGCGAACCATAGGTGAGGCGGTGCGAGGCGCGCTCCTTGCCGGCTTCGTCGAGGATCAGCACCGCCATGTTGCGGCCCATGACCATCTGCTGGCCGTCGGAGTTGCGCACCACGTTGCGGTTGCGGATCTCGACCTTGCCCTCATAGGAGGCTTCAAGGAACGAGCTATCCACCACCTGTGCCGTACCGCCCATGTGGAAGGTACGCATGGTGAGCTGGGTACCCGGCTCGCCGATCGACTGCGCCGCGATGACGCCGACTGCTTCACCCTGGTTGACCGGGGTGCCGCGGGCCAGATCGCGACCGTAGCAGACCGCGCAGACGCCAACCCTGACTTCGCAAGTCAGTGCCGAGCGAATGCGAACCGACTGAACGCCGGCCTTTTCGATCTGTTCCACGTCACGCTCGTCCATCAGCGTTCCGGCCTTGACCAGGATCTCGCCCGACACCGGATGGGTGATGTCGTCGAGCGACGTACGACCCAGCACGCGCTGGCCGACCGAAGCGACGACCTGACCGGCATCGACGATCGGCTGCATGGTGAGGCCCTTGTCGGTGCCGCAGTCGACGGAGTTGACGATGCAGTCCTGCGCCACGTCGACCAGACGACGGGTGAGGTAACCCGAGTTCGCCGTCTTCAAGGCGGTGTCGGCCAGACCCTTGCGGGCGCCGTGGGTCGAGTTGAAGTACTCGAGCACGGTCAGGCCTTCCTTGAAGTTCGAGATGATCGGCGTCTCGATGATTTCACCCGACGGCTTGGCCATAAGGCCGCGCATGCCGGCGAGCTGACGCATCTGGGTGGGCGAGCCACGCGCACCGGAGTGCGACATCATATAGATCGAGTTCATCGGCTTTTGACGGCCATTGTCCTCGAACTCGACCGCCTTGATGCGGGCCATCATTTCGTCGGCGACCTTTTCCGAGCACTTGGCCCAGGCGTCGACGACCTTGTTGTACTTCTCGCCCTGCGTGATCAGACCGTCATTGTACTGCTGCTCGTATTCCTTGGCCAACGCCTCGGTGTCGGAGACCAGCTTGATCTTGGCATCCGGGATCAGCATGTCGTCCTTGCCGAACGAAATGCCGGCACGGCAGGCATGGCTGAAGCCGAGCGCCATGATGCGATCGCAGAAAATGACCGTCTCCTTCTGACCGCAGTGGCGGTAGACGGTGTCGATCATCTTGGAGATGTTCTTCTTGGTCATCTCCTGGTTGGCGGTCTCATAAGGCACGTTGACGTTCTTCGGCAGAAGCTCGCCGATGATCATGCGGCCAGGGGTGGTGTCATGGATCTTCGACACGACCTTGCCTTCGGCGTCGACCGTGCGGAAACGACCCTTGATCTTGGAGTGCAGCGTCACCGCCTTGGTCTCGAGCGCGTGCTGGAGTTCGCCCATGTCGGCAAACACCATGCCCTCGCCCGGCTCGTTCTGGTTGACGATCGAGAGATAGTAGAGACCGAGAACCATGTCCTGCGACGGCACGATGATCGGCGCGCCGGAAGCCGGGTGCAGGATGTTGTTAGTCGACATCATCAGCACGCGGGCTTCAAGCTGCGCTTCCAGCGACAGCGGCACGTGAACGGCCATCTGGTCGCCGTCGAAGTCGGCGTTGAAGGCCGTGCAGACCAGCGGGTGCAGCTGGATCGCCTTGCCTTCGATCAGGATCGGCTCGAACGCCTGGATGCCGAGACGGTGCAGCGTCGGCGCACGGTTCAACAGCACCGGATGCTCGCGGATGACCTCGTCGAGGATATCCCAGACTTCCGGACGCTCCTTCTCGACCAGCTTCTTCGCCTGCTTGACGGTCGAGGAGTAACCCTTGGCGTCGAGACGGGCATAGATGAAGGGCTTGAACAGTTCGAGCGCCATCTTCTTGGGCAGGCCGCACTGGTGCAGCTTGAGCTCCGGGCCGGTCACGATGACCGAGCGGCCGGAATAGTCGACGCGCTTGCCGAGCAGGTTCTGACGGAACCGGCCCTGCTTGCCCTTGAGCATGTCGGACAGCGACTTCAGCGGACGCTTGTTGGCGCCGGTGATGACGCGGCCGCGACGGCCGTTGTCGAACAGCGCATCGACGGCTTCCTGCAGCATGCGCTTTTCATTGCGCACGATGATGCCGGGGGCGCGCAGCTCGATCAGCCGCTTCAGACGGTTGTTGCGGTTGATGACGCGGCGATAGAGGTCGTTCAGATCCGACGTGGCGAAGCGACCGCCGTCCAGCGGGACGAGCGGGCGCAGGTCCGGCGGGATCACCGGGACCACCTTCATGATCATCCATTCCGGACGGTTGCCGGATTCCATGAAGTTCTCGACGACCTTGAGCCGCTTCAGATACTTCTTCTGCTTCAGCTCGGAGGTGGTCGAAGCCAGTTCCGAACGCAGGTCGCCGGCGATCTTCTCCAAGTCCATGCCGGCCAGGAGGTCATGAATGGCCTCGGCGCCGATCATGGCGGTGAACGAATCCTCGCCATACTCGTCGACGGCGATCATGTACTCTTCCTCGCTGAGCAACTGGTGCTCCTTCAGCGCGGTGAGGCCAGGTTCGGTGACGATGTAGTTCTCGAAGTAGAGGACGCGCTCGATGTCCTTCAGGGTCATGTCGAGCAGCGTGCCGATGCGCGACGGCAGCGACTTCAGGAACCAGATATGGGCGACCGGTGCCGCCAGTTCGATATGGCCCATGCGCTCGCGGCGAACGCGCGACAGCGTGACTTCGACGCCGCACTTCTCGCAGATGACGCCCTTGTACTTCATGCGCTTGTACTTGCCGCACAGGCACTCATAGTCCTTGATCGGGCCAAAAATGCGCGCGCAGAACAGACCGTCACGCTCCGGCTTGAAGGTGCGGTAGTTGATGGTCTCCGGCTTCTTGATCTCGCCGAAAGACCAGGACAGAATCTTCTCAGGGCTGGCAAGCGATATCCGGATGGAATCGAACACCTGCGCAGGCGCCTGCGGATTGAAGAGATTCATGACCTCTTGGTTCATGCCGTTCTCCTTTTCGGGGTCCTCGAAAACCCCTTGCATCTAGTCGCGAGCCAAACGCCCGCCGTCTTGTCGGCCACTGGCCGAAGAATTTGGTGCATCCGGTCGCGGCAGCCCGCGACCGGATGTCTTTCTTACTCGGCCGCGTCGGGCAGCCGGATCGGGTTGTCGTCGAGCTTGGTGTTCTCAAGCTCGACATTGAGGCCGAGAGACCGCATTTCCTTGACGAGAACGTTGAAGCTCTCCGGAATGCCGGCCTCGAAGGTGTCGTCGCCACGGACGATCGCCTCGTAGACCTTGGTGCGGCCGGCGACGTCGTCCGACTTCACCGTCAGCATTTCCTGCAGCGTGTAGGCGGCGCCGTATGCTTCGAGCGCCCAGACCTCCATCTCGCCGAAGCGCTGGCCACCGAACTGCGCCTTGCCGCCCAGCGGCTGCTGGGTGACGAGCGAGTACGGACCGATCGAACGCGCGTGGATCTTGTCGTCCACGAGATGGTGAAGCTTGAGCATATATATGTAGCCCATCGTCACCTTGCGATCGAACGGCTCGCCGGTGCGTCCGTCATAGAGCTGCGACTGACCGCTGGTGTGCAGGCCCGCCTGCTCCAGCATGATGTTGATGTCAGCCTCATGCGCGCCGTCGAACACCGGGGTCGCGATCGAAACGCCGCGGCGCATCTGCTCGCTGAGGCGAACGATGCTCTCGTCGTCATACTCGCGAACCGGCTCGTTGCGGTCGTTGGCCGGGATGAAGCTTTCGAGCGTCTTGCGCAGCGGCTTGATATCGCCCGCCACCTTGTACGCGTCGATCAGCTCGCCGATCTTCTTGCCCATGCCCGCGCATGCCCAGCCCAGATGCGTTTCCAGGATCTGGCCGACATTCATGCGGCTCGGCACACCCAGCGGGTTGAGCACGATATCTGCATGCGTGCCGTCCTCGAGGAAAGGCATGTCCTCGACCGGAACGATCCGCGACACGACACCCTTGTTGCCGTGACGGCCGGCCATCTTGTCGCCGGGCTGCATCTTGCGCTTCACGGCCACGAAGACCTTGACCATCTTCATGACGCCTGGAGGCATTTCGTCGCCGCGCTGGACCTTCTCGACCTTGTCCATGAAACGCTGTTCGAGCGCCTTCTTGGAGTCGTCGTACTGGCCACGCAGGGCTTCCAGTTCGCTCTGGAGCTTTTCGTTCTCCACGGCAAACTGCCACCACTGCGAGCGCGGATACTCGTCGAGCGTATCCTTGGACAGCGTCGAGCCCTTCTTGAAGCCCTTCGGTCCAGCGATCGCTTCCTTGCCGACGAGCACGTCGGAAAGACGCGCGTAGACGTTGCGGTCCAGAATGGCCTGCTCGTCGTCGCGGTCCTTGGCGAGGCGTTCGATCTCCTCGCGCTCGATCGCCATGGCGCGCTCGTCCTTCTCCACACCGTGGCGATTGAACACGCGCACCTCGACGACGGTTCCGAAAGTGCCCGGAGGCATGCGCATCGAGGTGTCGCGCACATCGGATGCCTTTTCGCCGAAGATGGCGCGCAGAAGCTTCTCTTCTGGCGTCATCGGGCTTTCGCCCTTCGGCGTGATCTTGCCGACCAGGATATCACCCGGCTGAACTTCGGCGCCGATGTAGACGATGCCGGCTTCGTCGAGGTTCTTCAGCGCTTCTTCCGAGACGTTCGGGATATCGCGCGTGATTTCCTCCGGCCCGAGCTTGGTATCGCGGGCCATGACCTCGAACTCCTCGATGTGGATCGAGGTGAAGACGTCATCGGCGACGATGCGTTCGGACAGGAGGATCGAGTCCTCGTAGTTGTAGCCGTTCCACGGCATGAACGCGACCAGCACGTTGCGGCCGAGTGCCAGATCACCGAGCTCGGTCGACGGACCGTCGGCGATGATGTCGCCCTTGTTGACCCGGTCGCCCATACGAACCAGCGGACGCTGGTTGATGCAGGTGTTCTGGTTCGAACGCTGGAACTTCATCAGCCGGTAGATATCGACGCCGGACTTGCCCGGATCGAGATCCTCGGTGGCGCGGATGACTATACGCGTCGCGTCGACCTGGTCGACGATGCCGCCGCGGCGGGCGCCGATGGCGGCGCCCGAGTCACGGGCGACGATCGGCTCCATGCCGGTGCCGACGAACGGCGCCTCGGCGCGCACCAGCGGCACGGCCTGACGCTGCATGTTCGAGCCCATCAGGGCGCGGTTGGCGTCGTCGTTTTCCAGGAACGGGATCAGGGCCGCGGCAACCGACACCATCTGCTTGGGCGAAACGTCCATCAGATCGACGTTTTCGCGCGGCGCCATCATCACTTCGCCGGCGCTGCGGCAAATGACGAATTCGTCGACGAAACCACCGTTCTTGTCGAGCTCGGCGTTGGCCTGCGCGACATGGTGCTTGGCCTCTTCCATCGCCGAGAGATAGACGACTTCATTGGTCAGCTTGCCGTCGACGATCTTGCGGTACGGGCTCTCGATAAAGCCGTACTTGTTGACGCGCGCGAAGGTGGCCAGCGAGTTGATCAGACCGATATTCGGGCCTTCCGGCGTCTCGATCGGGCAGATGCGGCCGTAATGCGTCGGGTGCACGTCGCGCACCTCGAAGCCGGCGCGCTCGCGGGTCAGACCGCCCGGTCCAAGCGCCGAGAGGCGGCGCTTGTGGGTGATCTCCGACAGCGGGTTGGTCTGGTCCATGAACTGCGACAGCTGCGAGGAACCGAAGAACTCGCGCACGGCGGCGGCCGCCGGCTTGGCGTTGATCAGGTCCTGCGGCATGACCGTGTCGATCTCGATCGAGGACATACGCTCCTTGATCGCGCGCTCCATGCGCAGCAGGCCGACACGGTACTGGTTTTCCATCAGCTCGCCGACCGAACGCACGCGGCGGTTGCCGAGATTGTCGATGTCGTCGATTTCGCCCTTGCCGTCACGCAATTCGACCAGCGTCCTGACCACGGCCAGGATGTCGTCCTTGCGCAGCACGCGCACGGTGTCCTCGGCCTTGAGTTCGAGGCGCATGTTCATCTTGACGCGGCCGACGGCCGACAGATCGTAGCGCTCTGAGTCGAAGAACAGCGAGTTGAACATGGCTTCGGCGGTTTCGAGCGTCGGCGGCTCGCCGGGGCGCATGACACGATAGATGTCGAACAGCGCGTCCTGGCGGCTCTCGTTCTTGTCGACGTTGAGCGTGTTGCGGATATAGGCGCCGACATTGACGTGGTCGATGTCGAGAACCTTGATCTCGTCTTCGCCGGTGCCGAGCAGAACCTTCAGCGTCTTCTCGTCGATCTCGTCGCCGGCTTCGAGGAAGATCTCGCCGGTGGCGAAGTTGACGATGTCCTCGGCCAGGTAGTTGCCGAGCAGATCCTCGTCGGTCGCCTTGATCGCCTTGAGACCCTTTTCGCCGAGCGCCCTTGCCTGGCGTGCGGTGATCTTCTTGCCGGCTTCGACGACGACCTCGCCCGTATCGGCATCGACAAGGTCGCCGACAGCCTTGAGGCCGCGGAAACGCTCGACGTTGAACGGAATGCGCCAATGGTCGCCGGCGCGCTTGTAGGTGATCTTGTTGTAGAAGGTCGACAGGATCTCTTCGCCGTCCATGCCGAGTGCCATCAGCAGCGACGTCACCGGAATCTTGCGGCGACGATCGATGCGGGCGTGCACGACGTCCTTGGAATCGAACTCGATGTCGAGCCACGAACCGCGATAGGGGATGACGCGCGCGGCAAACAGAAGCTTGCCCGACGAGTGCGACTTGCCTTTGTCATGGTCGAAGAAGACGCCCGGCGAGCGGTGCATCTGCGAGACGATGACGCGCTCGGTGCCGTTGACGATGAAGGTGCCGTTCAGAGTCATGAGCGGCATGTCGCCCATGTAGACGTCCTGCTCCTTGATGTCCTTGATGGACTTGGCGCCGGTATCCTCGTCGATATCGAACACGATGAGGCGCAGCGTCACCTTGAGCGGCGCGGCATAGGTGAGGTCGCGCTGACGGCATTCGTCAACGTCGAATTTCGGTCCTTCGAACTCGTACTTCACGAACTCCAGCATCGAGGAGCCGGAAAAATCGGAGATCGGGAAGACCGACTTGAAAACTGCCTGCAGTCCCTCGTCCGGACGCCCACCCTTGGGCTCCGCCACCATCAGGAACTGGTCATAGGATGCCTTCTGAACCTCGATCAGGTTCGGCATCTCCGCAACTTCCGGAATCTTTCCGAAGAACTTGCGTACGCGTCTGCGGCCATTGAAAGTCTGGGTCTGGGCCATCGTCGCTCCTTAGCTCAAAACTCGGGACGAGCCTCGCCGCGGCTCGCCTTGCATGCTGGGCCACCTTGGCGGCAACCCTCTGTCTGTTTTCCCGGCGCCTGTCGGCGGCCGGTTAGAACGGGAGAAAACCCGTTTCCTGAAGGCCGGTTTCGGCCCTCAGGAAAGAGGTTCTCGTACGTCTCGCGTTACGCATGCTCCCTTCCAGGCGAAGGGAGTGGCGGACGGCGCGAGGCCGTCCGCCGCTTTTACGCTTACTTCAGTTCGACCTTGGCGCCGGCTGCTTCCAGCTGGGCCTTGAACTTGTCAGCGTCGGCCTTGGAAACGGCTTCCTTGACCGGCTTCGGAGCCGCTTCAACCAGATCCTTGGCTTCCTTGAGGCCAAGACCGGTGATGGCGCGGACTTCCTTGATGACGTTGATCTTCTGAGCGCCTGCCTCGGTGAGGACGACGTCGAATTCCGTCTTTTCCTCGACCGGAGCAGCAGCGGCCGCACCACCGCCAGCGGCGGCAACAGCCACCGGAGCAGCGGCGGAAACGCCCCACTTTTCTTCCAGAAGCTTCGACAGCTCGGCCGCCTCGAGGACGGTCAGCTTCGAAAGGTCGTCTACGATCTTTGCGAGATCAGCCATTGTTGTATTCCTTCATAAGGTTCGAACGTGTGTTTGTGATAGCGAGGAACGGCCTCATGCCGCCTCGTCCTTCCGGGCGTAAGCGCCGATGACGCGCGCGACCGAAGCCGCTGGCGCATTGACGATCTGGGCGATCCGGGTTGCCGGCGTGGCGATCATGCCAACCAGCCTGGCGCGCAGCTCATCGAGCGACGGAAGTGTGGCGAGTGCCTTCACACCGTCGGCGTTGAGCGAGGTGGTGCCCATTGCGCCGCCGAGAATGACAAGCTTGTCATTTCCCTTGGCGAAATCGGACGCGACCTTCGGCGCCGCAATCGGATCCTCCGAATAAGCAATCAGCGTCTGTCCCTTGAACAGCTCGATGATCGATGCGGAGTCCGTGCCCTGAAGAGCGATTTTGGCGAGACGGTTCTTCGCGACTTTGACGGTGCCACCGGCGGCGCGCATTTTCGACCGAAGGTCGTTCATTTGCGCGACGGTGATACCGGCGTAGTGGGCCACGACCACTGAACCTGCGTTCGAGAACGCACCGTTCAGGCCCGTGACGAGTTCGCGTTTTTCCGCTCTGTCCACTGCCTATCTCCAGTTGACCCCTGCCCCATTAACGGGGACAGGCGTCGGGTTGCCTTTGTCGGCCGGGCCATCCAATAACGGATCTCCCGAACGACGCTCGAGGATCCTGCCCCCTTTCGCCACACCGGCCGGCAAGCCGGACGATGCGCAGACAAAAGGCAAACACGGTTCGAACCTTTCATTGGAGCAATCGCTCCGTTGTCCGGTCTTCACCCGTCTCATGCAGGCCCAAATCGAATTAAGGCTTCTGGGCCGCCTGCAATCTCGGACAGGATGTCCGGAAACCTCTCGGTTTCCGGTACCGGGCCGCCGACAAGTCGGAGGCCCGGAATTCGCTTGCGGATCAGTCCTTTAGCGGCCGATCCAAATGTTCGTATCAGGACGCTGTGAGCGTCGCGACGTCGAGCTTGAGGCCCGGGCCCATCGTCGAGGTGACCGACACCTTCTTGACGTAGTTGCCCTTGGCACCAGCCGGCTTTGCCTTGGTCACCGCGTCGGCGAAGGCGCGGATGTTCTCTTCCAGCGCCTTGACCTCGAACGAGACCTTGCCGACGCCGGCATGAACGATGCCGGCCTTCTCGACGCGGAACTCGACAGCGCCGCCCTTCGATGCCTTGACGGCGGCGGCAACGTCGGTGGTGACGGTGCCGACCTTCGGGTTCGGCATCATGCCGCGCGGGCCGAGCACTTTGCCCAGACGGCCGACGAGCGGCATCATGTCCGGCGTCGCGATGCAGCGATCGAAATCGATCGTGCCCTTCTGGACGATGTCGACCAGATCCTCGGCACCGACGATGTCGGCGCCGGCGGCGCGCGCTTCGTCAGCCTTGTCGCCGCGTGCGAACACAGCGACGCGCACCGAGCGGCCGGTGCCGTTCGGCAGATTGACCACGCCGCGGACCATCTGGTCGGCGTGGCGCGGGTCGACGCCGAGGTTCATGGCGACTTCGATGGTCTCGTCGAACTTGACCGAGGAACGGTCCTTGAGCAGCTTCAGTGCATCACCCAGGGCGTAAGCCTTGTTGGGATCGATGCCTTCGCGGGTCTTCGATACACGCTTTGCAATCTTTGCCATGATCTTAGCCCACCACTTCCAGACCCATCGAGCGGGCGGAGCCCTCGACCATGCGCATGGCCGCTTCGACGTCGTTTGCGTTCAGATCCTTCATCTTCGCGGTGGCGATCTCGCGGACCTTGTCGCGCGAAACCGTACCGGCCTTGACCTTGCCCGGCTCCTTGGAACCAGACGTCAGGTTAGCCGCCTTCTTCAGGAAGTAGCTCACCGGCGCCGTCTTCATGACGAAGGTGAAGGACTTGTCCTGGTAGTAGGTGATGACGACCGGAACCGGCGATCCCTTTTCCATTTCCTGGGTCTGCGCGTTGAACGCCTTGCAGAACTCCATGATGTTGATGCCACGCTGACCAAGCGCCGGGCCGATCGGGGGAGACGGCGTGGCCGAACCCGCTTTGACCTGGAGCTTGAGCTGGCCTGCAATTTTCTTAGCCATCTCTTTTCCTGCCTTTGTCTATGCCGGCTCCCATGAACGGGAAAGTGCCGGCGGTTGCAGTCTGGTGGTGCGATCCATGTGGCCGGCTAAAGCCGCACTCGTCTCCCACCGTTCTCAAGAGCCGCGCGATCTCCGCGCCGCTCTTCCCTGCCGCGCTTGACGACAGGGATTTCGGATCAGCCCTTTTCGACCTGTCCGAATTCCAGATCGACAGGCACGGCGCGCCCGAAGATCGAAACTTCCACCTTGAGCCGCGCCCGCTCCTCGTCCACTTCCTGGACGAAACCGTTGAACGACGCGAAGGGACCATCCGAAACGCGGATCGCCTCGCCGATCTCGAACGTGACCGAGGGCTTGGGCCGCTCGACGCCTTCCTGCACCTGGTTCAGGATGCGCTGGGCTTCCGCCTCGGTGATCGGCACCGGCTTGGAGTCACCCAGGAAGCCGGTGACCTTCGGCGTGTTCTTGACCAGCGAGAACACAGCGTCGGTCAGGTTGGCCTTCAGGAGCACATAGCCCGGGAAGAACTTGCGCTCGGCATCGACCTTGCGGCCGCGACGAATCTCGACGACCTTCTCGGTCGGCACCACGATCTGGTGGATATCGGCGGACAGGCCCTTCTGCTTGGCCTTGTTCTCGATGTCCTCGGCGACCTTCTTTTCAAAGTTCGAATAGGCGTGGACGATGTACCAGCGCGCGGTCATTTCAAGACTTCTCCGTAATCGCCGGACTTAGCGTCCGATGCCCAGAATCTGTTCGACCGCGAGGCCCATGAGCTGATCAGCGGTGAAGAAAAAGATCATCGCGATCACAGCGAAAGCCAGGACCATGACCGTCGAGATCATCGTTTCGCGCCGCGACGGCCAAGTCACCTTGGCGGTCTCCGCGCGAACCTGCTGGAGAAAGACGAAAGGATTTGTGGTTTTCGAAGCCATATGCCGCTCTGTCTTCAAGACCCGTTGGCCGGGTCTCCTGGATGATCCCGCTGGCCGGGACGTGCCGCCTGAGCCAATCTCACGCCGAATCAGCGTAATCAATTCGCCCATGCAAATCAGACGCGTAAAGCCGGCTTCCCAGCTCCACGCGTCGCGTGTCTGTTTCGTCTACATAAAACCGATTCTTGATCCACGCAAGTGGCAAGTGTCCGCTTTATGACCAAACGCCGCATCGGAACCATCCAGTCGTTCCGTCCCGGCTATGAGGCCTTTATGCCCCAAGCGAGCTGATATGGCAAGCGGGTCGCCGATTTTCAAAGGGCAGACCGCAGAAATATCGTTTTGAAACGCCATTTCGAGAAATGGCACGGGCAGCAGGGCTCGAACCTACGACCTGCGGTTTTGGAGACCGCCGCTCTACCAACTGAGCTATGCCCGTACGTGCGCATATCGGCGCAGCAGGCGCTTCCTAAAAGCTTCCGCTCGCTCTGTAAAGAGTGGTTTGCAAGCAAACGCGCCTTAACCCCGTTCCCTCAGCACCAGATGTTCGAGGCCGAGGCAATCCCGCTCGCGCCAGCGCACGATCTTGAAATTTCTAGGCGTCGCTCCGAGACTCCCGCAGCGACCGAAAGCTACTTTGGATCCGGTGGCCGATACGGCCCGCCCGGCACGCCCCAGCCCCAGGCCGGCATCGGTTCCGTCTGAGGATCGCAAGTTTCGCCGAGATTGGAGTTCATCTTGGCCAGCCGCGATCCCCATTCGACATAGCCCATGAAGGCCGAACGAAATTCCGGATCGTCAGGCAGGCCGACCGCGTCGGCGGCGTCGGCCAGGAGGTTGATCCAGCGGCGGCGCTGCTCCTCGGTCAGATGCTTGCCCAGATGATGCATGACCATCTCGCGGTGGCCGCCAAATTGCTCGCTGTAGGTTTTCGGTCCGCCGAAAACCTCGCCGATGAAGGCCGCGACATGGGCGGGATGATCCGGCGACATGGCCTTGAACACCGGCCCGACGATCGGATCCTGCGCCACCTTGTCGTAGAAGGTCTGGGTCAGCCGGCTCAACGCCTCGCTGCCGCCGGCCCATTCGTAGAGTGTCGGGATATCCTGGCTCATTCTCGATCCTCCGCCGCCCCGGCGCCGGCAGCAGCAACGATAGCGGAAAAATCGAGAATGGCTCAACCTGCCTCGATGGCCAGTTTCCGACGTCGCGCGCTCTACAGTTTGGCGGGCGCGTCAGCCTCGGCATTGGCGGAAGGCCGCATCCGGCAATTCCGCGGTTTCGGCACCCCGTCGCAGATGGTGGCGCCGGTCAGCGCGTCAACCGATTGCGGGCTCGTCGTCAGCCCAAGCCTCAGCATCGTGCCGGGTTCCAGCTGCCGCTCGACCGAGGGCCCCTCGATCGCCGTGAAAAGAGCGGGATCGATCCCCATCTCCTTGAGATAGGCCTTGACCACCCGCATTTGCCCCATCGGGTACAGGCTAAGCCGCGCACGGGGACCAACAAGCCGTCTCACGCCGCCGGCAAGCATAAGCGCACAGGCCGAACCGCACTCCACTCCCGCATCGATACTCAGCCCGGCATAGGCGCCCTCCTTGGCCAGACAACTCCACTCTCCCGGGTCACAGTCGACGAAATCGGTGCGGCCAACGGCGACGTCGAGCTTCCTTTGATGGATAAGCCGTCCCGCCGCCAGAGCGCCAGGCAGGTCGCCACCCTTTGAGCTGAGCACGACAGGCAGCAGCCGGTCGCCAAGCGTGGCGAGCAACTGGCGCAGCCTCCGCGGGGTCCGAGGCGTGATCACGCCTTCCGCCGAGATCCATTCCGGGCAATCCGGATTGCAGAGCGGGTTGCTGCCGCGAACCACGACGAAGCGCATGTCTTCATCGCGCTGCACACCCTCGGGCCCGGCCGGCAGCGGAGCAGGCTTGGCCGCGGTCGTCAGGCCATCGGGCTTATTCCCCGGTATTTCCAGGCAATTCGCGGCCAATCGATCCGGCCTGCACAGGCTCGCGGCGGTCAACAGGTCCACGGCATCCACACTGGTGACCAATTTCATCGTCAGCATGTCGTCGAGGGCGATCTGGTGGATTTCGCTGGCCGGCGTGCTCTTCATCGTTTCGAGCACGCTTCGTTCGATGCCCATCTCGTTGAGATAGGCCGCCAGCTTTTTCTCCACCGCCTTGCTCATCTCGTAGGTCTTGTAGCTGCCGGCGTTCTTGCGGCTGACGATCCTTGTGTTGAGGACTTTCTTCTTGCCCCCCACGATACGGTAGGTGGTCCGGTATTGCAGTTTCGTGCGGATGTAGGTCGTGGTGATCTGATGGACGCCGAGATAGGTCCATTCGCCTGCTACCCGCCGAACGCCACCGGCAAACATCAACGGACAGGCGGAATTGCACATGGCGCCATAGGCAAGGACACTGCCAAAGTAGCGGGCGCCATTCTTGTCACGGTCCTGGCAACCATTCGCGTCGGGCTGGCAACCGGCGAACGCCGTCTTGCCAATGGCGATATCGAGCTTGTTCTTGCGGATCAGCCGGCCAAGCGTCAGCGCCGCCTCGACATTGCCGCCGGGAGAATTGACGACGATCGGCAGTTTTCGCCCGCCAAGCGTCTTCAGCATCCGTTTGAACAAAGCCGGCGTTCCAGCTTCTATCGAGCCTTCCGCCGAGATCCATTCCGGGCAGATCGGCTCGCACCCCGGTGCATTGCCGCGGACAATGCCGAAGCGCATCGTCGGACCGAGATCCGGGGCCGTATCCGTCGCAAAGGCACGTCCGGTAACAAGCAACGCCAGCAGGCAGATCAGCCGCAGCGACCACAATGCCCGACGATGGAAAAGGCGCCCTGGAACCATTTGGAAAAAAGCCCCTTGCTGCAACCTATACTAGACGAGGTCCAAAGGCTTGCAACAGGGTCCGGGCGACAAGGCGAACACCCGATCGCCAGGCAAAAGAAAAGGGCGGCCCCAAGGACCGCCCTTTCCGTTTCGAACCCGACCGGCACAGGCCGGTGTCGGTTATTCCTTGATGGTGACGACGATGCCGGCACCGACGGTGCGGCCGCCTTCACGGATGGCGAAGCGCAGCTTCTCTTCCATGGCGATCGGCACGATCAGCTCGACATCGACCGTGATGTTGTCGCCCG
>NZ_JAMYKW010000073.1:0-21388 GCF_040317555.1 Mesorhizobium sp. M1406 | reverse complement strand
CCCCCACCCCCCCGGGTTGTGTTTTTTCCTCAATATTTTTCCCAACTTTCTTCTCCCCCGGCTGGGGGGGGGGGGCGGGGGCGGGGGGGCGCCCGCGGGCCCGCCCGGGCCAGCGGCGGCAGCGCCTCAGGTTTGAGCGAGGCGGTGCGTCGCCTCGAGACACAGCTCGGTGTCAGGCTGTTCAACCGCACGACGCGCAGCGTTGTCCCGACCGAGGCGGGCCTCAGCCTGCTGGAACGGCTCGGCCCGGCGCTGTCGGAGGTCGAGGCGGCGCTGGACGTGGTGAACGGGTTTCGCGACAGGCCGGCGGGCTCGTTGCGGCTCAACGTGCCGGTGAGCGCGGCGCGGCTGATATTGCCCGACATCGTGCCGGATTTCCTCGCCGCCTATCCCGGCATCCGGCTGGAGGTGATCGCCGACGAGAACTTTGTCGACGTACTCGCGGCCGGGTGCGACGCCGGCATCCGTTACGACGAGCGGCTGGAGCAGGACATGATCGCGGTGCCGATCGGGCCGCGCGTGCAGCATTTCGCCACCGCCGCCAGCCCTGCCTATCTCGATCGCCATGGGCGGCCCGAACACCCGAGCGATCTGCTCAGCCATTCCTGCGTGCGCGGCCGTTTTGCCAGCGGTGCGATGCTGCCTTGGGAATTCGAGCGCGACGGTGAGGTGGTCCGGGTCGATCCGACGGGGCCATTGATCGTGCGGATCGGCGGGGCGACCGATCTTGCCGTCGATGCGGCCATCGCCGGCACCGGCATCATCGGCCTCTTCGAGGGCTGGCTTCGCCCTTACTTCGAGAGTGGTGCGCTTGAGCCCATTCTCGAACCGTGGTGGCCGAGTTTCCCCGGGCCGTTCCTCTACTATCCCGGCCGGCGCCTAGTGCCGGCCCCGCTACGAGCGTTCATCGATTTCATCAAGGGCGGCAGAACCTGAGAGTTGGCGCCAGGCATGACCTGCGCCCGCGCCATCACCCCGCCCGGCGCTACGCGCCGACCTCCCCATCAAGGGGAGGTAGGGCGCCGCGCTCTTCTACCTCCCCTTGATGGGGAGGTCGCGCCGAAGGCGCGGGTGGGGTGACTGCCGAGCCCCAACAACAAAAGGCCGCCCGGAGGCGGCCTTTCGATTGTCTGAGGCGGCGGTGCGCTTAGCGCTTCGAGAACTGGAAGCTGCGACGGGCCTTCGCCTTGCCGTACTTCTTGCGCTCGACGACGCGGCTGTCGCGGGTCAGGAAGCCGCCCTTCTTGAGCACGGCGCGCAGCGTCGGCTCGTAGTAGGTCAGCGCCTTGGAGATGCCGTGGCGCACGGCGCCGGCCTGGCCGGAGAGGCCGCCGCCGACGACAGTGGCGACGATGTCGTACTGGCCTGAACGGTTGGAGGCGATGATCGGCTGGTTGAGGATCATCTGCAGGACCGGGCGCGCGAAATAGGTCGCGAATTCCTTGTCGTTGACGATGATCTTGCCCGAGCCGGGCTTCACCCAGACACGCGCGATGGCGTTCTTGCGCTTGCCGGTGGCATAGGCGCGGCCCGACTTGTCGAGCTTCTGGACGTGGACGGGGGCGGCCGGCTGCGTGTTGGTGTTGCCGGTGGCGGTGCCCAATTCTGCGAGCGAGGAAAGCTCAGCCATCTTATGCGACCTTCTTGTTCTTGGAATTCAGCTTGGCCACGTCGAGAACCTGGGGCTGCTGGGCGACATGCGGATGCTCGGCACCTGCATAGACGCGCAGGTTCTTCATCTGGCGACGGCCGAGCGGGCCACGCGGCACCATGCGCTCAACGGCCTTCTCGACGACACGCTCGGGAAAACGACCCTCGAGCAGCTGGCGCGCGGTGCGCTCCTTGATGCCGCCGGGGTGGCCGGTGTGCCAGTAATAGACCTTGTCGGTGAACTTCTTGCCGGTGAACACCACCTTGTCGGCATTGATGACGATGACGTTGTCGCCGTCGTCGACATGCGGGGTGAAGGTCGGCTTGTGCTTGCCGCGAAGATGATTGGCGATGACAGTGGCCAGACGACCGACGACGAGACCCTCGGCGTCGATCAAGATCCACTTCTTCACCACATCCGCAGGCTTCTGCGAAAAGGTTGTCATGTTTTCTGCTCTCGGTTCTGACCTTCACGGGGAAGGCGTTTCTTGTTGCTTGGATTGGCGAAAAGCGCTTGCCCGCCGCCAATAATAAAACGGCGGCCTTTGCGGGCCGCTGCTTCGTGAGGGCTTATAGGCGAGGGTGGTTGTGGCGTCAAGGCACGTGAAAAGGAGAATACCAGGCAAAGCGCAGCAAAAACAAAGGCTTGGGAAAAAGGTATTATTTTACCACACCGATCTGCGACCGCTTGTCTGGGGCAGTCTCAGTGCTTTGCCTCGATTTCCCTCCGAGCGGCGCTGGAAAGGAAGGCTGATCGTGTAATGCCGCGCTCACGGGCGGCGGCGTCGATCGCCCGCAAAACACCGCGCTCGAAAGTGACGTTCGCCCGGACGACCGCGCTGTCATTGTCGATGAGCGGCACCGAGACCAAGTAACCGCCTTCGGCAAGCGCGTTGCGTATATCGGGGCGGGCGACAATCGCTTCGTGGCTGGACGGTTCGGGAACGGGCATGTCCTCCGCCCACAATTGCAAGGCTTCAACGGCATTGGGCAAGATGTCTTCCGCCGCGTCCGCAGCCGAAAAGCAGCCGGGAATGTCGGGAAAGCGGATGCCGAAAGCGCTATCGGGGTCTTTGTCGACCAAGGCGAAATAGTTCTTCATTGCGGTCTCCGGGCGTAAGCCTATTTGATCCAACCAGCTTGCTTGGCGATCGCGCGAGCAGTGCCGGTTGGCAGATCTTTCTCGGGATGCGGAACAATCAACACGATCCCGCCCTTCCGGAATTTGTGGTGCGAGCCGCGCACGGAAATCAGCTCGAACCCCTCCTCCCTGAGACGCTTTACGATCTTACGGCTGTCACGTTCCAGCAAAAGTCACCTATGCGCATATATGTACACATCGAAGGAAAATTCAATCTTCAGGACCGCTTCGGCGGGATCGAATAGGTGCCCGTGGCGTGCGCGATCGTGTGTCCGTCCGGGCCGGCGACGATGTCGATGTCGAACACCATCAGGCTCTTTCCGAGCTTCAGGATGCGGCAGTGGCCATCGATCGGCCCGGCCTCGGCCTTGCGGACGAAATTGATGTTGAGATTGGTGGTGACCGAGAGCGCATCCGGTCCGGCATGCGAGAGCACGCAGACATACCCACCGATGTCGGCCAGCGTGAACAGCGAGGGGCCGGACACCGTGCCGCCGGGACGCAGATGCCGCTCGCTGGCATTGAGCCGGACAATACAGCCGCCCGGGAACACGTCGATCGTCTCGTAATATCTGAACTGCTCGTTGAGTTGCGGATAGACGGTGTCCATCAGCGCATTGACTTTTTGTGCGGTCAGTACCGGCTTGAGATTGGAATGGGCGGGCATGTCGGCCTCTCGTTTTGTGCATGCCTGTATCAGCGCGCGCGGCATTTCTGGCAACCTTCCTCCCTTGGCGCAAGCGATCGGTGTTGGACGAAACCCGATCCGGTATTAGATACTGTGCCTGCCCCGAGCGGAATCGCGGAGACCTCATCCATGGCCGAAATCCTTGCCATCAAGTCTGCTGCCGTCGACGGTCCGGTTGCCGCAAGACTGGACAAGGGCGTGCTGCGCCTGACCCTCGCCAATCCGCCCGCCAATGCGCTGTCGCTGGCGGTGATGGCGGCGCTGACGGCGGAGTTCGAGCGCGCCAGGGCCGACAAGGCCGTTCGCGTCATCGTTCTCTCGGCGGCCGGCAAGGTTTTCTGCGCCGGCCATGACCTCAAGGAAATGACCGCGCGACGCGCCGATGCCGATCGCGGCAAGGCCTTCTTCGAAGAGACGTTCGCGGCTTGTGCCGCGCTCATGCAGACGATCGTGCGTCATCCCCTGCCGGTGATTGCCGAAGTCGATGGCCTGGCTACCGCCGCCGGGCTGCAACTGGTCGCCAGCTGCGATCTGGCGATCGCATCGCATGAGGCGACCTTCTGCACGCCGGGCGTCAACATCGGCCTGTTCTGCTCGACGCCAATGGTGGCGCTGTCGCGCAACGTTTCGCGCAAGCATGCGATGGAGATGCTGCTGACCGGCGAGACGATCGATGCGGCGACCGCCAAGGACTTCGGCCTCGTCAACCGTGTCGTGCCGCGCGAATATCTGAATCAGATTGTCACCAAATATGCGCAAACCATTGCATCCAAATCATCTTTGGTGGTCAAGACCGGCAAGGAGGCTTTTTACGCGCAGGCCGAAATGGGACTGGCGGATGCCTATGCCTATACCGGCCGCGTCATGGTCGAGAACATGCTTGCGCGCGACGCGGAAGAAGGCATCGGCGCCTTCATCGGCAAGCGCGAGCCGGAGTGGGCGGACGAATAGGAGCATTACCATGGAACCGCGAATCTCCATCATCACCATCGCCACCGACGATCTCGACCGCGCCGTGCGCTTCTACGAAGCGATGGGGCTGACCCGTCACGCCGGCATTACCGAAGGTGTCGCCTTTTTCCAGATGGGCGGCGTCATTCTCGGCCTGTTCCCGCGCGAAAGCGCCGAAGAGGATTCCGGCATCGCCTTCGCCAAGGGGCCGTCCGCTGTTTACCTCGCCTACAACACCCGCTCCGACGCTGAAGTCGACGAGGTGCTTGCCAAGGCCGAGAAAGCCGGCGGCCGCATCGTCAAGCCGGCTGGGCGCGCCTTCTGGGGTGGCTGGTACGGCTATTTCGCCGATGCCGACGGGCATGTCTGGGAAGTGGCGCACAATCCGGCCTTTCCGATCGCGGAAGACGGCACGATTTCGCTGCCTGGCTGATGGCCCATCGCAAGCAGCTGACGCGGCTCAAGGCACCTTATCTCAAGCGCATCCTGCTCGACCCCGCACTGGTCGAGGATTGGGAAAAATACCCCTGGAACCTGCCGCTGTTTCGCGGTCATGACTTCGAGCTCGAATTCACCACGCCGATCACCATTATCGATGATGCGCGATTTCAGCAATGACGCGGATGGTTTTCTCGACGAGGCGTTGTATGAGGACGAGCCATGAACCACGATAGCTACGACAACACCTACATCGCCGGCATCCTCAACTCGGTGAAGACCATCGCCATGGTCGGCGCATCCGCCAATGACGTGCGGCCAAGCTATTTCGTGCTGAAATACCTGCTGGCCAAGGGATATCAGGTGTTTCCGATCAATCCCGGCCAGGCCGGCAAGGAAATCCTCGGCCGGATGACCTATGCCAGGCTGGCCGACATTCCGGAGCCGATCGACATGGTCGATATCTTTCGTGCGCCAGCGGCGGTGCCCGGCATCGTCGACGAGGTTTTGCGGCTCGATCCCTTGCCGAAAGTGGTCTGGATGCAGCTTGGCGTCCGCCATGACGAGGCGGCCGTGCGCGCCGAGGCTGCGGGCATCAAGGTTGTGATGAACCGCTGCCCCAAGATCGAATACGGCAAACTGTCCGGCGAGATCGGCTGGACCGGCGTCAACTCCGGCGTGCTGTCGTCGAAGAAGCCGCTGATGCGCTCCGGATTCCAGAGTTTTGGCGTGCGGCAGAAATAGAAGCAAAATTATTCCGCGGGCCGGTGCATTTTCTCGTCGTTCGGCCGTAGATCGCTTGCCGAAGGGCATTTTCTTCTTTGCATTCGCGCCCGGGCTTCGCCAAGAATGCCCGGCGATTTCAAGAGTTTCAAAAAGGGAGGTTTTCAGTGACCCGCACGCCAGGTTTCAATACGCTCGCCGTCCACGCCGGCGCCAAGCCCGACCCGGCGACCGGCGCGCGTGCCACGCCGATCTACCAGACGACCTCCTTCGTCTTCGACGATGCCGACCATGCCGCCTCGCTGTTCGGGCTAAAAGCCTTCGGCAACATCTACACCCGCATCATGAATCCGACGCAGGCGGTGCTGGAAGAGCGTATGGCGGCACTCGAAGGCGGCACGGCGGCTCTTGCGGTCGCCTCCGGCCATGCCGCGCAGGTGATCGTGTTCCACAATCTGATGCGGCCGGGTGACAATTTCGTCGCCGCCAACAAGCTCTATGGCGGTTCGATCAACCAGTTCGGCCATGCCTTCAAGAATTATGGCTGGGAGGTGCGCTGGGCCGACACCAACGACATCTCGACCTTCGAAAGCCAGATCGACGACCGGACCAAGGCGATCTTCATCGAGAGCCTGGCCAATCCGGGCGGCACCTTCGTCGATATCGAGAAGATCGGCGACATCGCGCGCAAGCATGGCCTGCCGCTCATCGTCGACAACACGCTGGCCTCGCCCTACCTGATCCGGCCGATCGAGCATGGCGCCGACATCGTCGTCCACTCGCTGACCAAATTCATCGGCGGCCATGGCAATTCGATCGGCGGCGCCATCGTCGATGGCGGCACCTTCGACTGGTCGAAGTCGGGCAAGTACCCGATGCTGTCGGAACCGCGCCCCGAATATGGCGGCCTCGTTCTGCACGAAACCTTCGGCAATTTCGCTTTCGCCATTGCCGCGCGTGTGCTCGGCCTGCGCGATCTCGGCCCGGCGATCTCGCCGTTCAACGCCTTCCTCATCCTGACCGGCCTGGAGACCTTGCCGCTGCGCATGCAGCGCCACTGCGACAACGCCGTGACGGTCGCTGCGTGGCTGTCCAACCATCCCAAGGTTGCCTCGGTTAATTACCCAGGCCTGCCCAGCGACAAGAACAACGCGCTGCAGAAGAAGTACTCGCCGCTTGGCGCGGGCGCCGTGTTCACCTTCGCTCTCAAGGGAGGCTATGACGCCGGCGTCAAATTCGTCGAGGCGCTCGAACTGTTCTCGCACCTCGCCAATGTCGGCGACACCAAGTCGCTGGTCATCCACCCGGCATCGACCACGCACCGCCAGCTTTCCGACGAACAGAAGGTCAAGGCCGGCGCAGGACCGGACACGGTACGGCTGTCGATCGGCATCGAGGACGTCAACGACATCGTCGCCGACCTCGAACAGGCGCTCGCCAAGGTCTGATCTTTTTACCCTCCCCCTTGTGGGGAGGGTCGGCGCGCAGCGCCGGGGTGGGGGTGAGCCGGGCGCAGCGCTGGCTCTTTCATGGAGGCAAGTCTTGTCCGCGCATTACTTGACAATATCGACGGACAGCGTCGACGCCGAACAGGGCGCACCGGCGCCGGATCGCCTGATCTCGGGCGATCCGAAATTCCGCACCTGGAACGTCGAGGAGCGGGAGGGCGGCCTCTATGCCGGCATCTGGGAATCGACCCCCGGCAAGTGGCGCATCGTCTATGACGAGTGGGAGTTCTGCCACATACTGTCCGGCGTTTCGGTGATCGCGGAGGATGGTGGGCAGGCGCGCACCGTCAAGACCGGCGACAGTTTTGTCCTGAGGCCCGGCTTCAGGGGCAGCTGGGAAGTGCTTGAAACGACTCGCAAGGAGTATGTGATCAAACTGTAGTCATCGAAGCTGGATCAGCCGACGCGATCGATGTTGCTGCCCGAAAACCCGTATTCCGCCATCATCTGCCGGTGCCAATCGCTACCCAGCAATTCATCGAGGCAGGAATCGATGCGCCGGAGCAGGGGTAGCTGAGGCAACCCCAGAACCCGTCAGAAACCGACCGCGAGCGTTTCCAATCCATGGAAGTGGTAAGTGTCGCGGAAGCTTGGACTTTCGGCAAGATGGAGCTTTGGGTGGCGTTCGAACAAGGTTTTCAGCGACACCTGCAATTCGAGCCGGGCGAGCGGCGCACCGATGCAAAAATGGATGCCGGCGCCGAAGGAAACGTTCTTCTGGTCCGCACGATCGGGCCGGAAGGTCTGCGGTTCGGCAAAGGCGCGCGGGTCATGGTTGGCCATGCCCAGCAGCAGCCCGATCGTCTGGCCCGGCTGCACGACGATGCCGGGCGAGACTTCGATCTCCTGATAGGCGTAGCGCGTGAACATATGCAGCGGCGCGTCGAAACGCAGGCATTCTTCGACCGTTGCCGCGGTCGCTTCGGGTGAACTGAAGAAGCGGCGCGGATCGCCGCCTTGCGCCAGGATCGAGCGGACCGCGTTGCCGGTCTGGTGCACCGTCGCTTCATGGCCGGCATTGAGCAGCAGGATCGCCGAGGATACCATCTCGTCCTCCGACAGCTTTTGGCCGTCCTCCTGCGCCGAGATCAGCAGGGACAGCAGGTCGTCGCCGGGGTTCTTGCGCCGCTCGGTGACGTAACCGCGCAGGAAATCGGCAAATTCGCCCGCGGCGCGGTTGGCCGTCTCCTCGGTTTCGCGCGTGCGGCCATGCATGTACATGGCAACCATCTTATGCGACCAGTCGAGCAGTTGCGGCCCCATCTCGACCGGCACGCCGAGCATTTCGGCAATGATGGTGATCGGCAGCGGCGCCGCGAAGGCAGGCAGCAGGTCGACGGATTTGCCAGGTTTGAAACGGTCGATCAGCTCGTTGGCCAGCGCTTCGACACGTGGCCGCAGCCGTTCGACCTGGCGCGAGACGAAGGCACGGTTGACCAGCGTTCGAAGCCGCGTGTGCACCGGTGGCTCCAGTTCCAGCATCGAATTGGCTTCGATGCCGTCGAAAGCGCTGAGATGGCCTCGGTCTTGACCGATGCCGCGACTGTCTGGGATGCCGGCCGGGTTCTGGCGGCCGAAGCGGCGGTCGCGCAGCAGCCGGTTGACGTCGTCGAAGCCGCCAAAACACCAGAAGCCGAATTCTTCCCAGAAGAATGCATTCGATGCGCCATGCAGAAAGGCATAGGCCTCATAGGGGTTCTGAAAAAAGGCCGGCTCGTGCGGGTCCAATCGCAGGCGTCGAGTGGCTGGGTCAAAGGCCAGGGTGGGTGGCGTCAATTTGCTCATGCCAGACCAATAGCGCGGCTTGCCAGCCGGGTTCCAGACCGTATGTTGGCGCCCGCAACTCAATGCGTTGAGCCAGCCGACACGGCTGCGGAAAGACTGATTTGATGAATGTCATCGTTGTCGGCGCGGGTATCGCCGGTCTCTCCACCGCCTGGTCGCTGGTCAAGGCCGGCCACAGCGTGTCGATCGTCGAACAGGGGCCGATCCCCAATCCGCTGGCAGCGTCGGGCGACCATCACCGCATCATCCGCCGCGCCTACCGGGCCGGAACCGGCTATGGCCGGCTGATCACCGAAGCCTATCAGGCCTGGGACGAGATGTGGGCCGATCTCGGCGAAAGCCATCTCGATGCGCGCGGATTTGTCTGCATTTCGCGCGAGCCGGGCGACGAGGCCGAGGAATACCGCGAAGGCCTGGAAGAAGGCAATTTTCCTTTCGAATTGCTGGAGCCGGACGCGGCCGTGAAACGCTGGCCGTTTCTCGAAGCCGGTTCTTTCCGCTACGCCTATTTTTCGGCCGAAGGCGGCGCGCTGCATTGCCGCAAGATCGCCTCCGGCCTGGCAAAGTGGCTGCGCGCCAACGGCGCCAATGTGTACGAACACAGCAAAGTTACCGCGATCGACTCCGAGGCCGGCCATATCGTGCTCGAAATCGGCGAGACGATGCAGGCCGACCGCATCGTCGTCACGGCAGGGGCCTGGGTGCTGAAACTGTTCCCGGAACTGGACGGCGAATTGAAGACCTATCGAACCGCGCTCGCCTATGTCGAACCGCCGGCCGACCTCGAGGCCGCCTGGCAGGCGGCGCCGGTCGTCCTCGATATCGGCGGCGCGGTCGACGGCTATGTGATCCCGCCTTCGGGCGGCGCCGGCATGAAGTTCGGTTCGGGGCTGCACAGGGTGCCGACCAGCGATGCCGACTGGAACCGTCAGCCAGTGCCGGGCGAGGGCGAAGCGATCCGCAACCTGTTCTCGCCGCCGATCGCCCGGATCGAGGAATACAGGGTGACCGAGGTTGTCACCTGCGCCTACACCTTCACATCAGACGAGAAGTTCTTCGCCCATGAGCGAGGAAAATGCCTGATCGTTTCGGCCTGCTCCGGCCATGGCTACAAGTTCGGCGCGGCGGTTGGCCGGCGTGTTGCCGCCGCCGTTGGCAATGGCGATATCGCCGGCCTGAAGTCATGGTTGCGGGCGGAGCTGGCCTGAACGCCGCCGGCGTCCAACCTAATCCTGGCAATGCCTCGGAATATGCACGCGCCGCCAGCCCGATGAGCCTTCGCGGACCAGCACGCGACGCGCGACGGTCTGGTAGGAGGCGGGAACATCGATGATGCGCCTTTGCTCTGGCCGCACCAGGACCTCCTCGGCGATGCTGTCGTACTGTGCCGGGGTGACGACACGGCGCGTGCGCTCCGGCTGGATCACGACGGTTTCGGCGACGCGCTCATAGCGTGCCTTGTGCCAGATCTTGCACAGCACCTTGCGGCCGTGGATGACGCGCCATTCCCAGGAATAGCCGCCGCCATCGACCCGGACCGTATGGTAGACGGTGCGGGTGACGGCGGGCACGACCTCGTAAGTCACCTGTGCCGGAACGGTCATCACCACCCGTTCGCGGGTGCCGTAGATGGCAGGGACATAGTCGACGACCTGCTGGCCGGGTGGGCTGACCAGCACGTCTTCATAGACCGTGTCGTAGACATCAGGCGTTCGGACGGGTTCATAGCATTCGACGGCGCGGCCGCCGGCCGCCGTCTGCGAAATCGTGCCGAGCATGGTCAGCCCGGCAATGGTGAAGCATGCGGTTTTCCCAGGCATGACACTCCCCCTGTTGAACGGCACAATGACGGTTCAACGTTGGATTGTAGGGGAAGAGATGTCGGAGGAAAGTGGATTTGCCTTATTTCGTTAAGCGATGCGGTTAAGAAATTGCTACGATGGTGAGGACGCCGCCGAACGATCGCGGCACGGGTCGATGAATCCCGTGAAATGTAACCTTGATTCGACTTACCCAGATGGCTAGGAGGGGTCGGCCTTGCACAAGGATGAGCCGGCATCCTATTTACGGAATAACGATCCAGAACCGATTCTGCCCGATCCGCCAGCATTCCCGGCGCCGGAATCCCACCGCGAGATAAGAGATATCTGATGAAGAACCCCGTCGAAACATACATGAACCTCGTTCCGATGGTGGTCGAACAGACCAATCGCGGCGAGCGGGCCTACGACATTTTCTCGCGCCTCCTCAAGGAGCGTATCATTTTCATCACCGGTCCGGTCGAGGACGGCATGGCGACGCTGGTCTGCGCGCAGCTTTTGTTCCTCGAAGCCGAGAATCCGAAAAAGGAAATCAACCTCTACATCAATTCGCCGGGCGGCGTCGTCACCTCGGGCATGGCGATCTACGACACCATGCAGTTCATCAAGCCGGCCGTGTCGACGCTCTGCATCGGCCAGGCGGCCTCGATGGGCTCGCTGCTCCTGACCGCCGGCCACAAGGACATGCGCTTTGCCACGCCGAACGCCCGCATCATGGTTCACCAGCCTTCCGGCGGCTTCCAGGGCCAGGCGTCCGACATCGAGCGCCATGCCCAGGACATCATCAAGCTGAAGCGTCGCCTTAACGAGGTCTACGTCAAGCACACCGGCAAGAGCTACGAAGAGATCGAGAAGACGCTCGACCGCGACCATTTCATGACCGCCGACGAAGCCAGGGATTTCGGCCTCATCGACAAGGTCATTTCGTCGCGCGAAGCGGCAGAAAGCGCTGTGGCATAAAGGCCAGTTGGCAGTTGGATGGCGCCATCACGCGCTTTTGGTGCGTCTTGCGGCATTTCGGCCACAATTGGCTGTTCCCTCGGGGGACAGGATTGCCTACGTTAAGCCTATGTTGAGTTTCGGCGGCTTAGCTTTATGCGGGGTTGTCGCGAATCGTTGCCACGTTTTCTGATTTGTGTTTCGTACGGAAGCGTTGCGGGAGCCGGGACACACTGGCGGCGGCGGATTCCCGCGATAGATAGAATATGCGCCCTTTCAGCCAGACCATCGGCGGGCGGCCATGAAAGGACATGAAAATGAGCAAGGTCGGCAACAACAGCGGCGATTCCAAGAACACGCTTTACTGCTCGTTTTGCGGCAAAAGCCAGCACGAGGTGCGCAAGCTGATCGCCGGTCCGACGGTCTTCATCTGCGACGAGTGCGTCGAACTCTGCATGGACATCATCCGCGAGGAGAACAAGACCTCGATGGTGAAGTCGCGCGAGGGCGTGCCGACACCGCAGGAGATCCTCAAGGTTCTCGACGACTACGTCATCGGCCAGCCTTACGCCAAGCGCGTGCTGTCGGTGGCGGTCCACAACCACTACAAGCGCCTCGCGCATGCCGGCAAGAACAACGATGTCGAGCTGGCCAAGTCCAACATCCTGCTGATCGGCCCGACCGGTTGCGGCAAGACGCTGCTTGCGCAGACGTTGGCCCGCATCATCGACGTGCCCTTCACCATGGCTGACGCGACGACGCTGACCGAGGCCGGTTATGTCGGCGAGGACGTCGAAAACATCATCCTCAAGCTGTTGCAGTCGGCCGACTATAATGTCGAGCGTGCCCAGCGCGGCATCGTCTACATCGACGAAATCGACAAGATCTCTCGCAAGTCGGACAACCCCTCGATCACCCGCGACGTGTCGGGCGAGGGCGTGCAGCAGGCGCTGCTGAAGATCATGGAAGGCACCGTTGCCTCCGTGCCCCCGCAGGGCGGCCGGAAGCATCCGCAGCAGGAGTTCCTGCAGGTCGACACCGCCAACATCCTGTTCATCTGCGGCGGCGCCTTCGCCGGTCTGGACAAGATCATCTCGGATCGCGGCCGCAAGACGTCGATCGGCTTCGGCGCCGTCGTCGCTTCGCCCGAGGATCGCCGCACCGGCGATGTGTTCCGCCTGGTCGAGCCCGAGGATCTCCTGAAATTCGGTCTGATCCCCGAGTTTGTCGGCCGTCTGCCGGTTCTGGCCACGCTGGAAGACCTTGACGAGCCGGCGCTGATCCAGATCCTGACCGAGCCGAAGAACGCGCTGGTCAAGCAGTATCAGCGGCTGTTCGAGATGGAGAATGTCGACCTGACCTTCCACGAGAACGCGCTGTCGGCGATTGCCAAGCGCGCCATCGATCGCAAGACCGGCGCGCGCGGCCTGCGCTCGATCATGGAAGCGATCCTGCTCGACACGATGTTCGAACTTCCGGCGCTCGAAGGCGTGCGCGAAGTGGTGATTTCGGAGGAGGTGGTGACCGGCAGCGCCCGGCCGCTCTACATCTACTCCGAGCAGAAGGAAAAGAAGGGCAATGTCAGCGCCTGACATGAGCCCGCGGCGGAATTCTGAAACGGCGCCGCAAGGCGCCGTTTTGCTGTCGCGCGGGGTTTTGCGGGGGCGCCCGGTCCTAGCGTCGCAAATGTGTCACTCGCGGTGCGTTGGAGGTACGGATTTGTACCCGCCCCTTGATCTTTGTGGGTCGTGCATCCAACTAATTGGAGAAGGCCGTGGTGCCCGATTTCTGTGCTGTAAAACTCCCGTCACAAACGGTGGTAGGCGGAACGATCCCCGGTCGTTAATATAAGATTCGCGGTTGGCTGATTGGCGGCCGCGACATGAAAGGTTGGACAATGGCCAAAATATCCAAGGCACCCAGCGACGGCGTCTTCGCGGTCCTCCCACTGCGCGACATCGTGGTATTCCCGCATATGATCGTTCCGCTCTTCGTCGGGCGTGAAAAATCGATCAAGGCGCTGGAAGAGGTGATGGGTCAGGAAAAGCAGATCCTGCTTGCCACCCAGATGAATGCCGCCGACGACGATCCCGAGCCCGATGCCATCTTCGACATCGGCACGCTCGCCAATGTGCTGCAATTGCTGAAGCTGCCCGACGGTACCGTCAAGGTTCTGGTCGAAGGCGCCTCGCGCGCGAAAATCGTCTCGTTCACCGACCGTCCCGACTTCCACGAGGCCCGTGCCTCGGCGCTGGTCGAGCCGGAAGAGGAAGAGGTCGAGGTCGAGGCGCTGGCTCGTTCCGTCGTCACCGACTTCGAGAACTACGTCAAGCTGAACAAGAAGATCTCGCCCGAAGTGGTGGGTGCCGCCAGCCAGATCGACGACTATTCCAAGCTCGCCGACACGGTCGCTTCGCATCTCGCCATCAAGATCCCTGAAAAGCAGGAAATGCTGGCCACGCTCTCGGTGAAGGAGCGTCTGGAAAAGGCGATGGGCTTCATGGAGGCCGAAATCTCCGTCCTGCAGGTGGAGAAGCGCATCCGCTCGCGCGTCAAACGCCAGATGGAGAAGACGCAGCGCGAATACTACCTCAACGAGCAGATGAAGGCGATCCAGAAGGAGCTCGGCGAGGGCGAGGACGGCCGCGACGAAGCCGCCGAGATCGAGGCGCGCATCAAGAAGACCAAGCTCTCAAAGGAGGCCCGCGAAAAGGCGGAAGCCGAGTTGAAGAAGCTCAGGACGATGTCGCCCATGTCGGCTGAATCGACCGTCGTGCGCAACTATCTCGACTGGATACTGTCGATCCCGTGGGGCAAGAACTCCAAGGTCAAGCAGGACCTGGCTTTCGCGCAGAACGTGCTCGACACCGACCATTTCGGCCTCGACAAGGTCAAGGACCGCATCGTCGAGTACCTTGCCGTGCAAAGCCGCCAGAAGAAGCTGAAGGGGCCGATCCTGTGCCTCGTCGGCCCTCCCGGCGTCGGCAAGACCTCGCTCGGCAAGTCGATCGCCAAGGCGACCGGTCGCGAATTCATCCGCATGGCGCTGGGCGGCGTGCGTGACGAAGCCGAGATCCGTGGCCATCGCCGCACCTATATCGGCTCGATGCCCGGCAAGGTCATCCAGTCGATGAAGAAGGCGAAGAAGTCCAACCCGCTCTTCCTGCTCGACGAGATCGACAAGATGGGCCAGGACTTCCGTGGCGATCCGTCATCGGCGCTGCTCGAGGTGCTCGATCCCGAGCAGAACTCGACGTTCATGGACCATTACCTCGAGGTCGAATACGACCTGTCGAGCGTGATGTTCGTGACGACGGCGAACACGCTGAACATCCCAGCGCCCTTGATGGACCGCATGGAGATCATCCGTATCGCCGGCTACACCGAGGACGAGAAGATCGAGATCGCCAAGCGGCACCTGATGCCGAAGGTGGTGCGCGACCATGCCCTGCAGCCGAAGGAGTTCTCCGTCGGCGAGGACGCGATCCGCGCCATCATCCAGACCTACACCCGTGAAGCGGGCGTCAGAAGTCTGGAGCGCGAGCTGATGAAGCTCGGCCGCAAGGCGGTGACCGAGATCCTGAAGACGAAGAAGAAGACGGTGAACATCACGGCGGCGAACCTCGCCGACTATCTCGGTGTTCCGCGCTTCCGCTTCGGCCAAGTCGAGGCTGACGATCAGGTCGGTGTCGTTACCGGGCTCGCCTGGACGGAAGTCGGCGGCGAACTGCTGACGGTCGAAGGCGTCATGATGCCCGGCAAGGGCCGCATGACGGTGACCGGCAATCTGCGCGACGTGATGAAGGAATCGATTTCGGCGGCGGCTTCCTATGTCCGCTCCCGTGCCATCGATTTCGGCGTCGAGCCGCCGCTGTTCGACAAGCGCGACATTCACGTGCACGTGCCGGAAGGTGCGACGCCCAAGGACGGGCCGTCGGCCGGCGTGGCGATGGCGACCGCGATCGTCTCCGTTCTGACCGGCATTCCGGTCAAGGCGGATGTGGCGATGACCGGCGAGATCACGCTGCGCGGCAGGGTTCTGCCGATCGGCGGCCTGAAGGAGAAGCTGCTTGCCGCATTGCGCGGCGGCATCAAGAAGGTGCTGATCCCGGAAGACAACGCCAAGGATCTGGCGGAGATTCCGGACAACGTGAAGAACGGCATGGAGATCATTCCGGTCGCACGGGTCGGTGAGGTGTTGCGCCACGCGCTGGTGCGTATGCCGGAGCCGATCGAATGGGTCGAACCGGTCAATCCTCCGGCCACGACCGACACCACGGACGATGCCGGAAAGACGCTTGCGCATTAGAGCGTCGCGCGCCCACCTGGACGCGCGAAGGACGCTCTAATACCTGGACTTGCGCATGGTCCTTTCCGAAAACCGACCGCGGTTTTCGGGGCCATGCGTTGGTTTTCGCCAAGGTTGCAGTGCACAAACAGAGAGCCGGGCCCAGCGCCCGGCTTTTTCATGTGAAAAACCCAGCATTTCCGGGCTTTTTCCGCTTTTTTCCTGCCTTTTCGACTTGGTTGCGGCAACGCTTCTTTCTAAAGTCCGTTTCCTGCCGGATGAGTCGATAGTTCCGGTGTTCTCATGGAAGGGAATTTTTATGAACAAGAACGAACTGGTGTCCGCTGTCGCCGATGCCGCGAGCATTTCGAAGGGTGACGCGCAGTCGGCGGTCGATGCGGTATTTTCCGTGATCAGCGGCGAACTGAAGAAGGGCGGCGATGTCCGGCTTGTCGGCTTTGGCAATTTCACCGTGTCAAAGCGTGCGGCGTCGACCGGCCGCAATCCTCAGACCGGCGCCGAAGTGCAGATCCCGGCGCGCACCGTGCCGAAGTTCTCGGCCGGCAAAGGCCTCAAGGACGCAGTCAACTAAGCGCCCTTTTTCTTTTCAGAGACCAGAAAAGCCGGGCTTGCCCGGCTTTTCATTTTTGTGCCCGACGCCGAAGCGTGGCGGCCGGTCATGCGGTCGGCGCCTCGGGGCGCATGAGGCCTTGCTTCTTGAGGTCGGCCCAAAGCGCCGCGGGCAGCTTCGCATCGAGCAGCGCGCGGTTGCTCTCGACCTCGCTCGGCCACTGGCCACCGGGGATCACCGAGACGACCGACGGGTGCAGCAGCGGGAATTGCAGGGCGGCCTCGATCAGCCGCACGCCATGGCGCCTGCAGACGCTCTCGATGCCAGCGACCCGGTCGAGGATGTCCTTCGGCGCTTCGGAATAGTTGTAGTAAGCGCCGGGCTTCGGTCCCGTTGCGAGGATGCCGGAGTTGTAGGGCCCGCCGAGAACGATGCCGATGCCGCGTGCCTGGCAGAGCGGCAGGAAGGACGTCAGCGCCTCCTGTTCGAGCAGCGTATAGCGCCCGGCCAGCAGGAACAGGTCGAAGTCGCCGCGCTCGGCCAGCGTCTGCGCAACCTGCCACTCATTGATGCCGCCGCCGAACGCCTTGATCACGCCCTGGTCGCGGAGCGAGAGCAAGCCGTAGTAGCCCGAGCTCATGAATTCCTCGATGCGCCGGTCGGACGCTTCCTTGCTGCCATGGGTGAAGATGTCGACATCGTGCACGAACAGGATATCGATACGGTCGACGCCGAGACGCTCCAGCGAGGCTTCGAACGAGCGCATGACGCCGTCATAGCTGTAGTCGTACACCTCGCGGCGCGACGGCGTGTCGAAGAACTTGCCGATGCCGGTGCGCTCTTCCGGCGCGCAGGCGCGCATGATGCGGCCGACCTTGCTCGACAGCACATAGTCGTCGCGCTTCTTGCCGCGCAAGAAAGGGTTGAGCCGCGTTTCCGACAGGCCAAGCCCGTAGAGCGGCGCGGTGTCGTAGTAGCGGCAGCCGGTCGCCCAGGCGGCCGCCAGCGTGGCATTGGCATCCTCGTCCGAGACGGCACGATAGAGATTGCCGAGCGGCGCCGTGCCGAAGCCGAGTTCGGTGAAACTGATGCCGCCATTGCCGATGCGGTCGAAATGCCGTGTCTTCATATCCTGCCGTTTGCCTCGCTTGATTTGTCTGAAATGACACTATCATGCCTGTGGCTTGGCAAAAGCGCCGCGCGGCGTTGGACACGCATTTTCGCGGTTGCTAGCATGAACGAAATCAAGCTGTTCGTGGCGACAAGGGCGGCAAATCCCAGGGTGTTTTTCGATGGCAGGTTTGCGGTGAGCGACAAGAGCAAAGGCCTGTTCGAGACCGCGCTAGCCGAACTCGGCGGCGTGCTGGCGCGCGTCGACGAGCACCGGATCGATGCTGCCTGCAAGATGCTGGCCGGCGCCCCTCGGATCGTCGTCTATGGCTGCGGGCGCGAGGCCTTGCAGGTCAAGGGTTTTGCCATGCGGCTCTATCATCTAGGCCTGCCGGTCTCGGTGGTCGGCGACATGAACACGCCGCCCTTGGGATCGGGCGATGTCTTCCTGGCCAGTTCGGGGCCGGGAGAGACCTCGACCGTGCTGACCCTCATGCAGGTCGCGCACGATGCAGGCTCGACCAACCTGCTGCTGACCGCCCAAGCCGAAAGCAGCGCGGCGAAGCGCGCCGATTTCACGCTGCTCATTCCCGCGCAGACCATGGCCAACGATCAGGGGGCGCGGAAGAAATCGGTCCTGCCGATGGGCTCGGTGTTCGAGGGCGCGCTGTTCCTGCTGTTCGAGGTGATGGTGCTGAAGCTCAGGGACTTGATCGGCGCGTCGCCTGACGCGATGCGTGCCCGCCACACCAACATGGAATAGATCATGCGCTACGAATTGATGCTGCCACACCAGATCCGCAGGGCGATCGCCGAGAACTGGCCGGTCGCCCTGCCGCTCGGCGTGCTCGAATACCATGGCGAGCACATGGCCGTCGGCATGGACACGCTGGCCGTCATCAAGACGCTGGAACTGTTCGAAAAGGAGAGGGACGTCGTCATCCTGCCGCCCTTCTATTACGGCGCGGCGAGCTATGCGGTGGCGCCGCCGGAAGGCAGCGGCTCGGTGCAGGTCGGCGGCAATGTGCTGGCGCCGTTCGGCGAGGAGCTGTTCTACAGCTTGCTGCGCATCGGCTTTCGCAACATCCACGCCATCATCCACCATCAGACCGAGAATTTCGCCGCCGGCATGCCGACCGATCTGGCGTTCAAGACCGCCGGCCGTCAGGCGATCTTCCGCTTCCTCGAAAAGGAGCGCGGCGAGGGCTGGTGGGGCTCGGAGGCGATGGCCGGCTACTATGCCGAGCACGCCGAGGGCGATAATTTCTTCAACTGGGTGCAGGTGCATCCGCTGATGTCGCCTGACATGAACGGCAAGTACCCGTTCGACCATGCCGGCATCGGCGAGACCTCGCTGATGCTGGCACTATGCCCGGAGGCTGTCGATGCGGGTCGCTTCGAAGACAACAAGAGCTGGTACACGGCGAGTGCCAAGGATGCTTCGGCGGAGCTCGGTCGAAAGGGCGTCGCCATGATCATGGATCACCTGCGCACGATCTTGAGGAGTTAGCGCGGTTCTTCCTTCTCCCACAAGGCGCTGCTATTTGACCGCTCCAGCGGTCATGCCCATGATCAGATAGCGCTCGAGCGCAATGCCTATGACGGCGAGAGGCGCGATGGCCGCCGTGGCAAGCGCCGCCATCGACCACCAGTTGATGCCTTGCGAGCCGGTCTGGCTCGCCACCATGACCGGAATTGTCTTGGCGTCGGTCGAGGTCAAAAGGGCGGCGAAGAAATACTCGTTCCAGCACAGCACCATCGCCAGGATGAAGGCAGCCACCATGCCGGGCAGCGCGATCGGCATGACGATGCGGAAGAACGCCCCCCAGATCGACAGCCCGTCGACGAGTGCGGCTTCCTCAAGCTCCACGGGTATCGAGTTGAACTGGTCGCGCATGATCCAGATGACGATCGGCAGCACCATCAGCGTGTAGAGCAGGATCAGCCCGACGCGCGTGTCGAGCAGGCCGACCTCCCGGTAGAGCACCAGGAAAGGCAGCGCCAGCACCACCGGCGGCAGGATCAACTGTGACAGGAAGAAGAACGAGATGTCTTCGTTCTTGAACCAGGCGAAATGATAGCGGTAGCGGGTGAGCCCGTAGGCGGCGAGGCTGCCGATGACGATGGCGAGGCTCGACGCGCCGACCGAGGTGATCACCGAATTCATGAAGCGCTTGAGGAACTCGTCGCGCACCGTCGAGGTCTGGAAGATCGAGTCCGGCGACAGGCCGAGCGAACGCCAGCCCTTCCAGTCCGGCTGGAAGTCGACGAAGGGGATGAGATGGCCCTGGGTGACGTCCACCGCGGTCTTGAACGACGTCGTGATCGTCCAGTAGATCGGGAACAGGCAGATGAACGCCCAGAAGGCCAGCGCGCCATAGATGAAAACGCGGCTGGCGAGGAAGCTCGCCGGCGAGCGGATCTCCGAGGCGACATATTCGGTGGTCTGAACGCTCATCTTAGCTCAATTCACCCGATTTTGCTTCAATTGACCCATCCTGCTTCAATTCACATTGCGGACAAAACGGTTGGCGAATTTCAACAGCCACGTGACGAACACGATGATGATCACCAGATAGGCCATCGCCAGCATGGTTCCGTAGCCGACATTCGAGCGGTCGCGGTATTCGCGGTAGATGAAGCTCGACACGGAATCGGTGGCACCGCCGGGGCCGCCCGATGTCACGGTGATGATGATGTCGGCAAGCTTCAGCTTGAAGATGATGCGCAGGATCACCGCCGTCACCGACACCGGCAGCATCAGCGGGAAGGTGACCTGCCAGAAAGTCTGCCACACATTGGCACCGTCGACGCGTGCGGCTTCGAGCACCTCGCGCGACATCGCCTGCAAGCCGGCCAACAGCATGATCATCATGAACGGAATGAACGTCCAGGCATCCAGCACCATGATTGCGATACGCGCGATGATCGGGTCGCTGAAGAAGGCCGGATTCTCCCAGCCGAGATGGCGCGCCAGCGTCGCCGCCGGCCCGAACCGGTATTCCATCAGCGACTTGCCGATCATCCACGACACCGCGACCGGCGACAGCATCAGTGGCATCAGGAAGACGACGCGGAAGAATTTTCGTGCGCGGATCTGCGCGTTGAGCAGCAGCGCCAGGCTGAAGGCGATGACATACTCGACCGCCACCGCCAGCACATAGAGAACCATGTTGAACAGCGCGTTGCGGTAATAGGGATCGCCCAGCATCTGCCAGAAATTGTCGAGCCCGTTGAACCTGCGGCCGCTGAAGGAACTGAGATTCCAGTCGGTGAGCGCGATGTAGAGACCGAACAGTGTCGGGAAGATCACCATGGCGATGGTGAACAGCAGCGCCGGCAGCAGGAACAGGGCACGCTGGCCGTCCTCGCCACGCGTCAGCACCTGGCCGATGCCGATAGCCACGCCCCACAGCACATAGGCGTAGACGACGGGGCGCCAGGTCTCGAAGCCGATCGTATCGGCGCTGCCCTTGTAGAGGATTTCCAGCACGATCGTCGCCAGCAGGCCGAGCGTTGCAACGGCCATCAGGACCCAGCCGAGCCGTTTGCGGCCTGGAGAAATCAGATCGGAAGTGCCGGCATCTGCCGGCCACTGGTTTGCGGTCGAAGTCTGGTCTGCCACAAATCTCGCCCGTTTGAAGGCTCTCAAGGAGCCGGAGCCGGTCTAAAGTGGTGCGGCGGAAAAAACAAAAAAAAAAAAAAAAAAAAAAAAAAAAAAAAAAAAAAAAAAAAAAAAAAAAAAAAAAAAAAAAAAAAAAAAAAAAAAAAAAAAA
>NZ_JAMYKW010000072.1:0-22171 GCF_040317555.1 Mesorhizobium sp. M1406 | reverse complement strand
GTCAGCTTTACACGGCCGCGCTGCAGTCGGACGGTGTTCATCTCACTTTTCACCCTGGAGCTTGGCTCGACGACGAGCAATGGCTGGACGATAGCCACATCACAAGAGATTACAATCTCCTGGAGCGCGAGTTGCAGGTAACCAATCCGGATCTGGCCGCTCGGACGCGCCTCGTGGATCCCCTCGTAGCCCAGCGTCTGCGGGACAACCCCCACGAGGAGACCCACTGGGAGGGGATCTTGCGCGGCCGCGGCCGGCGCGGCACGGATACAGCCGACTTCCTGTTCCTGCCACTGAACGATGCCGATGCTGTTGATCCTCGTCTCCGCGGCAACCATTGGTCGCTGCTGCTCTTTGATCGCACGGACCGAGACAAGCCGGTTGCCTATCACTACGACTCCTTGGGGGGATTCAACGACGGGATTGCAGCAGCGCTCGCAAAAAGGCTGGGCGCCACCGCGTTCAAAGGCTCCATCAACCGGCAGGATAACGGTTATGATTGCGGCGTCTGCGTGCTGGACGCGACGCGGGAACTGGTTGGACGATTGGCACAAGGACTGCCGCAGCCGCAGCACCTCAATAACCTCGTTGCCGATCGGCGGGCACTCCAGGACCGACTGCGACCACCCTGATCGGCTCGCCTGCGCCCAACCTGGATGATGCCCTGGCGCCGATGGAGAGTTGAATTGGGCAACTGCTGACCGATACCGAAACGGGGGGCTGAATGCCGACGCTGTCGAGGGCGCGATAAAGATACAGATACATCCAACGGCCGCGAACCTTGATATAGATCGGCTCTGTCGCAATTCCTGCATGTGGACGGGAAGAGCGTCGCCTGGGAGCATTGATCAGGCGGTGAGCATTTCGAATTGCTCGGCAATTGACGGACTCGGATTGTAGGCGAACCTCGCCTGTCGCTTTCGCATCATGTGGACCAGCTCGATGCCGGAGAGGGTGATCTGGGCATTCTCCATAGACTTGAAGCCGAGCATGGATCGAACGCGGCGCTTGATGCGCCGGTGATCCTGTTCGATCCGATTGTTGAGGTATTGGCTCTTGCGGATATGGATCGGTGGTTGGTGTGATCGCTCCCGCAGACGGCTTTCAGTATCGCAGGAAATGATTGCCTCACGATTGGTCTGACTGCCGTCGACGACGATGCGGTTCGGGCGTCCATAGTGGGCAAGCGCCTTGCGCAGGAAGCGTTTGGCCGCCGGAAGATCACGGTGTTCGCTGAAGAAGAATTCGACCGTGTCGCCGACGCTGTCGATGGCGCGGTAAAGGTACATCCAACGGCCGCGAACCTTGATATAGGTCTCGTCCATATGCCACTTGCCGGTGACGGTCCGCTTGCGTTTGTTGAAACGCTCCAGAAGCTGGGGCGAGAAGTGGACGACCCAACGATGCACGGTGGAGTGGTCGACGTTCAGGCCTCGCTCGGCCATCATCTCTTCCAGATCACGCAAGCTCAGATTGTAGGCCAGATACCACCGCACGCACTGAAGGATCACGGATCGATCGAAGTGCCTGCCTTTGAACATTGAGCGCTCCCCGAAAATCGAAGAGCTGTCATGCCCCAGTCAAGTTACCGAAAAGTTTGCGACACATCCCTTTTATGCACTGCAGGCGTGGACCCCGGGTGCGGCGTCCGGACTATCGGAGCATTTCGATTTCGAAGAGCCATTCGCGTCATCCCGATCACCGAGGCGAGCATTGCACGCGCTACGAGCGAGTTTGACCAGATCGTCTCGGAAATCGAGGGTCGGGTAATGGATGAGGCCGCGCAAGGCAGTATCCGCGCGGCGTGGCCGCCGACTTGCAGCGAACCGGAGACGTGCGTCGCCTGCGATTTCCGGTTCTTCTGCCCACGACCTGCTGCGGCACCCGACACGTTGGCTGCAGCGACATCCGCGGCCGATGATGACGATATTTGAGTGCTGGTTTGGAGCATTTCAAATCGGCACATCATAGGGGACTTGCTGCTTTACACCGGGTGGGGGTTGGTGATCTGTCTGTGAGTACGTCGCCCCGGAAATTGGCACGCCGCCCCCCCAGCCGACTATTGCGGTGTCCACTCTCGAGCTAAGCGTCGAGCCTCGGCAAGCTCCTCCGGCGTCATCTGGCTTGCGATCCGGTCGCGGGCCGTAATGGCGGAACCTGGATTCTTAGTTTTTCGCGCGGCTAAACTGAACCATTTGTGTGCTTGTATGTAATCCTGTGTAACTCCTTGGCCCTTGGCGTACATCACGCCGAGGGGGCCATAAGCACCGATGTTGCCATGGTCAGCGGCCTTGTGAAGCCAAATCGCAGCTTCGGCAAAGTCCTTCGTGACGCCTTTGCCTTCAACGTAAGAAATGCCGAGCATAAACTGGCCACTATCGTCACCTTGATCGGCGGCCTTACATACCAAATCGTCGCCTCGACCAAGTCTTTTTTGACGCCCAGGCCTTCAGAATACATAAGCCCAAGAAAGACCTGAGTGGCAGCGTCGCCCCGGTCTGCAAGTGGTCGCAACTCCCGCAAGGCAGTCTCGTAGTCGCCGCGCTTGGCGGCAGCAAATCCCGCATTCTTGTCAGCCCAAACCGGAGATGAAAGGATGCAAAGAATGGACAGCGCTAGTAAAGTCCGATTAACCATTTAATTCACTTAGAGTCCCGAATTCTGGGTCAAGTTGATCGGCAGTGGGCCAGTTTGCAATTTGCTGGGGTGCCGCCGGCATGACACGATCAAAACAAGAATTGTGCGATGCCGGCGGCCGACTCACCACGTTCAGGCGTTTTCCTTGATGTATGCCACGGCAATAGCGGTGTAGTCGCCGAATGTCATCTCGGCTCTTGCAAGTCCTTGTTGCCCTAAGATCGCGGGTAAGGCTTCTTGGAATAGGGCGAACTCGTCGGCGATCTTCATTCCGCCCGGTACAGTGGTCGACCTCGATTGAGTGCGCAACCAAGTTGCCACTTCACGCACTGCGCTCGAAACGTCGCCATTGTGCGAGTGAATATCTTGGCCGGCGAGGTCGGAAACAAACCGCTGAAATCGATATTGCTCACGATCAAGGATTAGGGTCTTTTTCTTTTTTTGATCGCCGTCGCCAAAGCGTCTGGCACCGAGGAAAAGGCCGAGTTCGAGCGGCATATTGAAACGAGGCAGAGGAGGATTGCCGCTGGTTTCAGTGCGCGAAATGTCATGGATGCCGTAGCGGCATTCCTCCACGATTTGCTGTATCTTCGAGAAGCGGTTCTCTCCCGCGTCGTCAGATTCGGTCGCGCACCGCGCACGGAATCCTGACCGGATCACAGTAAAAACTATCGCGTGGAATAGGGGTTCAAATTCGGCGTCGAAGGCACAGTTGATGAACACATTGCGCGGATGCGCAGTCATCAATGATTCTTACTGCTCGATAAGCGGCCGTCGCTCCCCTTCACTTCCTTAATCGTGCCGCGTATCTCACTTTGCGTGAAATGCGTCGGCTTGGTGGCAGGCTTCAGGATCACAACCCCGTCACTCGTCCGCCCAACCGAATTGGCGCCCTTCGTAGTGACAAATTGGCCTGATGACGCCGATCGCCGAGCGGTAGTTGCATGTTTCGCCATGGTCCAGATATGGCGCAAGCAACGCGCGGGCGCAAGGTCTCGCGGTAACGTCTGACCCAAGAAAGCCTGTTCCCGCTGCCAAGACGATGCGACTTGCAATAGCACGGTCGTGCCGGTCGCAAGCCGGCGTGCCAGACGATCGTTCCACGCGCACAAGGAGCTATCAGAGGATCCCCCACGCCCGGTAACGTCCCCTGCCCGTGATCTCGCGCAGGCCGAGTTCGGCCACGAGATTAAGCGCCCCACGCGTCGTCACCTTCAGGTCCTTTTCGATCATTGCGCTGGAGACGAGCGGCCGCGCAAGAACGAGGTCGACGAGTTGCGGCAGCTTCGAATTTCCACGCCGGCCGCGCAGGCGGCGCAACATTTGTTCCCGGGCGAGCATCAGCCGATCGTGTTCCTTCAGCCCGGCGCCGGCCGCTTCAGTGACGCCCTCCAGAAACCCGATCAGGCGCGCCGTCCTGTCGCGGGCGCGCCGCCTTTCGCGCGGAATGGCGCGCAGCCCGGTGTTGAGACAGACGAGGTGGGCGGCGCTCGTTTTTCGGGCCTGCCTGAGCATGGCGCCCACGAGCAGGTGTCCGAGCCAGGGCAGATGCTGCAGCGGTTCTTTTGTTTCCCACGCATCCCATAGCAGGGCAGCGCTCAGCACGGGCGGCTGGCCCGTGTTCCGGTTCAATACTGCCCGCCAGTCCGACAGCCGTTCCTCCTCGTCCCAGTCGGGATCGTAGAGCAGCGGATTTTTTTTCGGCCGTCGGGACCTGTTGCGGTCGCGACACCGGCGCAGCGGCGAGCCCGTCGAGCACATTCCGCGTGCGATCGAGCAACGCATCGATGGCGGCAAATTCGGCGCCGAAGCCATCGTTCAGATCGTCATTGGCCGACTCGTTCGCCTCTTCATCGCCGGCGCCCTCCCCTGTCGTCGCATGAATCTCCAGTGGCAGAGCGTCCGGGGTGCTACCGTCACGGCCGCGCAACTGTCTTAGGCCGTTCGGGCTCAGCGCCCAGTCCGGCCTGTTGGCAACAATCAGCCGCCGTGCCCGCAGCACTGCATGGGCACGGGTGAGCTCGTGGGTCGGCGTGCGGATGTCCATGTGGGTGTCGTGCAGGACCAGATCCTCGACATGGACAAGCTCGCCCTCGAGCCACAGCGCGGCGGCGGCATCGTAGAAATGCGTGCGCGCGACAAAACCCTCGCGCACCGGACTTCTGGCCAGCCAAAGAATCCTCTGCGGTGACGAGCGGTCCCGCGAGGTCCCACCACGGGATTGCATTGCTACGGTCAACGTCAAAAAGGGACATCGGGCGTCGTTCCGGCCTTCGCTCTGGCGCGCCAATTGAAACCGCAAGGCAAAAATCGCGCGCCCCGTCCCGGACCGCCTGCGGGGCTCGTTTGAGAGAAATGCGCGAAATTAGCCAGCAAGCACTGTCCTACACTACCGCTCGAGCGTGGCCGGAAGCGCCTAATTTCTTCCAACGCTCCTCAGCGCCACGTCGATGGCTCGTGTTTGCACGGGACGTAAGGCCGACCGCTGCTCGTGCCGCAGGTCAAAGGCCGGGTAGTTCACGGAACTGCCTTCGAGCATAACGGCTTGGCAAGCGCATGAAGGAGTTTCGATTTGGATTGTTTCAAGAGGGTCGAGCGGTTGATTGATGCCACCAGCGTGGAAGCGATCGATAGCGCGCGCGTTTTGCTGGACCAATTCAACGGCAAGTCAGAAACGATCTCCCAGGCGATTGACGACTTCCTGCTTGATTTCGTGACCTTGCTGTTTGTGGTAGAAGCCACCCGCGAGCAGTTCCACAATCCGGCGAGGCGGTTAGCGCGCATCAGATTGAGCAAGGTCAGGCTGTTACTCACCCGATGCCCTTGACCTAAAGCGACCACTCCGCCAGGCGTGCATTTGCAGCCGAGCGCACCAGGCGGTATTTTACGCACATGAAATCAATCGCGACCGCTAATTCTGCTGTTTGGTTCCCAGGGACGACGGCAAGCGCGGACAGCTTCCGTGCTGCTGTCCTGCAGCGGCAAATGTGCTGCATCCCCCATCCAAGGCGAGCTCGACGTTTGTTTCTTGCGTTGACCAAGGTCCCGCGAAAACACTCCCCTTCCCGCAGCAACTCATCACGTTCAACGGCCTCGCGGCAGGCCATCACGCCAGAAGAGAGCAACGGCATCGTTTTTCCCGCCCAGTCCTACGACCTCGTTTTCCAGCGCCTCGCGAATGTCGCCACCCGCCGTTTTTTCAGGTCCGTCTTCGCGCGCGAGCTGGGTCCGCGCCCACTTAGCTACGCTGCTCACGCCTCTGCCCTTCAGCACCGCCCGGTCTGACTGTCGAGGACATCGGTCCGCTGGAGCGACAACATTTCAATTCTGACCGTCGGTGCAGCGGCCTTCGAAGCGCATCCTGTACCCCTCCCCGGCAGCGCGCCTAATCGTCCTGTTCGGTCGCCCACAATGTCGGATGCGCAACATGGCAGAGCCCCATTTGTCAACAGCCTCCAATGGTTTTCTGATCTGGCACGGTGCATGCCCTGTCGCCCGCAAGACGTCGCGGACCAAGGAAAATCCCTCCAATGGCCACCTCCCCAAGAACACCGCCGCAGGTCTCCTGGGTCCATCCGAAGGTGAGACTCGAGTGAGCCCTGGGCCCATGATTCATCTGGCTCGGCGCTGCCCGCCGATCCTACCACGGGGAGGCGAAGACGCAGCGCGTTCATCAAAATGAGGAACAAATCACTTTTGCCTCGAACCCTTTGCCTTGCCACCCGACGGCGGCAAGATCGCGGATTTCCTGCTCGGCAATGGCATGGATCGACATGCACCGAAGCACCCGGCAAATCCGGACTTGCCCATTTCCTCGAGCGTCTGATCTTCAAAGCGACCACCAACCGCGCCGACAGCGAGTTCACCGAGCCGTCTAAGTGAGTGGCGGCTACAATAACGCCCTCACCGCCTATGGCTCGTTTTGGGCGAGATGATGGGCTTCGAGGCCGATCGCATGTTCAACCTCATCCTCAACGAGGATGATATCAAGACCGAGCGAAATGTGATCCTGGAGGAGCGCCGTTGGCGCAGAGAGACGAACCCGCAGGTCTGCTGAACGAGGAGGTCAACGCAACATTGCGGCCGAACCAGCCCTACTCGCATTCCGGTCAACGGCTGGATGCAGGAGATGGAGAAGCTGAACGGCACCGACGCATTCACGATCTACAATATTGCCGACCGAACGACCCGGTGGCCGGCACGTAGAACCAGGCGCTGGCCGCGAAGACCTCTGGCAGGGTTGTGCGCGGGCCGGACCTGCCCGCGCGCAACCGCCGGTCGAGCCCGGCTAGTAGAACCGCGACTCATCTTCTAGCGAATCCGGTATTCTCCCTTTCCAGTTGGCAACCGTGGTCTGCTAGCTGTCTGGCCGAGGTCCTATGAGGAGCTTGGACGTCCGGACTACACACCGAACCTGCTATATACGCCTGGCGTTGAGGAGGAAACCGATTGCCCCTGTGTCCGCCGATGATCCGTCACCTGAGATCCCCTGACCTGTTTGGACCCATCGATCGCCTGCCGGCACTTGGCACGCGGATTAGAGAGCGGACATTCGAGGTCCTCAACCCGTCGACCGGCGAAGTGCTGGCAGAACTACCTGACATGGGAGTCGAAGAGACATGCGCTGGAATCGAGAAGGCCTATGTCGCGCAGCCTGGATGGGCAGGGTTTACCGCACGTGAGCGCAGCGATGTTCTATGGCGATGGCATGAGTTGATCATCGACCACACCGACGATCTCGCTGCAATTCTCACCGCGGAGATGGGCAAGCCGCTTGCCGAGGCCAAATCGGAGATATCGCATGCTGCGGCGTATCTGCAATGGTACGCCGAGGAGGCAAATCGCGTCTATGGCGAGACGATCTCCGCACCATCGACGGACCGCCGAATGCTGGTGATCAAGCAGCCCATCGGGGTGGTCGGCACGATAACCCCATGGAATTTCCCTGCCTCGATGGTGGCGCGCAAAATCTCGCCAGCCTTGGCGGCGGGCTGCACGATTGTCCTCAAGCCCGCTGAACAGACGCCGCTCGTGGCTGGAGCAATGTTCGCCCTCGCCCATCAGGCAGGCTTCCCCGAAGGCGTCGTCAACCTGATCTATGCGTCCGAAGGTGACGCGGTCGGCCGCGAACTTTGCACAAATCCCAAGGTCCGCAAGATCAGCTTCACCGGGTCTACTGAGATCGGGCGCTTACTTATGCGCCAGTGCTCCGACCAGATCAAAAAAGTCAGCCTAGAGCTCGGCGGCAATCCTTCATCGTCTTCGATGATGCCGATATCGATGCCGCGGTTGACGGTGCGATCCAGGCGAAGTACCGCAATGCCGGCCAGACCTGCGTTTCAGCGAACCGCCTTTACGTCCAGTCGCGCGTTCACGACGAGTTCGTCGAGAAATTCGTGGAACGGGCTCGCCAACTTCAAGTTGGTGACGGTTTCGCTCCCGGAGTGGACATCGGACCTCTCATCGACAAGCAGGCTTTGGCCAAGATTGAATCCCATATTGCCGATGCCGTAGCTAAAGGCGGCGCAATTCGATGCGGGGGCAAACGCGTCGGCACGAATGGCACGTTTTTCCAACCAACGGTCCTGACCGGTGTCACCAGCGAGATGACCGCGGCGCAAGAAGAGACATTCGGGCCGCTCGCACCGATTATTCGCTTCAATGATGCGGATCAGGTCGTGCGTGATGCCAATGAAACGATCTACGGCCTCGCGGCGTATTTTTATGCCTCTAACCTGAAGCGTGTCTGGCGTGTCGCCGAGGCCTTGGAATATGGAATGGTCGGGGTAAATACCGGCCGGATGTCTTCGGAAGCGGCGCCGTTCGGTGGGATAAAACAGTCCGGCATCGGGCGGGAGGGATCCCGCCATGGCCTCGAGGACTACCTCGAAATGAAATACCTCTGCATGGGCGGCATCTGAAGCATCGGCTTGCAGGGTTCACAGACGGGTTACCAAGCGAGCGATCTCCAAATATGTGAATTGTAGAATCGCTCCTCGATTGGGAACTGAGGGGCGGTCCGCACCGCAAACACGCAATCCTGAGGAGCCCCCTAAAATAGCTGGATGTATCTCTCGAGGAGACAAGCGTCTGCATTTTCGGCGAAGACGGCGCGCATGCGACGGAGGATACGCTTGCGATTTGGCGGCCCTCGCCGACTACCCTCAGGCGACGGGCTGTCGTTGCGCGGTCTGGTTGGAAGCTTGTGCACCAAGCCATCGTCAACGCTGATTGAGCAATATCCGGCTTCAGGGGCAGAATTTGGACCTGCTACATTCCGATATCAGTAGCTCAGCTGTTCTTCGGCTGACTGCCGCGCCGGTACACGCTCGGACAGAATCGAAGGTACCATCACGCGGCATTCGCATCCACATTGGTGATCGGCGCACCGTCCAGGGCGCGCCAGGTTGACCGAGCGGGTCGAACCGAATGACAGCCTTGACCGGCTGGAGGACGGAAATCCCGATGCCGAAGAGGTTGGTCAGCCCAGTCGAGCCCACACGCATTTTCGGCACGAACAGCAAGGGCTGGGAAGCGATCGGCCGAGCGGTCCTTGAAGGGGCGGGCCAGGGTTGTTTGACGACGCGTTGGTTCAGGTCAGCTAATCTAGTCTCTGCCGTTCAGAGCGGCTTCCCTCGCCAGTGACAGCGAGTCAAGATATTTGGCATCGTCGGCTTTGATTGCCGGGCAGATCTGGTCGAGATGGGGACAGCTCACTGGTGCACCTTTGGGCTCATAGTGTTTCCTCGTCGTCGAGGTGAGGATTGCCGGATTTGGCGTAGAACACCAACACGGGTCCGAGATCAAAGCGCGTCCCGGGCGCAAGGCGCTGGACGGACCGGGGCCATGTTTCGGTTGAGGCGCCATCGATGCCTCGCGCCAGCGTTTTGGCGAAGCGGGGCATCAGCGGAGCGAGTGTCGGTGCCAGGGTCGCAGTGGCCGTCGTCTGAAGGGCTAGCGAAGTCCGATTGCGGGCAGGATAGAAACGTCGCGCCGCCGCAAAGTCTCGCGCGCCGCGGTAGATCACGCAATCGCGCACGAATTCGCAGACCTGAGTGGCCGCGCGCCGAACCGAGAAGCCTTCGTCCGAATAGGCGCGCTCCATCGCAGCGCGATAGATCTCTATGCGAGCAAAGAAGGCGCGGTCGACCGGGCTCCAGTCGCCTGCATCGGGTACACGGCCGGCAAAATCCTGCTTGATTTCCTGGTTCAACGCCTCAAGCCAGTTCAGCCAGATGCTTTGGAACACCTCGTTCTCGGTGCGGCGCAGCGCGTCCAGCGTGAAATCCGTCCGCTCACCTTCCGGGCGTGTCAGGCCCAAATGAAGGCGCACGACGTCGACTGTCTTTGGGCTCAGAACCTCCTTGCCCCAGACCGCATGGCGGCAGCTGGTTGAGAACTTCTTGCCGTCGAGCAGGTAGAACTCGTTGACGTGATAGCGAATGCGTGGCGTCCAGTGGGAGAAGACCTCGGCGTAAAGAGCGGGGTAGAGTAGCGCGTGGTAGAACGAATTGTCGAAGCCAAAGAAATGGACAATTTGCCAGTCGTTGCCGGGCATCTCCGCCTTCCAGTCGCGACCCATCGAGCGGCCGAGCGCCTGGATGTTGTACAGAAAACCGAATGCCATCTCCGGCCACACCCAGATCACTTGCCCCGGGAACCCCTCGGCCGGCAGGCCCCAGTCCGAGGGGTGGGTAATGGGCACTGAAAAGTCGCCGCGTTGGCGTAGGCGCGCGAAGAGATCCAAGATCCGTAGCGAGACGCCCGACGCCCTTAGATGCCGGTCGATATTGTCGTAGCATTGGTCCATGGCAAGTTCCGGACGGCGGAGGGAGCCGACCACCGGCGCCTCGGCAGACTGCCGTGACCGCGCTGCACCTAAGTCGTGGCAAAGGTTTGGGGCACCGCATTCCTCGCAGATGTTGCCAGCGGCGGAGCCGCCGCAATCGGGGCAGAGGCCGCCAACATCCGGCTCGTAAAGATAACGGCCTGTCACAGCATCAAAAAGCGCAGGGCTCTGGCGCAAATCTACCGCCGCGCTGCTCAGAAGACTCCGGAAACACGCGGTTTGGAACTCGCCGTAACCGTCATCGCCCATTGTGGCTTGGAAGCTGTGGACCTCACAATCGAGAAGTGCAAGCGTGGCGCGAATCTCGTCGGCGTAGTAGCGCGCCACGTTTGCAGGCCTCGATTGATCGGCATCGGCGCGTGTCGCGACGTAGCTCTGGTAATCGTCGCTTCCGGTCAGGTGATAGGCCTCGACTCCTTTCATGCGCAGGAAACGAGTATAGACGTCAGCGCCGAAATAGGGGCCAGAAAGATGCCCCAGATGCAGATCGCCATTTGGCGTTGGCGGCGTGGAGAAGACGAAGATTGGGCCGCGTGGAGCCGTGGTCTTTGCAGCGGCATCAAGGGCGGCCTCGCCGTCTCGCCAGTAGACAGCGACGAAATCTAGGTCTTTGTTTCCGTCATTGCGCAGCACATGCGCTTCAAAAGGGTGAAACAGAACGACATCGCCGGCCTCGACCGAGATTTCCCCCCGGTCGGTCCTGACATTGCCCGACCCTGACAGGAACACGAACGCCTCGATTTCGTCGTGCCGATGGGGCTCGGATGTGACGCCGGGTCCAACCTTTCCGAATGAAAACCCCGTGCGAGCGCTTCCCGTTCCAAGCGTGGCCATGTCGATACCGAACGCCCGCGACAGCTCCGTTCGAGAAAACTTGTATTTGCGCATGATAAGGAAACCTAGCTGTAACAGTGGGACCTTCGGCTGCCAACGCAACAGCCTCCCGTGCAATTCGTGGAGAGAAACGGCAGCCCGACCATTGGCGGCCCCGGCCAGGATAGTGCAGCTCTGGGCCGCAAGCGGGCGACCAAGGGGGGCACTAGTCGGGCTGTAGGCGCACAGAAGACCGCCTGCGACCACCTCCGCAATCCACGTGCCGAAGCGTCTTGACGGGCTGCGGTCGATGCTCCGCGCCCGCAAATCAGATCGCCATGCTCTCCCGCACCTTGGAGCGGTCGATCAGTTTCGTTTGCATGCCTCCGCACGGCCTTCGTGAGCTCAATCGCGATAGAAGATGCCATTTGGGGGCTTGAGATTGTCGAGATCGGCCACTTTGCCCTCGGGCGGGTTAAGGGCGCGCTTAAGCACGTTATATTCAGCGCGGGTCGGCCCGCCGGTTGAAGCACGCTGGAACACCAAGTAGAGTGTCCGCCGAGAACGATTGCTTTTGTTCGGTCGTGAGTAGTGCGGTGCGTAATCGTCGAAGATGAAGATGTCGCCAGCCTTCCATACTACGGGTTCCCAGGAGAACTTTTCGGCAACTTGAGGATAGATCACCCCACCGGCATCCATAGGAAACACCCCCTTTTCGTGGTTGGCGGGGCTGAAAAAAAGCCCGCCGTTTTCCTCGTCGGAGTCGTCGATGCCTATGGCAACCACAGCATGGACCATGCGGTCGGGGAGTTTGTGTGGAATGTGATAAATGTCCTGATGCGGGAGATAGCCGCCGCTGTCTGGATAGTGGAAAATCAGCAACTCCTTGAGCCTGCGCGAAGCTTCTCCAAGCAAATCCTCGACCGCTGACTTTATGCGCTGATCTTCTAAGAGCAAACGACGCAATGGATCATGGAAGTCGAGAAAATTCTCGATCTTGGAGGTGATCTTTCGATTGTCCGTCGTCTTCTCGAACCACATGAGCCATTTATCATCACTGACATTCCAGCGTGACATATCTTCGACAAAAGTAGAGATATTTTCCTGATCTGCTCGAGTGAAGAACCGTTCGAGCCTGACGTATCCGTCCTTCTGCCACTTTTCCCTTTGTGCATCAGTCAACATGCGAAAAGCCTCCTGTTGGAAACACTGGTTTGGTTGGACATGCCAATTAGGGCGGTCGGGCGCTGATCAAGTTGCGGGTCCACAGAGACGGACTCACGTGATGAGGGAGGCGATGCTAAGTGCGTTCCGCTCCGGCGGATATTGTCCGCAGAAGCTCGGCGCGAGACTGCCTATGTCAGGCTCAGCCGGGTCTAGGGGTTCCGCAAACTGGGCCGGATCAATCGCTTCACCCGGTTCAACCACGACACGCATCGCCAAAGGCCGGCACCATCCGCTACCTGCCGACCCAGCCATGGCCGCCAAGACCACGGCGGTCTTTCGAGTGAGCGACTTGGTACGGCCTTGGCAACCGTAGGAGAAATGCACGCCCCCAGAGTGATGCGATGCGCCGCTTGGTCCAAGGGCTTGGTCGGTCACGATGATATCGGAGAAGCCTCCGGGGTTCGCCGCAGCGCAGGCGGGCATCATTCCTAGGATGCCACCGCCGATGATCAAAAGCATACGAGTCATATTCCACTGCCCATTTCTTCGGCTGCGTGGTCGGGCCAGCTCTCGATCGACGTATGAGTGATGAAGCCAGGATGCTCGGGGTTCGCGCATGGCGCGCGCCCAAGTAGGCTATCGAGGATGCGACGCGCGCGCCAGGCCAGCAAGCTTAGGTTCGGATCGGCCAGGCCGCGCTGCCCGAGGCTCGCATTTTGTACGAAGATGCGTCTGTCACACGGTCCGTCCCAGCTCACCGAAAAATCCTCGCGAATAGCTAATTCATTGTCGATCTGCTCCAAGCGGCCCATGATCGGTTCCAACAAGCTTGGGACCGCGTTCTCGTAACCGGTGGCCAGGATGACGATGTCAGCCGTGACTTCTTCGACCTCGTCCATGCCATGCTGCAGGGTCAGCCTGTGACCCGGTCCGGCGTTGATGCAGTGCGAGACGGTGCAGCCCGGCCGCAGTGTGATGTCGCATCGGTTTGGCTCGAAAAATTCATGGCGGTATAGTGCCTGATAGATCGCGCGCAACGTGCTTTCCGAAATGCCGTCCGAGGCAAGCACGAAACGCCGCAGGAGCAGCTTACGCTGCGAGTCGCTCATCGCCGCGAAACGATCCGAAAAGCAGGGCATGAACAACTCGTTTGTGAACGGGCTGTTGTCCAGAGGCAGATAGTTTTCGCGCTGCGAGACCCAAGTGATCGAGGCAGGCCGCCGTTCGTTCGGCAGGCCGACAAGGTGCAACATCACCTCGGCTCCCGACTGGCCTCCGCCGACCACGCAGACATGCTTTCTCCGCACCTCAGGGTGGATGTGCAGTAAAACCGATGAGTGGAACAGGTTGCGTCCAATCCAGCCCTGAAATTGAGGCGGAATTTGCGCCTGCTTGCCAATGCCGACCACAACGTTTCTGGCGCCGAGAACCGCCTTATCCGTCCGCACCCGAAACTCGCCGTCAAAGCGGATTTCGCGGACTGTTTCGCCGCCACGCACTAGTGGGTTCCTGTGGAAGACCCAGTTCAGGTATTGTTCGAACTCCACTCTGAGCACGGCTTCGAACTGTGCGTTCAGGAAGTGATACAGACGCCCGTTCTCGTGCAGGAAGTTTACGAAAGTGTAGGCTGATCGCGGATTCACCAGAGTGACCAGGTCCTTGAAGTGACTAACCTGGAGCTCCGAGGAATCGAATGCGCTGCCTGGATGCCAGCGGAAGTCGACCTGCCGATCCAGGAACACTGCCCCTTTCCCAACTTGCTCGTGTATCTGACACGCAAGGCTCAAATTGGACGGGCCAGCACCGATCCCAACGCAAGATAACTCCACCTGCTTCCTCCTATAGCGCCTTCCCACTAGGCGGATTGTTCGCGGCGAATATCGGCCATAGCCATTAGCCTCCGCTCACGGACTTCGAGCCCCAGTCCCGACCGGGCTTGCGAGAATTTGTCCTGCGCGTTCGGGTCTTCGCATGTAGACCGCGCATTCCAGCGCGGTGACAATCGACGATGCCGGCGACGTGGGGCAACGACGTTTGTCCTTTCCGCCCGTCTGGATGCCCCCCCCTCGCCGTCACGCGAGGAGCTTTCCAGGCCCACTAAGGTGTTTGAAGCCGGCGCAATCGCCTGACTCGACCATTACGCGCCGGCGTTTCGGCGGCTTGATGGCAGGCGAGAGCGCGGTTTTCACTGCGGCGACGGCATTTTCGGTGCGCATGATCATGGACGACGTCTGGCTGATGCGTTCGCAGAGTCCCATGCATGGGCCGTGCCAGGAAGGAAATTTTATTAAACAATGGGTTGGCGGATTTACGATCCTGTCGGAAATCCGACATTGGGGGGGACGCCTCACTGCGGCGCCCGATTTGCACGTCGATGTCGCTTTTTCCGATAGCTAATCGGGCACCTTCTGCACCAGAATACTTCTCTTGTGGAGACCAGCACGAAGTCTTCATGAACGGACAGTGCAGAACCTTGCGTCTCTGCCGGACAGAGTACCCGCACGATCGGCATCTGTTCCCCGCCGACCAGCCGACCGCGTGGCAAAGATTGAGAGCGGCGAAGCTTGCGCTAACGGCCACATTTCTCCGGTATTTCAGCGATGCATTCCTCGAGACGCTTCAGGCGGCACTTCGCATTGCGAAGTTCATGTCCGGCTTCGAAACGCCGATGGCGCCCCTGAGGTGTAATCGCCACGAGATCGCGCTCCAGTTCGGCAATGCGCGCACGCAACCTGCCGAGCCTCTTCCTGACGCCAACGCATTTGTCCATCCACCGCCGGCAAATCGGTCTTCCTGGCAGCACCCTAAAAGCTATGCGGATTATGCCACCGAGACGTAATTTCCGGCAAGCCCACGCTCTAAACATCCGCTAATGCAATCTAGAGAAAGCGTTCTTCGGGAAGAAGGCTGACGCTGCTTTAGCGAAAGCACTAGGAACCCTCGGATCTGACGCATCGCGTCGGCCGATTGCGGCAGCTCCAAAGCGCAGGGACAGGCCGTCAAGCGCCGGGCAGCGTGCCCTTCATCGACATTGCGAAGACATCGAGCAGGATGGCCAGCCCGACGCCGCACGCGGTCAGGATAAGGCCGGCCATGAAGATGCGGTTGGCGCGTTCGTAGATGGGTCGGCGCAACGAACTCATGTCGAGTAGCAGGGACAGCGCCCGCAACTGCAACGTGATGCCGACCAGGATCGGCACAACGGCGAACAGGTCGTAGAGCCGCCATGGCATGGGGTTCGCAGCCCAATGGGTGACGAAGCCGAGCGAAAAGGCAAGCAGAATGCCGACGACGGTGATTGTGCCGTTGCGAAAAATCGTCTCGATCAGCTCTTCCTTCGGATCGTGTTCGTCCAAGCGTCCCTCCTCTCACTCAGCAGTTGCAGGCCTTTGCACGGTCGACGTAGGCTCTCGGGAAATCCCTGTACATCGCCGCCAACTAGTCAAGGGCCGAGGACCGAAGCCGCGAGGCAAACGTTTTTGGTTTGCGCTGGCCTCATCACTTCCTCAGGCGCCATCGGCCTTTGCCGCGAAGTGAACGATGGAAGCGCCGCCTGCAACGGGTGCTGCGCTCAGAGCGGCAGGGTCAAGAGCGTCATTTCAGCTGGAGTGTCTACAACGAAATAAAAAGCTGAATGGCACTCTAGGCGTCGCCAGGCGCGGCGGATGCGCGACCCGGCTCCTGTCCTCGAACTGCTCGCGTTGAACGCCGACAGGCGGTGCGCCGGGAGTACTCTACGGAGCAGATCCGGCAAATCGCGGCCCGCGTCTTCTATGCCGTGATTGAGGCGCCGCCTGAAACAGATCACCTCAGGCTTCTCTGACTGGGGTCGGTGAGGTCAAGCTTTTCCTGTCTTTTCCGGACGATGTCGCCCCGTGGGTCACTCGCTTCTCTTCGCGGTCGGCGCCGGGCCGCCGCATGATGGGGTCAGGAGGGCCAGGCGTCTCAATCTGTTGAGCGACGTTGGGAGAATCTATCCAGGATCTAGCCTGCCAACGAGATCGCCTTGCTGGCGACATTCATGCCCCATGCCCCTCGACCATTTCTTGCTGAGCACAAGCAGCGAATGCGCCGCCTCATAGAGGGCCATGCGGGCGAGTTCGTCGCCGCATCGGCTGACCTTGCCCTGAATGTCGGTTTCACCGGATTGATGACGTGCCGGGGTCAAGCCCAGATGCGCACCCTCCGGAAGCGATCCGGCTGATCGATCGTGGCACGGAAGGCGAGCGCGGTGATCGGCCCGACGCCGGGCGCGCTCATCAGCCGCCGACAGACTTGCTCTTGCCGGCGATGTCGAGAACCTGCTCTGTCAGTCGCCCGAACTCGCGCAACATCGTGGCTACGTTCGCCAGGAGCGGCTCGACCAGCGCCACGACGATATTGTCAGCACCAATGAGCTCGCGCACGCGATCGGCGAAGGCTGCACGGCTTGGCCTGCCAAGCTTGAGGCCGGCCTCCCGAAGAATCGACCTGACCACGTTCTCGATCGTCCGCATTTCGTTGAGGACCGTGCGTCGAGCGACGAGGAGGGGACGCCAGAGCCGACACTGCTGGCGTGACGCCGATGGCTTCGGAGACCCGGGCGCCGGTCCGTGCCAAGAAGAGCAGAAAGGCTCGGTCGCGCCGACCACGGGGCGTCTTTGGATCGGGCACCGCGATGAGGGTGTCCACTTCGACCTTGGTGAGGTGGTACGTCACCTCAATGTGCGTCCGTTTAATGGGAATCGTCAGCACGCGTTGGGCGACGCCGAAGGACGCCGGGTCGGCGGCAGCGACGTGGTGGAAGAAAGATCGGATCGCGGCCAAGCGGGTGTTGCGCGTGGTGACGGAATTGTTCCGCTTCTCCTCGAGTTCGTCGAGAAAAGCGAGAACGAGGTCTCGATCAAGCTCTTCGAGTGCCAACGCCGCCGGCTTCTTCCGCAATCGGGCGGCGGCAAAGAGGATCAGCATGCGCAAAGCGTCCCGATAGCTGGCCACGGTCGCGGGAGTCGCGTTCCGCTGCTTGGTCAGGCGCCCGCGGAAATAGGACTCCAGGAGCGGCCCCAGGAGCAGGTGTTCGCTCATGCTGGGCTCCGCGCTTACACTAGATCGATCAGGCGCCTACGGTTGCAGTCATTGTCGGATATACGACGATGTCGGAGATAAGACACAGCGCTATCAAGTGATCGTATTGTTCTGAAAGATTTTCCTGGTTGGCACGACACATGCAAGTCCTATGCGCAAACGCACTGCCGCGCCGCACCAACTGAGAAGACCTCATCCCATGATCACGCTCGCCGAGCATGCGGTCGCCGCCGCAAACACTGAGCTTTCCCGAGCGGAAGGAAGCCTTTGCGCTTTCATTCTTCAGGTTGTACGGACATGACCGCGTTCGATTTTCGCCCAACTCTGAATGCTCCCGACGATGATCCCTATCTTTGGCTTGAAGATATAGAAGGCGAACGGGCACTTGACTGGACCGCCAGCCAGTCGGCCAGGACACTGGGGCACTTCGGTGGAACGCAGTTCGATCACGACCGTGAGGCCCTGACAGCGATCTTCGACCGTCCTGACAAGATTCCCTTGATCACCCGCCGCGGCCCGTACCTCTACAATTTCTGGCAAGATGCCGGAAATCCGCGCGGACTGTGGCGTCGGAGCACCCTTGCCGCCTACATGAAAGTTGAGCCCCAGTGGGAGCTACTGCTTGATCTGGACGCCCTCACGGCTAGCGACGGAGAGGACTGGATCTGGGGCGGCGCGTCCCTTGAGCCGGAGAGACGGGAAAGAGCCGTTCTGCGCCTGTCGCGCGGCGGCAGCGAGGCGGTCGTGCATCGCGAATTCGATCTTGAGTCTCTTAGCTTTGTCGCCGACGGTTTCAACCTCGCGGAGGCCAAGGGCGGTATTGAATGGCTCGACCCTGACACGCTTCTGCTTTCCAGTGCGCTTGGTGATGGCATGGCCACCCGTTGCGGCTACGCGCGCACCGTTCGGTTGTGGAAGCGTGGCGCGGATCCGCTCACCGCGCCGGTAATCTTCGAGACCGGTTCCGAATCCTTCGGGGTGTCCGGCCATCTGGACCGCACCGCCGAGAGCGAGCGCCTCTGGTTCATCGAGCAGTCGACCTTCTTTGAGAAGATCGGCCGAATCGGTGACAGGAGCGGGCCGAAGACGCGGATCGACCTTCCTCGAGACGCCTCGTGGAGCGGCTTCGGCGACTGTCTGGCGGTAAAGCTGCGCAAGCCATGGACAGTGGGAGGGATGACCCATCCCGGGGACGCGCTGATCGGCATCTCGCTTTCCTCCTTCATCGCCGGCGAACGCAGTTTTGCCATCCTCTTTGAAACAGGCGACAGGCGCTCCCTGCAGTCATTCTTCTGGAATAACGGGAAGCTCATTATCTTCTACCTCGTCAACCTCGATCCGCGTTTGGAGATGTTCACTCCCGACCGGCAGGAATGGACGCGCCGAGCGCTGGACACCCTGCCCGGCGAAGGGACTGTTCACCTTCGCTCGCTCGATGCGGAACTTCACGAGACCACTGGAGAGGTCCTCATTTCGGCTCAGGACCCGATCACGCCGCGGAAGCTTCTCCTACTAGACCTCAATGCCGCGCCGCCTCTTGGCGCTCCAGTAATCCTGAAGCGCAACTCGGAGAATTTCGACGCATCCGGGCTGGTGGTCACGCGCCACGAGGCAGTCTCGACCGATGGTGAGATGATCTCCTATACGCAGGTCGGTCCGGCGAACGGGAACGGGGATGCCCCGGTTCACCTCACCGCCTACGGCGGGTACGGCAAATCGGTCCTGCCCCACTACAACTCCTCGCTCGGCAAGCTGTGGCTCGAACGCGGCGGCACGTGCGTGGTGGCGAACATCCGGGGCGGCGGCGAGTTCGGCACCCGTTGGCACGAGGCCGGGCGCAGGGCGGGCAAGCGTCTCGCCCATGACGATTTCGCCGGCGTTGCCGCCGACCTCGTGCGAAGGGGCATTACGCTGCCGAGGCGGATTGCCGCCGAGGGCGGCTCAAATGGCGGCCTCCTGATGGCAAATATGCTAACCCGCTATCCTGAAAATTTCGGCGCGCTTTTCTGCAAAATGCCGCTTGTCGACATGCGCCGCTACACCAAGCTGTTGGCGGGCGCGAGCTGGATTGACGAATATGGCGATCCCGACAAGCCGGAGGAATGGATCTTCCTAAAGGAAATCTCGGCCTATCACGCCGCAACGCCGGGACAACCCTATCCGCCGATCCTGCTCGCCACCACGAAGCGGGACGACCGCGTCCACCCGGGCCACGCGCGTAAGATGGCGGCAAAGCTGCAGGCTCTTGGCTATCCCGCTTACTTCTACGAGCCCGGCGAGGGCGGCCACAGCTACGGCAAGGACAATCGGGAGCGGGCCGGACTCATTGCCCTGGGCACCAATTTCCTTCGCAGTGCGATCGGCTGGCAAGCCGATGGCGTTCGATAGGTGAGCGGGACCCAGACAAAGAGCAACGTTTCAATCAGGGGGTACAGGTCGATGATTGCGAGACCGGCTCGAATAATGTGTGCGCGTTCCCACGCAAATTGGGCATGAGCGCTCCGCCAATCCCAAAATATTCGAGCAAGATTTTTCGTAGTTCAGTCCACATTTTCTGAAGAGCAAGGAGAGAATATCATGGCGAGAAACCAAATGCGCGCGGCGCGGGGAGTAACAGCGGCCGTTGTCCTCATCGTGATGGGACAGCAGGCCGTCGCGGCGGACCTTGCGCAAGCCGCGAGCGTCCCGCGGGCGGGAACCTCGGTCACGCAAGAGCCGAGTCCTTGGCAACTCCGCCTGCGTGGGTTGGGGGTCATCACCGAGGATTCGGGCTACGTCAATGCAGTGTCAGGCTCCGGTCTTTCCTACTCGGACACCGTGATCCCGGAACTCGATATCTCCTATTTCTTCACGGACAACATCGCCGCCGAGCTCATACTCGGCACCACCTATGCCAACATCGAGGGCCAAGGAGCGATCGGCGCGCTGGGCAATATCGGCAAGGTTTGGCTGCTGCCGCCCACGCTCACATTGCAGTATCATTTTACCGATTTCGGCGCGTTCAAGCCCTATGTAGGCGCCGGCGTGAACTACACGATCTTCTATAACCAGGGTGCCGGCAGCGCCGATGCTCTCAAGGTTAAGAACACGTTCGGCACCGCGCTGCAGGTCGGGTTCGACTACATGGTGGATCAGCACTGGGGCGTCAACTTCGACGTGAAGAAGCTTTTCCTCAAGCCAGACTTCGACGTCACGGTCGACGGCGCGAAGCTGACGGGGAAGGCTGCGCTCGATCCCTGGTTGATAGGCGCAGGTGTCACCTACCGCTTCTAACAACGAAAGGTGAAGGCAGTTGCTGATAGCCGATCTGAAAAGAAGGGCGCCTCGTGCGCCCTTTTTTTTGGGGCGTCCCTGCGCGAGCGACACGTGAAGAAGCCGTTGTCGAGGGGGGGGGCTGCCCTCCTTCAGCGGACCAACAAGGGTACCCCTGGTCAATGCGGCCTCGACTAACCCCTGAAATGGACGTGCTTAGATGCGCTTCTGATCAGGATGGCTTTTAGGTATTGTTGATGGATGCTAAATTCAGGGTCTGGCATCAGTCTCCCGGACGTCAGGTAGTGTGCTGAGAGTTCTGCAAATTCGCTGAGAGAAGGCGGTCATGGCAGGCTGGTGATGTTCAACGTCACCTGATTCCCGCGAAGGAACGCCACCATGACCAAGACTGAAAGTAAGACCGCCAGCGCTGCCGTCAAAGACATTCTGCTTTCGAACCCGGATGGATTGCACGAAGTGATCCGTGCGGTGATGCAGGAGGTGCTCGAGGCCGAGATGGACGAGGCGCTGGGTGCTTCGAAGAGCGAACGCACACCGGAGCGGCTCGGCTATCGCTCGGGTTATTATGGCCGCACCCTTGTCACCCGTGTCGGCAAGCTCGAGCTGCGGATACCGCAGGACCGGGCCGGCCGCTTCTCCACCGAGCTGTTCGAGCGCTACCAGCGTTCCGAGCGGGCCTTGGTGGCGACGCTGGCGGAGATGTATGTGCAGGGCGTGCCGACCCGGAAGGTCAAGGCGATCACCGAAGAGCTGTGCGGTCATGCCTTCTCGGCCTCGTCGATCTCGGCCATCAACAAACGGCTGGACGAGAGCCTGAAGGCGTTTGCCGAGCGTCCGCTTCAGGAGCCCTTTGCCTACCTCATCCTCGACGCCCGCTACGAGAAGGTGCGCGAAGCCGGCATCGTCATGAGCCAGGCGGTGCTGATCGCGGTCGGCATCGACTGGGACGGAAGGCGCCAGATCCTGGCCGTCGAGATGGCTAATCGCGAGAGCCGCTCGGCTTGGAGGGACTTCCTCGTCGCCCTGAAGGGGCGTGGCCTCAAAGGCGTCGAACTGGTCGTGTCCGACGACCATGCCGGCCTGGTGGCGGCGATCGGCGAGGTGATCCCGGAAGCCGCATGGCAGCGATGCTACGTGCACTTCCTCAGGAATGCGCTCGATCATCTGCCGCGAAAGCATGGCGACGACTGCCTGCAGGAACTGCGCTGGCTCTACGACCGGCGCGATCTCGCGAAGCCAAGGCCGATCTGGCTGCATGGCTTGCCAAATGGTCGGGCCGCTACCCACGACTGACGACGTGGGTGGAGGAGACCATCGAATACACGCTGACCTTCTTTCGCCTGCCGCGTCAGCACCACAAGCACCTGA
>NZ_JAMYKW010000071.1:0-23165 GCF_040317555.1 Mesorhizobium sp. M1406 | reverse complement strand
CCCGCGCCTTATTTCCCGGCCCCCGGGGGTGGGGGGGTTTGGGCCCCTACTCGCGACGGGGGGGGGGGGTTCCCGGGCGGGGGGCCCGCTGCGCGCGGCCCCCGCGGGCTGTTGCCTCAGTGGCCGTTGGCCGCGATCGAAACCGCCTCCCAGTCCTTCCAGGTCTGGAGGCGCTTGGCGTAGACATCGACGATGGTCCTGGTTGGGGTGAGCCCGAAAAAGATTCGGGTCGGAGGCTCGGCGGCATCGACGACCTGCAGGATCGCCGGACCCGTCGCCGCCGGTTTGCCAATGAACTCCGCAGGCACGTTGGCCCAGATGTCTGCCTGGGCACGGCGCAGGGGGTCATACTGCGGCGCCGGGTTGGCATGGACAGCCGAGCCCCGGCCCCAGTCGGTGGCATAGCCGCCCGGTTCCACCAAGGTCACTTTGATGCCGAACGGGGCAACCTCCTGCGCCAGCGCCTCGGTGAGGCCTTCGACTGCCCACTTGGAGGCGTGATAGGCCCCCAGATTGGGGTAGGCGATCAGGCCACCGATGCTGGACACCTGGATGATGTGGCCATGCCCCTGCTTGCGCAGGATGGGCAAGACGGCCTGGGTGACGTTCAGCACACCGAAGAAATTCACTTCGAGCTGATCGCGCACCTGCTGCTCCGTGACTTCTTCGACTGCACCGAACAGGCCGTAGCCGGCATTGTTGACGACAACGTCGAGACCACCAAATGTTTTGGCAGCCTGTTCGACAGCGGCAATTGCGGTGGCGCGATCGGTCACATCCAGCCGCAGGGGCAGGACCGCACCGCCGAATTGAGTAACGAGATCCTGCAAGGCTTCAGGCTGCCGGCTCGTTGCGGCAACCCTGTCGCCGCGCTTGAGTGCGGCTTCCGCCCAAACGCGGCCAAAGCCGCGATTGGCACCGGTGATGAACCAGATTTTCGACATCGATCTACCTCATGATTGGGTGCCATTGGGCACCTCTTGGAGGTAGGCGCGCGCCCTGTCACATTCATTTGCAGGTTGCGACAGAAAATTGGCGATGGCCGCCAATCTCTAGTTCAGGCGAGAGACGTCGGTGTTCTGCTCGCGCCACCGGGGGTCACGCCTTGCCATTCGCGGAAGGCGCGGTAGGCCGACAGCGCCGGTGTCAAGACGGCGAGGAGTTCGGGGTTGGGCCCGGCGAACGGCCGATCTAGGTCATCAGCGCGTAGCACCAGTCCATGCCGAAGCATATAGCCACCACCCTGCCGCCTTCTCATCTGATATCAAGAAGACTGGTTTCGGTATTCTCCTTGAGCTGACTTGGAGGTTTCCTCCCAAGCTTCCCATTCCGCGAGGCGTTCTGCATAGGTTGTACGAGCGACTGGCAGCCCTTCCGAGCCAACGAAGAAGCGTAATGGCGGCTGCTCAGCATCCACGATTTTGAACAATGAAGCAGAGGTCGCGGTTGGATTGCCGACTACCATCTCTGCGCCCGATGCGAAAACCTGGGCCCGCGTCTCTGAATAGAGGTCGAGACCCTTGGCGAGCTTCATGGATGTCTGGCTTGCGAAGTTCGTCGCGTAGGCGCCGGGTTCTAAAAGCGTTACTTTGATGCCGAACCCTTTGACCTCCTTGGACAGACTCTCATGGAGCGCCTCAAACGCCCACTTGGACGCATGGTACATGCCAGTCATCGGCCCGGCGTAAATGCCCGCCACGCTCGAAACGCCAATGATGTGACCACTCCCCTGCGCGCGCAGAAGCGGAAGGGCCACTTGGATTACAGAGAGAGGTCCATAGAAGTTGGTGTCGAACTCGGCGCGGACCTCGGCTTCGCTGGCTTCTTCGATCGCCCCTATCAGCGCATAGCCGGCATTGTTGATGACGATATCCAAACGACCGAAATGCGCATGCGCCTTAGAGACGACATCGGCAATTTGGTCGCGGTGTGTCACGTCAAGTGCTAGAGGCAGGACCGAGTCTCCAAACTTGTCAGCAAGCGGAGCTACATCGGTCAGCGATCGAGCGGTCGCGACGACTTTATCGCCCCGCTTGAGTGCATCTTCCGCCCAGATGCGGCCAAATCCACGCGACGCGCCCGTGATGAACCAGATTTTCGACATCAAACTACCTCATGATTTGGGTGCCATTGGGCACGTCTCTTGAGGTAGGCAGGCCGCCTGTCGAGTTCATTTGCAGGTTGCGACAGAAAACTGGCGATGGGCGCCAATCTAGTTCAGGCGAGAGGCCTCGATGTTCTGCTCGCGCCACTGAGCGGGGGTGACGCCTTCCCACTCGCGGAAGGCGCGATAGAACGAGCTGGTATCCTGAAAGCCTAACAGGTAGGCAATCTCGTCGGCCGCATTCGCGCCACTGGCGAGCATTTCGCGACCAAGCTCTTGGCGCGAAGCTTCCAGTAGCTGCCTGAAGCTTGTCCCGGATTCCGAAATACGGCGCTGCAGCGTGCGCTCGCCCATCCCCAGGGCGTTGGCCACGTCCGATAGTTCGGGCTTGCCGCTGGCCAACCGCCGCTTCAGAACAATCTTGACCTGTTCCGGCAACGAGCTTTGCGCATCGATCTCGTCGAGTTAGGCCAACAGTGCCGGCGTAAGGATGGCGAGCAGCTCGGGATTGTGCCCAGCAAACGGTCGATCCAGATCATCAGCACGCAGCACCAGCTGGTTCTTGGGCGCCCCGAAGGTTATTGGCGCTCCGAAGTACCCCTTGTGCTCTCGGGTCGTCGGGCCTGCTCGGGTCATTTCCACGCGCAGCGGGACGATGTGACGACCTGTTCCACGTCGTCCCAATTCAAGGATTGCTGCAAACGTCACGTCGACCGCTACGTCAGGCTCCGGGCCAACGGCGTGGATCCAGGCGAAGCTGACAAAAGCCTCACCATCACGTTCTATCACGTGCAGCTCTTCCGGGGTGCAAAGCCGCTTGAACCTGGCAAGACGATTGAGGCCGTCGCGGAAATCCTTGGCGAAGAAGGCCGACATGGTTGCGGGGGGATGGACCGTTGTATCTGCCGCTACATTGATATGCAGCCCGATGGCGGGGTCGCCCGACAGCTCCTCCAGCGCTTGCCAGAGGTCGAAGTATTGGGCGGTATTGACCCAGGCGTCTTCGGAAATGTGGAGCGTCGCAGGCAACCGAGCTTGCCTCAACAATGCCGCCGGTGAGATGCCAGCCCGCTCTACCGCGCGCCAAAAGGCCTGCGGGACTTTGCATCTGTCGATTGGTAGCCGTGTCATGGCAGGCCTTTCACTCGCCCGTAATGGCGGCGCATGAGCGCCGCTGTCCTATCGTCGTCCAGCCCGACCCCCGTTCGATCACAGCGTACCCCGAATCCGCGACCGATCCACTGATCCATCTGCTCTACCGGGTCGTCTACTGTGTGACCGGCAGGGTGGACGGCAACGGTTGCTCGCTCAACTGCTTGCCGCTGGCGCGCCGGGTGGCGTGAGTGCCGGCGAGGACACTGCGCAGCTTGGCGGCCTGCTGGTCGATGGCCTGCGGCCCGTTCCCGGTGAGCAGCCGCACGGATGGCTCGTAGGCCAGCAGCGGGGCGGCGATGTTGAGGGAGGTCGCGAGTTTGAAGCCAGCTTCCTTGATGGCCTTGTCGACGAAGTAGGCGGTTCGGGTCTTCTTGCCGGGGACGCGCGGGTAGAGGAACCGCAGCGCGAACAGCTCGCCGATTGCGGGGACGGTCGAGATGGTGGCGGCGAGGAACGGGTTGTCGCTAACGAGGTAGGGGTGGCCCTGCGCGTCGACGCGCTGCCGGGTGGAGGTGACCGCCACGGGCGCGTGGCAGATCAGCGAGATGACGACGCCATTCTCCCGGGCTACGTGGAGGGTTTCGCCGAGCCACGGGTTGTCACGGAAGTCGACCATGGGTGCGTGACCGCCGGGGGTGTGGATGAAGTCAAAGTCGGCGAAAGTGAACGGGTCGGCCGGGTCGCGGTGACGCTGGACGAGTTCCTGCAGCGAGTGGAAGGTGCCCTCGGGGAGCTTGTCGAGGCGGCGGATCAGTTCGGGGCGGTACGCGGCGAGCTCCGGTTCGCTGTTGGGCAACAGTTCGGAGACCGGGACCCGGCCGATGTGCCGTTCCAGCAGTTGGACTTCCTGCTCGCGGCGGGCGACCAACGCGGGGTGGCGCTGCCGGAAGCTGTTGACGTCGAACGAGCGGCGGCGCTGCTGCATACGGAGGGGGATGGTGATGGCGCCGGTCTTCTCGATGGATTGCACGGACAGGGCCATGCCGTTGATGTCGAGTTGCGGGGCGTTGCCGTCGGGGGTGGCGAAGGTGAACTCGTAGTCGTTCTCGAACTCCTTGAGCACTTGAGCCATCTCGACCAGGAAGAACCCTGTCGAGATCGACTTGACATCGGCCGGTTCGGCCAGCGGCAGCTGGCGGCCGGAGGAGATGAGGATCAATGCGCGGCGCTTGGTGGTGGGCATGACTTGTTCCTTTCGATGCTTTCGGCCGGGGTGACGACTAGGCCGTCCCCGCCATTCATCGGCAGATATAGGCACGCCTCCTGTGGCATTCACTTGCAGGATGCGACAGAAGACTGGCGATGGCCGCCAATTTCTGGTGTCCGCGTTGGGTCAGATCGCGTCGATGGGGGCGCCTGAACGTCCGCTTCTCACATTCCAGGCCTCCAAGCCGCAAGTCCGCTTCCGGCCCCCGATCAAGACGTTTCTACAACGGGCAAAGCGCCCCTGACGAGGTCCGCTCAATCACGCGCAGTCGATCCGGAGCCGATCACTCCTTCCCCGCCCGCTTGATCACCCGCGCATAAAATTCGCCGACAATGCCGCGCCGGAAGATCAGCACGCACACCATGAAGATCAGGCCGGTGGCGATGGTCACCGGAAAACCGGAGGTGGCAAGCGTGTTTTCCAGTCCGATGACCAGGCTTGCGCCGATGATCGGGCCGACCATCGTGCCGATGCCGCCGAGAAGCGTCATCAGGATCACCTCGCCCGACATCTGCCAGGTGACGTCGGTGAGCGTGGCGAACTGGAAGACGATCGCCTTGAGCGAACCGGCCAGCCCGGCCAGCGCGGCCGACATGACGAAGGCCCCTAGCTTGTAGTTGGCGACGGAATAGCCCAGCGAAATGGCGCGGTTCTCGTTTTCGCGGATCGAGCGCAGGATCATGCCGAACGGCGAATTGACGATGCGCCAGATGGCGAAGACGCCGATCAGGAACACCGCCAGCACGAAATAATACATGTTCAGCGACACGTTCAGGTCGAGCACGCCGAGCAGCATGCCGCGCGGCACGCCTTGGATGCCGTCCTCGCCTTGCGTGAAGGGCACCTGCACGCAGAAGAAGAAGAACATCTGCGACAGCGCCAGGGTGATCATGGCGAAGTAGATGCCTTGCCGGCGAATGGCGAAGAAGCCCATGACAAGGCCGAGCACGGCCGCGCCCGCCATGCCGAGCAGGATGCCCGCTTCCGGCGGCCAGCCCCAGACCTTGACGGCATGCGCGGTGAAGTAGGCGGCGCCGCCAAAGAAGGTGGCATGGCCGAACGACAGGAGCCCGGTATAGCCGAGCAGGAGATTGAACGCGCAGGCAAACAGCGCGAAGCACAGCATCTTCATCAGGAAGATCGGATAGACCAGGAAAGGCGCCACCAGCAGCGCCAGGATGCCGAGCCCGACCAGCGTCCATTCGAGCCGTGCCGAGGTCCTGACGGGCTTCTCGCGAAGCGTCAGTTCGGCCATGTCGGATGTCGCTTCCGACATCTCGGATGTCCCTTCCGACATGTCAGGCGTCCCTTCCGAACAGGCCGGCAGGCCGGACCAAAAGCACGATGGCCATGATGACGAAGACCACGAGGTTGGAGGCCTCGGGGTAGAAGACCTTGGTCAGGCCCTCGGCGAGGCCGAGCATGTAGCCGGTGACGATCGCGCCGAGGATCGATCCCATGCCGCCGACCACGACGACCGCGAAGACGACGATGATGAGATCCGATCCCATCAGCGGGCTCACCTGATAGACGGGTGCCGCCAGAATACCGGCAAGCCCGGCAAGGGCTGAGCCGAGGCCGTAGGTCAGGGTCAGCAGCAACGGCACGTTGACGCCGAAAGCCTGGACGAGGCGGGGATTCTCGGTCGCCGCGCGCAGGTAGGAACCCAACCTGGTCTTCTCGATCAGCGCCCAGGTCCCGAAGCAGACGATCAGCGAGGCGACCACCACCCAGCCGCGATAGTTGGGCAGGAACATGAAGCCGAGATTGGTGCCGCCGGAAAGCAGCGGCGGCACGGCGTAGGCGTTTCCCGAGACGCCGTAGTAGTAGCGGAATATGCCCTCGAGCACGAGCGCGAGGCCGAAGGTGAAGAGCAGGCCGTAGAGCGGATCGAGATCGTACAGCTTCGACAGCGCCAGGCGCTCGACAACGATGCCGAAGACGCCGACGATCAGCGGCGCAAGGATCAAGGCGGGCCAATAGCCGATGCCGAGATAGGTGAGAAGCAGATAACCGACGAAGGCGCCGAGCATATACTGGGCGCCATGGGCGAAATTGATGACGCGCAGCAGGCCGAATATGACGGCCAGACCCAGGCTCAGCATGGCGTAGAACGAGCCGTTGATCAGCCCGACCAGCAACTGGCCGAGGAAGGCCTGAACGGGGATTCCGAAGATCATCGTCATGGCGCCATCATACACCCAGGACTTCGTGGAGCTGCGTCATGCGGTCCGGCAGTTCGCCGACCGGAAACCCCGCCACGACCTTGCCGTGCTCCATCAGATAGAAACGGTCGGCGACACGGCTGGCGAAGCGGAAATTCTGCTCGACCAGCAGGATCGTCATGCCGCGCTCTTTCAACGTCGCCAGCAACTCGCCGATGCGCTGCACGATGACGGGAGCGAGACCCTCCGTCGGCTCGTCGAGAAGCAGCATTTTCACGCCGGTTCGCAACATGCGCGCGATCGCCAGCATCTGCTGTTCGCCGCCCGACAGCCTCGTGCCGGGACTGTTGCGCCGCTCCTTCAGATTGGGGAAGAGTTCGAATATTTCCTCGACGCTCATGCCGCCTTCGGCGACGACCGGCGGCAGCACCAGATTCTCGTCGACGGTCAGCGTCGCGAAGATGCCGCGTTCCTCCGGCACGAAGCCGATGCCTTGATGAGCGGTGCGGTGCAGCGGCAGCCGCATCAGATCCTTGCCGCCGAAAGCGATCCGGCCGGTGCGCTTGCGGATCAGCCCCATGATGGAGCGCAGCGTCGTCGTCTTGCCGACGCCGTTGCGGCCGAGCAGCGTGACCGTCTCGCCGGCAAACACCTCCAGATCGACGCCGTGCAGCGCATGGCCCTCGCCATACCAGGCGTTGAGGCCGCTGACCGCAAGGAGAGGCGCGGCACTAGTCATCGGCGGTGCCCATATAGGCGACCTTCACGCGTTCGTCGCGGCTGACGGTGGCGTAGTCGCCAGCGGCAAGGACCTCGCCGCGCTGCATGACCGTTATCCAGTCGCAAAGGTCGGCCACGACAGTCAAATTGTGCTCGACCATCAGCACGGCGCGATCCTTGGCCACCGAGCGGATGAGGTCGGAAACCGTGGCCACGTCCTCATGCCCCATGCCGGCCATCGGCTCGTCCAGCAGCAGCACTTTCGGATCGAGCGCCAGTGTCGTGGCGATCTCCAGCACGCGTTTCCTGCCATAGGAGAGATCGCCGGCGAGCCTGTTCCTGGCGTCGTCGAGACCGACCGACCGCAGCAGTTCCACGGCGCGCGGCGTCAGCCGATCGAGTGCCGCGAGCGAGCGCCAGAATTGAACGCTGAGCCCGCCCGGCCGCTGCAGCGCGACGCGCACATTGTCGAGCACGCTGAGGTGCGGAAAAATCGCCGATATCTGGAACGAGCGCACCAGACCCATCCGCGCGACCCTGGCCGGCGAGGTTCGGGTGATATCGTGGCCGAGCAGCTCGATCCTGCCGCTGGTCGGCGCCAGGAACTTGGTGAGCAGATTGAAGACGGTCGTCTTGCCGGCGCCGTTGGGTCCGATCAGCGCATGGATGTTGCCATGGCGGACATCGAGATCGACGTTCTTGACGGCGACGAAGCCGGCAAAGTCACGCCGCAAACCGCGGGCGGAAAGCACCACAAGCGGCTCGTTCGCGTTCAAGTCAGGCGGCGCCATGGCCGCGCCGATCACTGGCTGGCCGTCGGACAGCCGCTTTCCTTCTCGTTCAGGAATGCCTCGTTGCCAGGGATGGTGGCGAGGTATTTATAGTAGTCCCACTCCTTGGTGCTCTCGGCTGGCGACTTGACCTGATAGAGATACATGTCGTGGATCATGTTGCCGTCCGCCTGCACCTTGCCGTTGGCCGTAAAAACGTCGTTCACCGGCATCGAATGCAATTGCTTGGCGACGGCTTCGGTCTCGTCGGTGCCGGCCTTGTCGATCGCCTTCAGGTATTGCGTCACCGCCGAGTAGGTGGCGGCCTGGATCATGTTCGGCATGCGGTTGGTGCGCTTGAAAAAGCGCTGCGCGAATTCGCGGCTCTTGTCATCGCGATCCCAGTAGAAACCCTCGGTCAGCACGACGCCCTGCGCCGCCTGAAGGCCAAGCCCATGCACCTCGGCCAGCGTGAAGAGAAGTGCTGCAAGACGCTGGCCGCCCTGGACGATGCCGAATTCGGCCGCCTGCTTGATGGAGTTGGAGGTGTCGAGGCCGGCATTGGCCAGACCGATGACCTTGGCGCCCGACGATTGCGCCTGCAGCAGGAAGGACGAATAATCGGTCGCCCCCAGGGGATAACGCACTTCGCCCAACACCTTGCCGCCATGGCTCTCGACGAACTTGGCGGTCTGCTCCTTGAGCGAATAGCCGAATGCATAGTCGACGGTGACTAAGAACCAGCTGTCGCCGCCCTGCTGCACGAGAGAGCCGCCGGTTCCCACCGCCTGCGAGTGGGTGTCATAGGCCCAGTGGAAGCCGTAGGGCGAGCACTGCTTGCCGGTCAGCTCGGTGGTCGCCGCACCGGTGACGATATCGATCTTCTTCTTTTCCTTGGAAATCCCCTGGACCGCGAGCGCCACCGAAGAGGTCGTCAATTCCATGATGGCATCGACCTGTTCGGTGTCGTACCACTGCCGCGCGACGTTGGAGGCGATGTCAGGCTTGTTCTGGTGGTCGGCGCTGATGATTTCGACCGACGCTCCCTGCACCTTGCCGCCGAAATCCTCGACCGCCATCTTGGCCGCCTCGACCGACCACTTGCCGCCGAAATCGGCATAGACGCCCGACTGGTCATTGAGGATACCGATCTTGACCTTGCCGTCGGAAATCTCGGCGGCCGAGGCGGGGATCGCGGCCGCGGCGAGAAGGGCGGCAGAAACGAGATAACATGCCTTCATGGTCTACTTCCTCCCATTACGATGAATCCGGCCGCCCCCTACGATCGATCATCTGCAAAGCACAGCTGAACATGAGGAAAATGGGGATGGACGGCAAGGGGCAATGGCGAATTTCATATTCGAGGCGATGCCGCTTTGGCGGCATAATGCCGGCCATGAGCCCGAGATGAAACACCAACATGTGAACCGTCCGGGCGTCACGGCGGTTGTCCCGAGCTGCTGGAATTCCGGCGCCGCTACGACGTGCTCAGCCCTCCGCGGCGACCAGATGGCCGTTGCCGACATCCCTTAGCACCAATTTCAACGGCGCCTCGCCGATCTTGCGGGTGGCGCTCGGGATCTCCTTGTCGAGGCGGGCGAAGCGGCTTCTTCGCTTGCCCGGGTCGGGCACCGGCACGGCTTCGATCAGCCGTCTTGTATAGGGGTGGCGCGGGTTGGAAAAGACCTGGTCGCGCGTGCCCATTTCCACGATCTGGCCGAGATACATGACTGCGACGCGGTCGGAAATGTTCTCGACCACCGCCATGTCGTGCGAGATGAAGAGATAGGCGACGCCGAATTCGCGCTGCAATTCCTTCAACAGATCGAGCACGCGCGCCTGCACCGAGACGTCGAGCGCCGAGACGCTTTCATCGGCGATGATCAGCTTCGGCCGCAGCGCAAGAGCGCGCGCGATACAAACGCGCTGGCGCTGACCGCCGGAAAATTCATGCGGATAAAGCTCCATCTGGTCGGCCGACAGGCCGACGCGCTCGAACAGCTCCGCGACACGCTGGCTGCGCTCTTCCTTCGACGCGATGCCATGGATCAGCAGCGGCTCGGCGACGAGGTCGCCGACGCGCATGCGCGGATCGAGCGAGGCGTAGGGGTCCTGGAAGATCATCTGCACGTCGCGGCGCACCGCCTCGCGCTCGTCGCGCCCGAGGCCCGACAGGTTGCGGCCACCGATGACGATGTCGCCGCTGTAAGGCACCAATCCGGCCAGCGCCTTGGCGGTGGTCGACTTGCCGCAGCCGGACTCGCCGACCAGCGCCAGCGTCTCGTTGGGCGCGATCGAAAAGCTGACGCCTTCGACGGCGTGGACGCGGCGGGTGACTCGGCCGAAGATGCCGCCACGCAGATCGAAGCGGACGTGCAGGTCTTTGACATCAGCGACATTGGCCGGTGTCGCAGCCTCGGCATCCCTGGATCTCTGGCGACCGACGCCACTGCCGATGCGCGGCACGGCGGCAAGCAGCTCGCGCGTGTAGTCGGCCCGCGGCCTGGCGAAGATGTCTGATGTTTTTCCCTCTTCGACCATGCGGCCATGCCGCATGATGATGACGCGGTCGGCCATTTCGGCGACGACGCCCATGTCGTGGGTGATGAGGATGACGCTGGTGCCATGCTGACGCTGCAGGTCGCGCAGCAGTTCCAGCACCTCGCCCTGCACGGTAACGTCGAGCGCCGTCGTCGGCTCGTCGGCGATCAGCACGTCGGGTTCGAGCGCCAGTGCCATGGCGATCATCACGCGCTGGCGCATGCCGCCGGAGAGTTCGTGCGGAAATTGCTTTAGCCGGCTTTCGGCTTCGGAAATCCGCACCGCCGTCAGCGCCTCGATGGCGCACTGGCGGGCCTCGGTTGGCGACAGGCTGGTATGCGCCTCGATGGATTCGATCAGTTGCCGGCCGATCGACAGCACCGGGTTAAGCGAGGTCATCGGCTCCTGGAAGATCATGGCGATGCGGTCGCCGCGAATGCGCCGCATCCGGCGCTCGTCGAGCGCTGTGAGCTCGGTCTCACCGAGCCGGATGGTGCCGGAGGAAATCCGGGCGGCAGGCTGCGGCAGCAATTGCATGATCGCCAGCGCGGTCATCGATTTGCCGGATCCGGATTCGCCGGCGATGCACAGCGTTTCGCCGCGTGCCAACGTCAGCGACAGGTTGGAGACCACCTCGCGCTCGCCGTCCTCGCCGCGCACGCTGACGGAGAGGTTGGCGATGTCGAGGATGGGTTTGGGGGTTGAGGTCATTGCGGGCGAAGCCCCCACCCGGACCTGCGGTCCGACCTCCCCACAAGGGGGAGGTGGGGCGGCAGCGCTGTACCCTCCCCCTTGTGGGGAGGGTCGCTGCGAAGCAGCGGGGTGGGGGTGCGGCGCCGGCCCAAAATCATTCAAACACGCAGCGTGGGAAGTAGAACGACACCACCCAGTTCGGCATATCGACGATCTCGCTGATGCGGAGATCGCCGCACACCGAGGCCAGCATATAGGCCTCGACCGGGTCGAGTTTGTAGCGAGCGGAAAGCAAATCGATCATCTGGGCAACCGCTTCCCTGGCGCCGGCCATCAGGTCAGGACCGATGCCGGTTGTCACCTCATAGCCCTTGGCGTCGAGATGGCGCGTCACCGGGCCGGATGTGGTGAAGCGCGGCGTCTTCAGCCTGGCATCCTTGACCAAGTCGAGCTTGAGCACGACATCCATCGGGCTTTCGATCGCCGTGCCGCAGACCTCGCCGTCGCCTTGCGCGGCATGGGTGTCGCCGACCGAAAACAGCGCGCCCGCCACTTCCACCGGCAGATAGAGCGTGGTGCCGGCGGCGAGATCGCGGATGTCGAGATTGCCGCCGACGCGGCGTGGCGGCACCACCGAGTGGTGGCCCATCTCGGCGGGTGCGTTGCCGATGGTGCCGGCGAACGGTTTCAACGGCACGCGGGCGTTTTTACCGAACAGCGCCGGCTCGAGTGAACCGGCGTCATATTTCCAGATGTTCAGCGCCGGCTCCTTGAACTCGTCGGCGAGCAGGCCGAAACCCGGAATGTTGGCCGTCCAGCCGAAGCCGGACGGTTTGAACAGCTCGATCGTCACCTTCAGCGCGTCACCCGGTTCGGCACCCTCGACGAAGATCGGACCGGTCACCGGATTGACCATGGCGAAATCGAGCTTGGCGACGTCGGCAACGGCGCTGTCGGGCCTCAGCTGGCCGCCGCCGGCATCGAGGCACTGGAACTCGATGGTCGAGCCGGGCGCAACCCGCTCGGCCGGGGCAAACGAATTGTCCCAGCCGAAATGATGATGGCGCCCGTGGATGGTGTAGTCGCAGTTATTGCACATCTTTTACGAACACATTGTCGTAGTTGATCGGGATATGGACCGGGTCGACATAGAGGTTGTCGGCGCCGCCCATGCGGGCCGATTTCATGGTGAAGCGCTGCTCGTTGAAGACCGGCGCCCAGGGCGCGTCCTCCATCACCTTGTCGTAGATGGCGCTCCACATCTTGTCGCGCTCGCCGGCCTTGGCCGGATCGACCACCGAGTCGGCCTCGGCCGCCTTAGCGTCGAGATCCTTGTTGCAATACCACGACCAGTTCCAGCCGCCCGGCACCGCACCAGCGCAGCCGAGGATCGGGCCGTAGAAGTTCGACGGATCCGGGAAGTCGGCGATCCAGGCCATGCCGCCGGACCAGATCATCGGCGCGCCGGCCTTGTCGCCGCCGGCGGCGATGACGTTGGCCTGGGCGAGCGACTGGATGCTGGCCTTGATGCCGATCGCCGCCAGGTCCTGCTGGATCGCCTGCGCGATGCGCGGGTTGGGATCGGTGTTCATGGCGAACAACTGCGTGTCGAACCCATCGGGATGGCCGGCTTCGGCAAGCAGCGCCTTGGCCTTGGCGACGTCGTAGGGGTAGCCCTTGTACTCCTTGTCGTAGCCGGGCATCGACGGGGGAAGCGGCTGGTTGGCCGGCACCGCGCGACCGTTGATGATCTGGATGATGCGCGCCTTGTTGATCGCCATGTTGACCGCCTGGCGCACCTTCACATTGTCGAACGGCGCCATGGTGGTGTTCATGGTGACGTAGCCGGTGTGCAGCTGGCCGCCTTCGACGACGCGCGCCTTCTGCTCGGGATCGGCCATCACCTCCTGGAACTTGGCTGGCGGAATGCCGTCGCCGGGAACGTCGATCTCACCCTTCTGCAGGCGCAGCAGCGCCACGATCGGCTCCTGGCCGATCTCGAAGGTGATCTTGTCCAGATGCGGCAGCCCCTTGTGCCAGTAGTCCGCATTGCGCTCAAAGACGATGCGCTGGCCGAGTGTCCACTCAGTGAGCTTGAAGGCACCGGTGCCGACCGGATGCTTGCCGAAATCGGCGCCGTATTTCTCGACCTCTTCCTTCGGCACGACATGTGAGAAGTTGATGGCCATGACATGCAGGAAGGTGGCATCGGGACGGGTCAGCTCGAACTTGACCGTGTAGGGGTCGACGACAGTGACGCCGGAAAGGCTCTCGGCCTTGCCGGCAGCGACATCGTCATAGCCCTTGATCGAGCCGAAAAAGCCGGCGCCGGGGCTCCGGGTCTTCGGATTGGTGACGCGGTCGAGCGAATATTTCACGTCGTCGGCGGTCATCTCGCGGCCATTGTGGAATTTCACACCATGGCGCAGCTTGAAGGTGAAGGTCTTGCCGTCGGGCGCGATCTCGTAGCTCTCGGCAAGATCGGGTTTCAGGTTGGTGGTGCCCGGCTCGTAGTCCATCAGCCCGTCGAACAGGCTCTTGATCATCGACCAGTTCTGCCAGTCATAGCCGATCGCCGGATCGAGCGTGGCGACGTCGTCCTTGTAGGTGAGGGTGATGGCGCCGCCCTGCTTGGCGTTCGGATCGACGGTGTCCTCGGCGCGGGCGCTTGTCATGCCGAGCATCAGCGCCAGCGCCGATGCCGCTACCGTGGATGCGAGAAACTTTTTCATTTTTATGTTCCCTTTCTCTGTTTGGTTTCAGTCATGTCATGTTGTTTTCGCTCAGGTCCGGTTGTCACCTGAGCTTGATGCGGGGATCGATGAAGGGCGCGATGATGTCGGCAAGCAGATTGCCGAGCACGATGGCGAAGGCCGACACCAGCGTGACGCCCATGATGATCGGAATGTCGACCCGCTGGATGGCCTGCCACGCCAGTTGGCCGATGCCGGGCCAGCCGAACACGCTTTCGACGACGACGATGCCGCCCATGAAGATGCCGATGTCGATGCCGATCATGGCTATGACCGGCAGGATGGCGTTGGGCAGCGCATGGCGGAAGAGGATGGCGCGGCGCGCCAGGCCCTTGGCGCGCGCGGTGCGGACATAATCCTGGCGCAGCACGTCGATCATCGACGAGCGCATCATGCGCGCGTACCAGCCGGCGCCGAGGATGCCCATGGTCAGCGACGGCAGCACCAGATGACGCCAGGTGCCGTAGCCGCCGATCGGAAACCAGCTGAGCCGCACGGCAAAGACGTAGAGCAGCAGCAGGCCGACGACGAATTGCGGTGCCGAGACGCCGACGAAGGAGGCGACCATCAAGGTCTGGTCGGTGGCGGTGCCGCGCTTGACGGCGGCGATCAGGCCCATGCCGAGGCCGAGCAGCAGCTCGCACAGGATGGCGCCGACCATCAGCAGCAAGCTGGCCGGCAGCCGCGAGACGATCAGCTCGGTGACCTCGGAGCGCTGGATGTAGGAGCGGCCGAGATCGCCGCTGAGCAGCCTGACCAGATAGCGCCAGTACTGGACGACGAAGGGCTGGTCGAGGCCGAGCTGCTGGCGGATGTTCTCGACCGTCTGCGGCGTGGCGCTGCGGCCGGCGATCTGTCGCACTGGGTCGGCCGGCAAGAGGTAGAGCAGCGCGAAGGTGATCAGCGAGACGCCGAGCAGGATGAGCAGCGACTGGATGAGGCGGCGGCCGAGATAGGCGATCATGCCCGGCCTCTTTGCGTCGGATCGAGGATGTCGCGCAGCGCATCGCCAATCAGGTTGAAGGCCAGCGCCAGCGCCAGGATCGCGGCACCTGGGAAGAACACCAGCCAGGGTGCCGCCTGGAAATAGGTCTGGTTCTCGAAGATGATGTTGCCCCAGGACGCGGTAGGCGGCTGCACGCCGATGCCGAGGAAGGAGAGCGTCGCTTCGAGCAGCACGGTGGTCGAAATGCCGAGCGTGCCCCAGACGATGATGGTCGGCAGGAGATGCGGCAGGATGTGGCGAAACAGGATGCGCGGCGCGCTCGCCCCAATGGTGCGTTCGGCGTCGATGAACTCGCGCTCGGCGAGCGATGAGGTTTCGGTATAGATGACGCGCGCGGTCTGCACCCAGTTGACCAGGGCGATGACCATGGCGACGATCCACAGGCTGGGCTGGAATACCGCCGCCAGGCAGATGGCGAGCAGCAGCGCTGGGAACGCCATCATCAGATCGGTGAAGCGCATCAGCGCGCCGCCTATCCAGCCGCGGAAATAGCCCGCGGTGACGCCGACCAGCGTGCCGATGAACAGCGCCACGCCATTGGCGACTATGCCGATGATCAGCGAGGTGCGGGCGCCATAGAGGATGCGGGTCAGGAGATCGCGGCCGAGCAGATCGGTGCCCAGCCAGAATTTAGCGTCCGGCGGCAAGGGCGAGCCCTCGATGGTCAGGCCGTCGAACATCTGCTCGTTGGGGTCGTGGCCGGTCAGCCACGGCGCCAGCACGGCGCCGGCGACGACAATGGCGACGATCACCAGGCCGAGCAGAGCCAGACGGCGTTTGACCAGACGGCGCCAGACGCCGGCGCGCGGCTTGACCGGCATGCGCCCGGCCGCCGGGAGATCAGGCGCGATGGGACTGGTCATCGCCGCCTTCTTCCCCCGTTGCTTCCTCGCTTGTCATCGCCACGATCCGGCGCGCGGCATCCTCGACGCTGATCTGCCAGCTCATCGCCAGCGAGCGCAGCCGCGCATAGGCGCGCTCGTCATCCGTGCCTTTCGACAGTGCGGCCACCGCGCGTACGATGGTCTGACGCTCGGCGACACGCTGGCGAAGCGAAGCGATCTCGCTGGCCAGGTGTTTGCGCGCCTCGAAGCTCTGCCTCGCGATCAGCAGCGCGCTGTAAACGCCGGCATTGCCGACGGGCTTCAGCAGTTGCGCATCGGCCTTGTGCGACAGCGCCCATTCGATGCGGCCCGGCGCCTCCGAACCGATCAGCGCCACCAGCGGCATCGGCGCTTCGCCCGGCTTCCACGGGAATTGCTCGTCAAAGCCGAGATCGGCGTCGAAGAAGACGAAATCGGCCGCCAACGCCTCGGGCGGCAGTTCGGGCCAGCAGTCCAGCGTGATCAGGCCGATGGCCGACAATTGCCGGGTGATGGCCTGCACCGTCGGATGCGGGCGATGCAGGATGAAGGCCCTGGCGCCGCCGAGATTGGGGATGCGCGGCGTCCTCGTCACGACACCACCCTCAGGCGCGGACGGCCGAACGTTTTGGCGGGGTCGTAGCGCGACAGATACGGATCCGGGGCGACCTCGTCCTCGCGGCTGACGACCTCGAAGAAGCCATCCGCGATGCGCCCGATGATCACGGGCAGCGTGGCGTGCTGGGAGTGGGCGTCGATGGCGATCGGCCCTAGCCGGGTGGAGAAGCGCCGTTCGGCGAAGGCTTTGGAGAATTCCGCCGGGCCGGCATCGGGATCGCTGGAGAGCACGTCGGCCATCACTTGCACGGAGGCATAGGCCGAGGCCTCGAAGGACGAGGCGAATGCGGCCGGGCGTGGCGCGAAATACGGCCCAACCGACAAATGCCCATTGCCTGATACACCGATCGCCGGCAGCTCGCCCTCGGTGAGGTTGCAGGAGATGACCGGGCAGGCTTCCGGGCTGAAGGCTGGATTCTCAGCCGCGAGGTCGCGATAGGCCGCCAGGAAGGCGTAAGACGACGTGCCGATCAAATTGTTGAGGACGAAGTTCGGCCGCGTGGCGCGGATCTCCGCGATCAGGCGCGACACGTCGGTCTCGCCGATGCGCAGATAGCGCTCGCCCAGGACCTTGCCGCCGGCATCGGCGATCAGGTCGCGCGCGACGCGGTTCATCTCCCAGCCCCAGATATAGTTCGAGCCGAGCAGGAAGCCGTTGGCGCCGAAGCGCGGCACGACATGCGCCATCAACGGCACCAGATGCTGGTTGGGGCAGGCGTGCATGTAGACGACATGCTCGTTGGCCTCGAAGCCCTCGTAGGGGCAGGCGTACCAGAGCATGCCGCCCGCCTTCTCCAGCACGGGAATCGTCTCCTTGCGGCTCCAGGAGGTGACGCAGCCGACGACATGGCGCGCGCTGCTGGTCTTGAAGATGTCCTCGCAGAGCGTCGCGTAGCGATCGGCATTGCTTTGCGGATCGCGCTCGACCGGCACCAGCTCGATGCCTGAGCTCCGGTCGGCGTTGATGTCGGCGATCGCGCGCATGGCGCCCATGCGGCACGCATCGGACACGAGCTGATAGCTCCCCGAGCGGGAATAGAGGATGCCGATCTCGATGCGCCGTTTCAAACAGATCCCCTAGAAATGACAATGCCCCGCAGCCAGCGCCGGAGGGCGAGGCATACGAGGCATATTTGCCGCCCGGCGATCAGAGCCGGTATTTTTCCGATGGCTAACCTATTCGGTAGGGGCGGTCAGTCAAGCCCCCAACGATATCCATGTGCGACACCCACTGCCTGCCATCGCTGTCTCATTGCCGCCAGCTATCTGGCCGCCGGCCTCTGACTGTGTTGGCGGGCATAGGCCAAGCAGGCGTCCACCGTGCTGACACAAAGCGCGTCGCGGCTGTTCGGCAGATTGTTGTCGCCGGCGTAGGCAACTTCGGCAACGCGGCCGTCGACCATGCGAATTTGCGTGTCGCAATAGCCGCCTGGAGCGACATTGACGGAGCCGCCGACCACCGGGATCGCGCCTACCGCCAGGGTTGGGACGACAATGCTGAGATTGCCGCGCTGAACGACGCGCTTATAGGTCCAGATCTGGCCCGATCGGCCAGCGTCAGCGGTGGCGGTCGGAAACCCCGCGCACATCCGGACGTCGGCTTCGCTGAGGCCGACCATCTCCTTGCGAGCCGCCGCCACCGTGGGGTCAACCTTGGCGACGCGCGACGTATCGTCGGGAATGACACAGGAGGATTGCATGCCGACGAACAGAACAGGAAGGGCAAGCTTTCGAATACAGGAAAATGTCATACCGATTGTGGGATTTGCGTGGCGCCCGCCGCTCCTTTTACCTAGGCAAACAGTCGCTTGGATCAACCCGTGCGGCTTCACGAAAAAGTGGCCACGGGCGGCGAGCGCATCGTCGGCGACCGACACGACGATGGCGTCGGCGCCCGGCCCGATCGAGAAGCCATGCACGATCGTACTCGGCAACGAAGCTGACGGCGGGCGCGGAAAAGTCCCAGGACCGGTCTTCAATGCGGTAGGTGCCGGAGCCGCCGGTCCAATAGGTGATCTGGCCCATCTGCGGATGTTTGTGCGCCGCGACCTGGCCAAGATGAACGTTTGCGCGGGCAAGCACCGTCTCGACATGCAGGAAACCGACATCGAGCGGCCGCAAGATGCGATAAGATTTCCGTGCCGACAAGGGTGTTCCTGTCCAACCGGCGCTTCTGCGTCAACGTGCTGACGCATGACCACATGCATCTGGCGGGAAAATTCGCCGGCGCGACAAGGGACATGGAGGCGCGCTACTCCGCGGCGCGCTGACAGACGCTGACCTCCGGCACGCCGGCGCTGCGATCGTCAATTTCGATTGCGAGATCGAGACTGTGCATGTCGTCGGCACGCACAATGTGATGATCGGCCGCGTCATCGATGTCCGGCACGGCAGCGGGGGCTCGGCCCTGCTCTATGTCGACCGCAATTACACACAGCCGACGCGGCTTGGCAGCTTTGGCGGGTGAGTTTTCGCTGGTAGCGCTACACGAACATTCGAAGTTGGCCGAAGCCTCCCCCCAACTTCGTCATCCTACAGTCTGCGCCGCGTCGCTTCGCTCCTTGCTCCGCCATAGGATGACGAAGCGATTGATGTTTCCGCCAATCAAGGCATGCGGTCTCTAGCGCAGGCGACCAGTCAAAACTTCCGCGCGGAGGTGCTGAACTGTCTCACCCCTCGCCGTCGATCAGGCTTTCCAGGAGATCGAGCAGTTGCTCAAGCTTGTCGTGGCCAAAACGCTGTTCGATGTCGTCATAGATGACGCGCCGCTCGGGCGACAGGGCGTCGATCAAGGCGGAGCCGGCCGGGGCGATGGTCAGCACGACGCGGCGGCCGTCGACTTCCGCCTTGTTGCGGGTGATGAATTTCCGCCCCTCGAGCGCCTTGATGATGCGCGTCAGGCTGGGCGGCAGCACCGAGGCGCGATCGGCAAGCTCCGTCGCCTCGACCGGGCCGGCTTCGCTCAACACACGCAGCACGCGCCATTGCTGTTCGGTCACGTCATGCGCCGCGAGCATCGGGCGAAACCGCGCCATCACCGCTTCACGGGCGTGAAGGAGCGCCATCGGCAGGGAACGACGGGTGTTTTCAGGCAGCAAGAAAAACAGTCTCCCCACACTGGCTTGCGATCGAAAACAGGCCTTCCCTCAGCCAAGGCCCGTTCCTGCCATCCCGTATCGTTGCGCCAAACCCGATGCAAGACTTGACTTCGTGGATGCCGCATGTAATTAACGCGTTAACTACAACAAAGCAATAACCCTGGGAACGAAGCGCCGTGCCTCACTTCTCCATCGAGTATTCGGCCAATCTCGATGCCAAGGTCGATGTGGCGCTGAGCCTTCTCCGAATCTGATCTCCTCTCGAGGGTACAGGATCGCACCAGACCCACCGCGGCCTGTCAGGCGGCGTCTTTTGCTCACGCTCTTCAAATTTTTGAGAGAATATTCCCGGCTTTGGCGAGAACGGCGAAACGCGTTCTTTGATATAATCCATAGAATTTCTGAGGATGTGACCAAGGCTAGGCAATCCGGCCGGCTGCCATGACTTCACAACCGCAGAGATCAATCATGCCCGACTTCAAAAACACTTTGCCATCTTCCCTTTGGTCAACCGTCAACCGGCGCAGCGGCCTTGCTCTGCTGTTCGCATCGGCCGTCGCGGTCGGCAGCCTGATGGCGCCCAGCGTGTCGTTCGCCGAAGACAAGAAGGCGATCAAGGTCGGCATCATCAGCGGCGAGGACGAGGATGTCTGGCGGGTCGTCGTCGCCCAGGCGGCCGAAAAGGGCCTCGCCATCGAGACCGTGGTGTTCAACGACTACACCCAGCCCAACGAGGCGCTGGAGCGTGGCGAAATCGACGCCAACGCCTTCCAGCACCAGCCCTATCTCGACAACCAGATCAAGACGCAAGGCTATCACATCGTCCGGGTCGGCTACACCGGCGTCTGGCCGATCGGCCTCTACTCGAAGAAGTACACAAAGGTTGCCGAGCTGCCCGAGGGCGCGGTCATCGGCGTGCCGAACGACCCGTCCAATGAAGGTCGGGCACTGCGCGTCTTGCAGAATGAAGGCGTGATCAAGCTGAAGGACGGGACCGGCATCTTGGCCACCACCGCCGACATCGCCGAGAATGCCAAGAAGGTGGTGATCAAGGAACTCGACGCCGGTATCGTCGGCCGCTCGGTGGAGGATCTCGATGCCGCCGTGGTCAACACCGACTGGGCGCTGAAAAGCGGGCTGACGCCGGAAAACCGCATCGCGCAGGAGCCCATTGCCGACAATCCGTACCGCAACTTCATCGCGGTGAAGACCGGCAACGAGAACGAGGCCTGGGTGAAGACGCTGGTGGCTTCGTACCAGAACGAGGCGGTGAAAGCCGAGTTCGACAAGGTCTACAAGGGCACCGGCCTCAGCGCCTATTGAGGACATACAGGCGCTAAAGCGTCAGCATTGACTGCAAGGCGGTCCGCGCCACGCGCGGGCCGCACTCGTATTTTCAGGATCCGCCCATGAACCAGCACTTTACCTTGACCGCCGAGACCACGGAGCAGGCCAGCGCAACACAGCAAGATGTCGTGCGCCTTGTCGAGCTTAAGCGCCGCTTCGGTGTGACGGCAGCGCTCGACGGCATTTCGCTGACTGTGCGCAAGGGCGAGATCCTCGGCATCATCGGCCGCAGCGGCGCCGGCAAGTCGACGCTGATCCGCTGCCTGAACGGGCTGGAACGGCCCGATTCCGGCGAAGTGTTCATCGAAGGCCGCGAGATCGGCCGGCTCGGCGAGCGCGACCTGCAGCCGCTGCGCCGGCGCATCGGCATGATCTTCCAGCATTTCAACCTTTTGTCGGCCAAGACCGTCGAGGACAATGTGGCGCTGCCGCTCAAGATCGAAGGCCGCCCGAGGGCCGAGCGGCTGGCACGCGCGGCCGAGCTGCTCGATCTCGTCGGTCTGTCGGAGAAGGCAAAAGCCTATCCGGCATCGCTGTCGGGCGGCCAGAAGCAGCGCGTCGGCATCGCCAGGGCGCTTGCCGCACGCCCGGCGCTGTTGCTGTCGGACGAAGCGACCTCGGCGCTCGACCCGGAGACGACGCGCTCCATTCTCGCGCTGCTCAAGGACATCAACCGGCGGCTTGGCCTGACCATCCTGCTGATCACCCATGAGATGGAAGTGATCCGCTCGATCGCCGACCGGGTGGCGGTGATCGATGCCGGGCGCATCGTCGAGCAAGGGCCGGTGTGGTCGGTGTTCGCCGATCCGCGCTCCGACATCACAAAAAGCCTGCTCGGCGCCATCCGGCCGCAACTGCCGGCCGAGCTGACAGCCCGGCTGCTGCCGGCGGCCGGCGCCGAGACGATCCTGCGCGTCGACGTGGCCGGCGAGGCGGCAAACGGCCCGCTGCTGTCCGACCTTGCCGTTGCTGTTCCGGGCGCCTTCCGCCTTATCCATGGCGGCATCGACCATATCCAGCAGCAGCCTGTCGGGACGCTGTTCCTTTCGGTCCCCGGCAGCGATGCAGATCATCTCGCTGAAATCATCACATTCCTGAAGGCCCGCCAGGCGCGGGTGGAGGTGCTTGGCCATGTCGCCAATCCTGTTTGAACTTCTGCTGCGTTCCATCTGGGAGACGGTGCTTATGACGGCCGCCTCCGGCTTCATCTCACTGGTGTTCGGCCTGCCGCTCGGGCTCGCATTGATCGCCACCGAACGCGGCGGCATTGCCGAGAGCCTATGGGTGAACCGGGCGCTCGGCGCCGTCATCAACGGCTTCCGCTCGGTGCCTTTCATCATCCTTCTGGTGGCGCTGATCCCGGTGACGCGACTGATCGTCGGCACCTCGATCGGCACCTGGGCGGCGATCGTGCCGCTGTCGATCGCCGCCACGCCCTACTATGCGCGTATCGCCGAAGTGTCGCTGCGCGAGGTCGACCACGGCTTGATCGAGGCGGCGCGGGCCATGGGCGGTAACCGCTGGACGATTATCCGCGAGGTGCTGGTGCCCGAAGCCCTGCCCGGCATCGTCGCCGGCTTCACGGTCACGCTGGTGACGCTGATCGGCGCGTCGGCCATGGCCGGCGTCATCGGCGCCGGCGGCCTCGGCGACCTCGCCATCCGCTACGGCTACCAGCGCTTTGAGACCAGCGTCATGATCGCCGTGGTCATCGTGCTGATCATCCTGGTCTGCGGCATTCAATGGGTGGGGGATCGCCTGGTGGCGAGGCTGGATCGGAGATAATGGTCAGCCGGCTGAACATTCGGTTCGGCCGAGGCCTTCTCCGGAGCAATCTTACCGTTGGCGCCGCCCCTCACTGTCCTGCCGGACGTAAAACGGGAGAGAGGAGCTGGCCGTAACGCCGACATTCTTCCTGTAACGCTGGTAACTGGCGAAATCGTCAACGACAGCGCCCCTCTCCCCGTCACTATACGGGGAGAGGATGCCGGCAGGCAGGTGAGGGGCAGCGCCGAGGCTGGTCACTATGATGCTGTGGGACTAGAGCGGGATGAAATTACGGTGAGTCGATAAGGGATTCCCAAATCGATTGGAATTTGATTCAACCTTCTGGCTGGAGCTGGAG
>NZ_JAMYKW010000070.1:0-24451 GCF_040317555.1 Mesorhizobium sp. M1406 | reverse complement strand
TGCCTAGGGTAAGTCTTTGTCGCAGAAGCATTTTCCCTGATTCGGAGCCCCGATGCACCTCAACTCTGTGAGATATTCGGGCTAGATGCCGTTGCGCTGGAGGTGGTATGTCTCCGTGGCAGCCAGTCTGGAGATCATGATCATACAGCCTGCATTCTCAACTATTCCAGTAGCGGATGGCGCAGTGGCGATCGCCTCGGGCGGTTGTCGGTCGAATTCATCCTGATGTTGAAGAATACTGAGTCTGGAAGCTCAAAAGAGGTTCGAGAACAGCCCTTGGCTTCAGGTATCGAGGTTCCGCAGCCCCGATCTCGATCCAGTTCATCTGTCATTAGTATATCCGTAATACTATGGGGACTTCCGTCTGCAAGTGAGCGGTATTTTCCCATGCGCCAAATCGGAGGAACTCTGTTTGGTCACGAAATCATCCAGGCTAGCCGCCGAGGTGCCCGAGTCGAGCGGCCTGGCCGCACTGGCAAAACTGGCTACGGCTTCCTACGAAACCCTTGAGCACGAGCTTCGAGCTACGATCGTCGGGCTCGAAGGCCAGGCGCTCCGTTTCAAGACGGTGATCGACAACATATCGCAAGGCATTTGCTTTTTCGACGCCGATGAACGTCTGATCTTGTCTAACCGTCGCTATGCGGAGATCTACCGCATTGCGGTGGAGCAATTGCAGCCGGGCCTGACACTGGGTGAAATCGTCGAGCGACGCGTCGCTGCCGGAACATCCGCTATGGCTGCCGACGCCTATCTAGCATTGGCCCGGTCGGTCAATTCGAGTGTCACTTCAAGAATCTGGACCGCCAACCTCACCGATGGCCGGACAATCCAGGTCTGCCACCAACCTATGCCCGACGGCGGCTGGGTTTCCACGCATTCGGACGTTACGGAACTCGCGGCCAATCGCCAGATTGTCAATGAACGCATCTCGCTGCAAACGCTGATCGACTGGGTGCCGGGCTATCTATGGGTCAAGGACACCGAAAGCCGCTTCGTGATGGTCAACAGGGCCCTTGCGTCCGACAATGGCCGGGACAAGACAAGCGACATGATCGGCTTGACCGACTTTGATCTCCATGCTCCCGAACTTGCGCAGAAATTTCGCCTGATCGAACAGAACGTCCTCACCGGCGGACAGCCGATGATCGACGAGGAGGAGTTTGTTGTCGATGCGTCCGGCGCCGGCAAGTGGTTCTCGTCGACGAAGGTGCCGCTGCGCAATGTTAAAAATGAGATATTCGGTCTAATTGGCATCGCCCACGACATCACTGCCCGCAAGCAAGCCGACGTCCTCCGTGACGGGCAAGCGCAAATCCTGGAAATGATCGCGATGAGTGCTCCGCTCGAGGACGTGCTCGACCGCCTCATGCGTCTCGTGGAATCCCAGCTGACAGGCATATTCGGTTCCGTCTTGCTCCTCGACAAGGACGGCAGCCATTTGCGGCACGGTGCGGCGCCGAGCCTGGTGAAAGGCTATACGAACGCCATCGATGGCATCGCCATCGGTCCCAAGGTCGGATCGTGCGGGACCGCGGTCTATCGGCGGGAGCCGGTCATTGTCGCCGACGTCATACAAGATCCGCTGTGGGAGGATTACCGCGAACTGGTGGCGGTATACGGTTATCGTTCTTGCTGGTCGACCCCGATCCTGTCGCATCAGGGCGCGGTTTTGGGTGTCTTTGCAATGTATTCGATGACGGTGCGTGTACCGGTCGAGGCCGAGACCCGGCTGATTGATTTCACGACCCGCATCGCCGGTATAGCGATCGAGCGCAAACTGGCTGAAGACCAAATCCACTTCATGGCAAATCATGACGTGCTTACCGGGCTTCCTAATCGCGCCTTGCTGGAGGACCGGCTTTCTCAAGCCATCTTGTACGCGCAGCGATACGATCGCTGGGTGACGCTGGTGTTCATTGATCTGGACAATTTCAAGCTCGTCAACGACACGCTCGGCCACAATGCCGGAGACGAGCTCCTGAAGACCGTCGCCAGCCGTATGGTCGAATGCGTAAGGGCGACCGACACCGTTGTGCGACTTGGCGGCGATGAATTTGTGATCGTCCTGTTCGACCAACCCACGGATGTCGATCTCATCTCCCAGAGCTTGCAGAAGATCCGGGCCGCGATCGCGGAGCCGGTTCATCTCGGAGAGCATCAGCTACGAACAACCGCCAGCATCGGCATCGCAAACTATCCCAAGGATGGAGCGAGCCCGGAAACACTCCTGGCCAATGCCGATGCAGCCATGTATCGCGCGAAAGAGTTCGGCCGCGACAATTTCCAATTCTACGCTCCCGAATTCAACTCAAGGGCTCATGAAAAATTCGTGCTTCAAGAGGAATTGCGAAACGCCTTGGCCGCCTCGGAATTCGCGCTGGTCTACCAGCCGCAAGTTGATCTTCGCTCGGGGCGTGTCTTTGCGGTGGAAGCGTTGATACGCTGGAACCACCCAACACTGGGCCTGGTAGCGCCGACCAGCTTCATTCCTGCGGCCGAGGAGACAGGTCTGATCGTGCCGATCGGCGATTGGGTCCTGCACGAAGCCTGTCGACAGAACAAGGCCTGGCAGGATGCGGGTCTGCCGCCGATGACGGTTTGCGTGAATGTGTCGGCTCGGCAATTCAGGGAAAGGAACCTGATCGGACGTGTCGTCAATGCACTCCAGGAGAGCGGCCTTGAGGCAAGCTATCTGGAGCTGGAGTTGACCGAAAGCCTCATCATGCAGGACACCGATTTGGCGGTCGCGACGATGAACGAACTGCAACATCTTGGCGTTCAGATCTCGATCGACGATTTCGGGACGGGCTATTCCAGCCTCAGCGCACTCAAGACGTTTCCAGTTGCGCGGCTAAAGATCGACAAATCTTTCATCAACGACGTCGCCGATGACGAAAACGATCAGGCTGTTGCGAGCGCCGTAATTTCGTTGGGTCAAAAGCTGAACATGAGGGTTATCGCCGAAGGCGTCGAAACCGACGATCAAATCGCCTTCCTGCGCAAGAACAATTGCGATGAAATGCAGGGATATCACTTCAGCAAACCGGTCTCCGCACGGGACATCGAGACCTTGCTCAACGCCAAGGATTGACGGATCAGCCATTGGTCCGCCGCGCAGCTTGACGAAGAAGCCAGCGGCCGACGGCGATGCGCCTGCTGCTATTTCCCGAGCACGAGACTCCAGTAACGGAGGTTGCCGTCGCTGCCGTCGCGCGCATAGGCAAGGCCGAAACGGGTGAAGCGCGGATCGAGCATGTTGCGGCGATGGCCGGCTGAATGCACCCAGATATCGAACAGCTTCTGCAGGTCGAAACGGCCCTCGGCGATATTCTCCGCGGCCGCACCCGCAATGCCATTGCCTTTGACGCGCGAGGCAAAATCCTTGCCCCATCCGGTCGTGTGGCTCATGCGACGGCGTTGCGCCATGTAGCCGGCCTGCTGCAGGGCGGCCTGTTCGAGCTGCCGGTCGGGGACCAGCGCCGCGAGTCCGGCCGAAGCGCGGATGCCGGCCAGCGTGCCGGTGGCGGATGAGGAAACCCCGGCGCCTCCGCCGGTCGGCAGCGAAACGGTGCCGCAGGCGGCAAGCCCGGCCAACGCGGCAAGGCCGACGCCCTTCAGCAGCATGCGCCTGTTCAGATTCGGGATCGGGTGGTTTTCGATTTTCGCAACGGTCATGCCCACCTGAAATAGTGGCGATCATGGCTTTTGCCGGGCAGGGCGGCGAAAACCGCGGTGGAATCGACGATCCTAGGCGGCTGTGTCGAGATTTGCGTCCGAGGTTGGATTACCGCCCATCCGATCGTCTTCCGTATGCACCCACCAGGCGCCGAGCGCATCGATCAGCGGCACAAGCCCGCGACCCGGCGCGGTAAGATCGTATTCAACGCGCAACGGATAGCCCGAATACACCGTTCGCCGCACGATACCGGCGTCCTCCAGCTTGCGCAGTTCCAGCGCCAGAATGCGGTGCGAGACCGTTGGGTTGTTGCGCCTCAGGTCGCTGAACCGCTTGGTCCCGTCCTTCAGATAATAGAGCAGCAAGGTGGGCCAGCGGCCGCTTAGCACGCGCATGGTCTCTTCGATCGGGCAGCGTGAGACGACGTCTTTCATGGGTAGTCCCTGGTTACAAAATTGTGCGTAATTTACATGGGGCGACCAGCGTTTAGGGTCAAGTTTCGCTGCGCGGCGTGATCCCTTCAATCATGGAAGAAAACAAATGGAACCTATCCTCCTTTATGGCTTCCCGGCGGGAAGCTCGATGGGGCTCGTCGCCGCCTTTGAACGCGTCGGGCAGCCTTATCGCCTGTGTCGCGTCGATATGCTCACCGAGATGAAGAACGATGCATATGCCAGCATCAACGACCGTCAAGAAACTCCGGTTTTGATCACCGACGAAGGCGCGGTGCTCACCGAGACCATGGCCATCGCCGCTTGGGTCGAAGCCCGCGACACGCAACGTCGCATCAGCTTCGACCCGCGCACGCCGCAAGCCGACCGCATGCATCAGTTGATGGCCTTTGTGAACACCGGATTCACCGCCGCCTTCAGCCCGCTCTGGGCGGCATTGGAAATGGCCGCGGATGAACCGGTTCTGAAGGCGACTTTACGCGACTTCGGCCGCAAGGCCGTAGCCAAACGCCACGACCGCCTTGAAGCGATGATCACCGATACGGACTTTCTGGTCGGCGATCGACTGACGCTGGCGGATACCACGCTGATTGGCGTGGCCCGATGGGCGGAGTTCCACCAGGCGATCGACGGCGCTGCCTATCCCAGGCTGGCCGGGTTGCGCCGACGCATCGAGGCCGAACCGGTGGTGCGATATGCCCTGGCTGTCGAGGATGGCGAAAGGCCTGCTGGTTCGGGCGCCTGCCTTGGCCATGTGCCGCTGGCCGAGGTGATCGATCGCTTCGCCGCCTGACGCGCTTCAGGTATTTTCAACCGCGCGGCGCCGACATGCCTGGCGCCGCGCCACTGCAAACCCGGTTACCGATCCGGGGAGAGAGCCGGAATCAACTCAACCGATCAATGGACTTGGCGACAAGCGGCCCTAAATCGACTAGAGTTGCGCTTGAACGAGAAGTGGCAGCTACGGGCGGCCATCCTGGCGGTGACCGCCCCGATACACGGGAGGATGGTTATGGCCGGCTTTCATGTCATGGCGGACGCACGTGGAATGCATGTGCAGCCAAAGGTGCGTCGCATCACCACCTCGGACCTTTGGGATGCACTGCGCCTCGGCGCCGAGGATTTCTGGGCAAAGCCATCGCACTACGTGTTCCTGTGCCTGATCTATCCCATCGTCGGCCTGATCCTGACGCGGTGGACGTCGTCTGGCGCCAATGCCATCCAGCTTATCTATCCCTTGATGTCGGGGTTCGCACTTGTCGGCCCGTTCGCCGCGCTCGGTCTGTACGAGATCAGCCGCCGGCGCGAGCTCGGCATGAACACTTCCTGGTGGCATGCCCTTGACGTGCGGCGCTCGCCGGCGATTCCGTCGATCGCGGTGATCGGCATCATGCTGGTCGCGCTGTTCCTGTTGTGGCTGTACACCGCCCAGTCGATCTACACCGGCTTGTTCGGCGACCGGCCCCCGGCATCGATCGGCGGCTTCGTCCGCGAGGTGTTGACGACCGGCAAGGGCTGGGCGCTGATCCTTGCCGGCAATGCCGCGGGCTTTGTCTTCGCCGCGGTCGTGCTGGCCACCACCGTGGTTGCCTTCCCGTTGCTGCTCGACCGCGATGTCGGCGCCGTTTCGGCCATCGAGACCTCAGCGCGGGCGGTCGTGACCAATCCGCTGCAGATGGCGCTATGGGGGCTGATGGTCGCTGTGCTTCTGGTGATCGGCTCGATCCCGCTGTTTGCCGGGCTCGCGGTGGTCATGCCGGTGCTCGGCCATGCCACCTGGCATCTCTACCGCAAGGTGGTCGAGCCGGAGCGGGAGCAGCAGATAAGGCGACCGATGTAACGAAGCGCTCTCAGCGCTGCGCGTCGGTCGCCATCTTCAGCGCCAATGCCGCCAGCACGGTGCCCATCATCCAGCGCTGGATGACCAGCCACAAGGGCCGTCCGGCGAGGAAAGTTGCGATCGAACCGGCCGTCACCGCGATGATGGCATTGACGGTGAGGCTGATCGTGATCTGCGTGGCGCCCAGCACCAGAAGCTGCGACAGGACATGGCCTTTGCCCAGGCTGATGAACTGCGGCAACAGCGACAGATAGAGCACGGCCACCTTCGGATTGAGCAGATTGGTCATCAGGCCCATCGCGAACAGCTTGCGTGGCCGGTCCCTTGGCAGTTCGCGCACCTGGAATGGCGAACGCCCGCCCGGCTTCACCGCCTGCCAGGCAAGCCACAGGAGATAGAGCACACCGGCAAAGCGCAGCGCGTCATAGGCATAGGGCACGGCGAGCAGCAGCGCGGTGATGCCGAAGGCCGCCGCCAGCACATAGAAGAGAAAGCCGAGCGCCACGCCACCGAGCGAGATCAACCCGGCCTTCGGTCCTTGCGACAGGGATCGCGAGATCAGGTAGATCATGTTGGGGCCTGGCGTCAGCACCATGCCGAGGCAGACCAGGGCGAAGGCGAGATGATTGGCGGTTTCGGGCATCGGTTCGTTTCCCTAGCGGGCTGCCGTGGGTACGTGATCTCGCGAGCGGTCAACATGTGCCTGTCCCGGCAGGCACGCGCAAGGGCATGACGACGCCAGCCGTTGCGCCAGTTGGTTGCCCGTGCCTCTGGATCAGCCGACGATGCGCAGGTTCGTTGCCGATTTCCTTGCTCGGATCCGTCGGATCTTCGCGGAAGCGTGAAGCGGGTGTGCAACCCGCGCCCTCACTACCGGCGGCCGCCCTAAATGTGGGCCAAACGTTCGGAGGCGTCTGTCATTTCGCGAGAGTAATGCGGCGGCTGGCATACATCTCGCGATTTCCAAGAGCGGCCGTGCAATCCGTTCTGACGGATGAGTTTCCCGTCATCTGCACGGTCTTGCCAACAAGCCTCAGGCAGTCGCCTTGGCTGCTCATATCTGAGTTGCCGGCATAGGAGATGGGAGCGTCAGGCGCATAGATGAAACCGCTGATCACGGAATTCGCGCCGCCATTCAGCGTCAAGGCGGACGTGTTCCCGCGATCCTCGAAAATGGTGATGCCGGCATAGGGGCCGCTGGTGGGCGGGGAAAGGTTAACCTGCTCATTGGCATTTATGTAGATCTGTGCGCCTTCCGTGAGGAATATGGTCACGCCCTGGCCGGTCAGGCTACCGTTGCCTCCGGGCTTGATGGCGGTGCCGCGCAGGATGTAGACGCCCGGATCAAGTGTGATGTCTCCCGACAATGTTTTGTCGCAATAAGTGCCAGGTGACAGCGTGTAGGTTTTGCCGTTCGGGACCGGCAGACACAATGTGAAGGCGGGAGGGACGACGTCGGCCAAAGGATCAAACGATGCATATTGATGCTCGAGCGGCGTTCCACAGGTGAGATTGGCGCTGGGTGGCGAAAGCCCGGAAGTGCCGCCGACAGACGAGACGCAGCCCGCTGAAACCAGCGCGGAACCGCCTCTGCTCACGGCATCGGACGCATCGGAGTTTGCCGCGATCACGCAGTTGGCCATCGAGACATTGGTCGAGCCCTGCAGGCTCACGGCGGCCGATGCCTGCCGATCGAGCGCCAGCACGCAGGCTTGCGCGCCGGGCTCCAGTTTGACTGAGGCTGAGCGGTGAGCCTGCCAGGAGGGCGCGCCGCGGATGAAGCTTGCACGGCTGATGCTGGACGAAACCGAAATGTAGTAGGCGCTCGCGTCCCCACCGGCCGCGGCCGAAAAGGTGGAGACGCTGCCCGAATATTCCTGCTGGTCGGCGGCGCTCATGTTGGCCGAGAAAAATGTCAGCCCGAGCGCCCGGACATCACCTGCCGTCATGCCGGGTGAGTACTTCGTGGCGACGGCAAGCCCAGCCGCGTCCAGTGAGTTCTGCAATTGCGCGGCGTCGTCGCTCGTGCCCACCAGATCCATGATGCCGGCCACGCTAACCATTATCGGCAGCATCGCCATGGCGGTCGCCAAAGCAAAGTTGCCGCGCCTGTCGCGCGCGAATCTGAGGATCATCGCCTTCAGCATCCCTGCCCAGAAACCAGTTTTCGGCATGACAATGCTGACAAAATGCTAAATTTCATGTTGCTGGATGCCTCAAAGACCGGCCAGCTCTTTGATGGCTCGTTAACTATGCCGGCTCCGACGGCACAATACGCCGCGTGACAACCCGCTGAAGCTTGGAAGACACTAGCGCCGCGGTCCTTTGCGCGAGGCATCCACTACCGCTCTCACGGCCACGCCGAAAGCTGGTGACAGGCCGGAGCGGTTCGGCTAATCCGAACCGGCCGCGGCGAACCGTCGGCCGTGGTGCTCGTATGATCTTGACTGAAGGAAATGGCATGGCGGATTCGCCTGAAATCATCGGCTCGCTCGAAGACGTGTCGAAGGCCTATTCGGCAATCCTGTGCGATGTCTGGGGCGTGGTCCACAACGGCGAGAGGCATTTCCCCGTGGCGGCCTCGGCGCTTGCGAGGGTTAGAGAGGCGGAAATCCCCGTCGTCCTGATCACCAATTCGCCGCGCAGAAGTGCCGATGTCGTGGCGCAGATGAACGCGATCGGTGTTCCACCATCAGCCTACGACCGGGTGGTCACGTCAGGCGACGTGACCCGGGATTTGATCGCCGAGGGCCCGCGCAAGATTTTCCATATCGGCGCCGACCGTGACTTCACGCTCTATGAAGGTCTCGACGTCGAGCTTGTCGAGGAGTTCGAGGCGTCCGGCGTCGTCTGCACCGGTCTGTTCGATGACGAGGTCGAGAAGCCCGAGGATTACACCGAGCTTCTGCGGCGGTTGCGCGCCAGGAACCTACCTTTCATCTGTGCAAATCCCGACATCGTCGTCGAGCGTGGCGAACGCCTCATCTGGTGTGCCGGCGCGCTGGCACGCGATTATGCCCAACTCGGCGGCCGCACATTGATCGCCGGAAAACCCTACGCGCCGATCTACGACGTCGCCATGAAGGAGATTGTGGAGCTTCTCGGCCGGCCGGTCGAACGCGGCCAGGTGCTGGCCATCGGCGACGGCATGATGACCGACGTGAAGGGCGCCGCCGACAATGGCTTCGACGTTCTCTATGTCTCCGGCGGTATCCATGCCCGCGACTATGGCGATGCACTGCAACCGGATCCGGCAAGGCTGGCCACCTTCCTGGAAAAGCATGGATATCGTCCGGTGGCCGTCATTCCCAGACTGCGGTAGGTGACGATGGCAGCCTTCCAGCACGTTCTGGCAACAACTCCGCTGCCCGCCGACCTGCGCGGCGGCGTGGTGGCGATCGGCAATTTCGATGGTGTCCATCGTGGCCATCAGGCGGTGCTCGAGCGGGCATTGACCGAGGCCGGGCGGCGTGATGTGCCGGCCCTGGTGCTGACGTTCGAACCCCATCCGCGCAAGATATTCAGGCCTGATATACCTTTGTTCGTGCTGACGCCGCCGCCGATGAAGGCGCGCCTCCTGTCGCTGCTGGGTTTTGCCGCGCTCGTCGAACAGCCGTTCACGCGCGACTTCGCCTCGCTGTCGGCGGAAGCGTTCGTGACCGATGTGCTGGAAAAGAACCTTGGCATTACACACGCCGTGACCGGGTTCGATTTCCATTTCGGCAAGGATCGTCAAGGCGGTCCGGCCTACCTGATGGCGGCCGGTGAGCGTCACGGCTTCGGCGTCACGCTCGTCGACGCCTTCCGTGACGAGGGCGCCGAGGTGGTCTCATCCAGCCGCATCCGCGGGTTGCTGAGCGGGGGCGAGGTGGCCGAGGCCGCTGGACTGCTCGGCTATCGCTTCACCGTCGAAAGCGAGGTGGTCGGCGGACAGCAGCTCGGCCGCACGCTTGGCTTTCCCACCGCGAATATGAGGCTTTCAGCCGAAGCCGCTCTGAAGGAGGGCATCTATGCCGTCCGCTTTCGCCGCGCCGACGGCACACTTCACGACGGTGTCGCCAGCTTCGGCCGTCGCCCGACGGTCGACGACAACGGCGCGCAGCTGCTGGAAACCTTCGTCTTCGATTTCTTCGGCGACCTCTATGGCGAGATCTGCCAGGTCTCCTTCTTCGGTTTCCTGCGCCCGGAGGTGAAGTTCGAAGGGCTCGATGCGCTGGTCGCGCAGATGAAGCGCGATGAAGCCGAGGCACGCGCGCTGCTTGCCGGCGTCAAGCCGCTCTCCGACCTCGACGCGGCCATGGCGTTTTAAAGCATGATCCCGAAAAGTGGGAACCGGTTTTCTCGGACAAACGGTTCCGTTTGTCCAGAGATCATGCTCGGACAAGAATCACCTCTTTAGCGCCAAACCGACGGCGACGAAGGTCCAGCCCTGAAAGATCAGGTCGATCGCAAGGAACAGACCGAGCACCCACAGGCTGTTGACCGGCCAGCCCATGGCGATGATCAGACCTGCAAGCGCGCTGATGACACCGGCCGCGACGATCCAGCCCCAGCCGCGTTGCGGCCGGTGACTGTAGCCGACCCAGGCCCTGAGCACGCCTGACGCGACCACCGCGATCGCCAGCAGGAACGTCAGTACCGCCGAGGCAAGCAGCGGATTGTCGAAAGCGAAGAAGCCTGCGACGGCGTAGAGCAATCCGCTGAGCAGCCAGTAGAAGAAGCGGCCCCAGGTCTTGACGCCGAACGCATGCACGATCTCGATGATGCCCGCCATCAGCATCAGCCATCCCACGACATAGACCGAGGCCACCGTGGCGATGAACAGATTGCCGAAGGCAACGCCGCCGAAGATGAGCAGCAGTACGCCGAGCGCGACAAACCACCCCCATTTTGTCCGTGTCTGTTCGATCGCGATTTTCAAGGCGTCGCCATGCAGGGTCATTGTCGCGGTCTCCACCAAGGGCTGCGGGGTACGGGCGGACGTTAGTCCCGGCGTCGGTCAACGTCCAGTCGATGGCCGGCAGTGGGGGATCGCCTGCAAACCACGAGCGGATGTCTCGGATTTTAAATCAAATTTTACCAAATGGCCGTCAAAGCTGTCATCGGTAACCGTGTGTGTTGTGTTAGTGGAGTGGCCATGAGTCCGGTCGGAAAAATCTCTCTGGTGTTGGCCGCTGCGCTGCTGGGTGGCGCGGGCGCTGCCAATGCGGGCGAGGGCAGTTGGCTGTCCGGCGACTGGTATCTGACCGTTGGCGCCACCGGCATGGTGGCGCCGAATTTCGAGGGCGGCAAGAAGTACCTGCTCAGCGCTTCGCCGATCATTTCGTTGGGCAAGGCCGGACCGGCGGCACGCTTCTCCTCGCGCAACGACAACATCTCGCTGGCACTGGTCGACGATGACGGTGTCCGCGCCGGCCTGACCGGCAAGTTCCTGTTTTCCCGCGACGATGACAACGCCGATGAGCTGAAGGGCCTTGATCCGGTGCGCTGGGGCGGCGAAGTCGGCGGCTTCTTCGAATTCTATCCGACGGATTGGCTGCGTGCCCGCGCCGAGCTGCGCCACGGCATCCGTGCCCACAACGGTTTTGTCGCCGACATCGCCGCCGACGCCTTCTACGATGTGACGCCAACCGTGCGGATTTCGGGCGGGCCGCGCGTGTCGTTCGCCTCGGCTGGTTATTTTGACGCCTATTATGGCGTCGACGCGCAGGAAGCCGTGGCCTCGGGGCTGAGCGAATATCACCCCGGTGGCGGCCTGAAATCGACCGGCGTCGGTGGCGCCATAACCTGGAAGGTGACCGAGCCGATGACCGCCAGCCTGTTTGGCGAATATTCCCGCCTGATGGGACCGGCGGCCGATTCCAGCCTGGTCAGGGAACGCGGCGACCGCAATCAGTTCATGATCGGCGTGTCGACCACATATCGCTTCGACTTCACGATGTAAGTGAATCGAACGAGACGCTTTATTCCTGCGCTCATCTCCGCTAAAAGCCGGGGCATGATGAGCTTTTCGCGCCTTTGCAGGCCGACGATACGAATTATGAGCCCGGTGTTCCGGGCGGCCTGAGCGCCGCCGGAGCCGCCGGGAATTTTGGCGTGCGCCATCTCGCGCTTTTTCCAGATCATAAGGCATGTCGCCCAAAAGTGGCCCCGGTTTTGGGAAACCGACATGCGCAAGAAGTAAAGTTCAACGCCCGAGCTCCTTTGCGGCCGGGCAATGCACATGGCAGACCAATGACCGATACCCCAATGACTGACACCAAAGAAACGATCGACTATTCCAAGACACTTTATCTGCCGCAAACGGATTTTCCGATGCGCGCCGGTTTGCCCGAGAAGGAGCCGCTGCTGGTCAAGCGCTGGCAGGACATGGACCTCTACGCCAAGCTGCGCGAGAGCGCGGCCGGCCGCACGAAATACGTGCTGCATGACGGCCCGCCCTACGCCAACGGCAACATCCATATCGGCCATGCGCTGAACAAGATCCTCAAGGACGTCATCACCCGCTCGTTCCAGATGCGCGGTTATGACTCGAACTATGTGCCGGGCTGGGACTGCCATGGCCTGCCGATCGAATGGAAGATCGAGGAGCAGTACCGCGCCAAGGGCAAGAACAAGGACGAGGTGCCGGTCAACGAATTTCGCAAGGAATGCCGCGAGTTCGCCGCGCACTGGATCACGGTGCAGGGCGGCGAGTTCCAGCGGCTCGGCGTCATCGGCGACTTCAAGAATCCCTATACGACAATGGCTTTCCATGCCGAGGCGCGCATCGCCGGCGAGTTGTTGAAATTCGCCATGTCGGGCCAGCTCTATCGCGGCTCCAAGCCGGTGATGTGGAGCGTCGTCGAGCGCACGGCGCTGGCCGAAGCCGAGGTCGAGTACCAGGATTATGAATCCGACACGATCTGGGTGAAGTTTCCGGTCGCCAGCCTGGTCCGCCCCATCGATGATGGCGGGACCAAACTGACGGAGGGAGCCCTCGATCTGCTGCAGGCCCATGTCGTCATCTGGACGACGACGCCCTGGACGATCCCTGGCAACCGCGCCGTCAACTACTCGCCGCGCATCGCTTATGGCCTCTACGAGGTCACGGCGGCCGAGAACGCGTTCGGCCCGCAGCCGGGCGAAAAGCTGATCTTTGCCGACGCACTGGCCGAAGACGCCTCGGCCAAGGCCAAGGTCACCTTGAATCGTCTCCGCAGCGTTTCGGCGCAAGAGCTTGGAAGCCTCACGCTTTCACACCCGTTCAAGGGCTTTGGCGGAGGCTACGAATTTGCCGTTCCGATGCTCGCCGGCGACCACGTCACCGACGATGCCGGCACCGGCTTCGTCCACACCGCGCCTGGGCACGGCCGCGAGGACTTTGACGCCTGGATGGATGCGGCAACGGATTTGCGCGCACGTGGCATCGACAGCGCCATCCCGTTCACCGTCGACGATGGCGGCTTCTTCACCAAGGACGCGCCGGGTTTCGGCCCGGACCGCGAGGGTGGACCGGCGCGTGTCATCGACGACAACGGCAAGAAGGGCAACGCCAACCAGGCCGTCATCGACGAGCTGATCAAGCGCAACGCGCTGTTTTCGCGCGGCCGGCTGAAACACTCCTATCCGCATTCCTGGCGCTCGAAGAAGCCGATCATCTTCCGCAACACGCCGCAATGGTTCGTCTACATGGACAAGGACCTCGGCGACGGCTCGACGTTGCGCGGCCGTGCGCTGAAGGCAATCGACGACACTCGTTTCGTGCCGGCGGCGGGCCAGAACCGCATCCGCGCCATGATCGAGGAGCGCCCCGACTGGGTGCTGTCGCGCCAGCGCGCCTGGGGCGTGCCGATCGCCGTGTTCGCCGATGCCGACGGCAATGTGCTGAAGGACGAGGCGGTCAACCAGCGCATCATGGATGCCTTCGAGCAGGAGGGCGCCGACGCCTGGTTCGCCTCCGACGCCAAGGAGCGTTTCCTCGGCAATCACGATGCGTCCAAATGGAAGCAGGTGATGGACATCCTCGACGTCTGGTTTGATTCGGGCTCGACGCACGCCTTCACGCTGGAGGATCGTCCGGATCTGAAATGGCCGGCCGACGTCTATCTCGAAGGCTCCGACCAGCATCGCGGCTGGTTCCACTCTTCGCTGCTCGAAAGCTGCGGCACCAGGGGCAGGGCGCCTTACGACACAGTCGTCACCCATGGCTTCACCATGGACGAGGACGGCCGCAAGATGTCGAAGTCGCTCGGCAATACCGTGGTGCCGCAAGACGTCATCAAGCAGTCGGGCGCCGACATACTGCGTCTGTGGGTGGTGACGACCGATTACTGGGAGGATCAGCGCCTCGGCAAGAACGTGCTGCAGACCAACATCGACGCCTACCGAAAGCTGCGCAACACCATCCGCTGGATGCTGGGCACGCTCGCCCATGACGACGGCGAAGAGGTGCCGCTGGAGAAAATGCCAGAGCTGGAGCGGCTGATGCTGCACCGGCTGGCCGAGCTGGATGAGGTCGTGCGGTCGGGCTACGACGCCTTCGAGTTCAAGCGCATCACCCGCATGCTGCTCGATTTCATGGTGGTCGAGCTGTCGGCCTTCTATTTCGACATCCGCAAGGACGCGCTCTATTGCGACGCCCCGTCGAGCGTGCAGCGCAAGGCTTCGGTGCAGGTCGTGCGTCATCTTTTCGACTGCCTGGTGAAATGGCTGGCACCAATGCTGCCTTTCACTATGGAAGAGGCCTGGCTCGACCGTCATCCGGACGCCGTCTCGGTGCATCTCGACCAGTTTCCGCAAATTCCGGCTGACTGGAAGAACGAGGCGCTGGCGGAAAAGTGGCGCAAGGTGCGGCAGGTGCGACGCGTCGTCACCGGCGCGCTGGAGATCGCGCGCGCTCAGAAGGTGATTGGGTCGTCGCTGGAAGCTGTGCCGGTCGTCACCATCAACGATGCGGCACTCGAAGCGGCGATATCGGATGTCGACATGGCCGAGATGGCGATCACCAGCGATCTGGTCATCGCTCATGGGCTAGCGCCCGCGGGTGCCTTCACGCTTGACGACGTCAGGGGTGTCGCCGTGGTGGTCGAAAAGGCCGAGGATCGCGGTCTGGTGAAATGCGCACGCTCCTGGCGCTACACCGCCGATGTCGGCCAGGATCCGGAATTCCCCGACGTTTCGGCGCGCGATGCCGCGGTGCTGCACGAATTGAAGACACTTGGCCGGCTTTAACAGGCTGGCCAGCCAGCTGGATCGGTGCACAAATGCCACGCCGGGCGGGCGAAAACCGCCCGCGCGTTGCCCTTAACGAGTGGTTGAGGTAAACACGCGAAACTCCGGAAGACAAATTGTCGCCGGATTTCCGTCGCAAGTGCTTGGACGATGGGGACCGGTCATAAGACCGGTGGCAATCGAGAGGCTGTCTACAGTGGGACTTTTTGGCATGACCGAGAGATATAACGCGCGCCTGGCGCTGCTGGCGCCGCTTGTCGCATCGGGCCTGGCTTTGTCCGGCTGCATGGGCTCTCCGACCTATGGTACCGACAAGACCGCCGGCGAACAGCTGGCCGGTGATATTTCCGGCGCGTTTTCGTTCGCGCCGAAGCGCAAGGAACAGATCGATTACAAGCCGCGTCCGACGCTGGTGAAGCCGGCGCCGGGCCAGAAGGAAGCGCTGCCGGCGCCGCAGGACAGCATCGAGACGGCAAGCGCCGAGTGGCCCGAATCGCCCGAGCAGCGCCGCGCCCGCCTGCGCGCGGACGCCACCGCCCATCAGAACGACCCGGCTTACCAGTCGGAAATCGTCGACGACGTGCAGACCGACCCCGCCTCGGTGAAGAAGGCAATGGCGGAGTCAGGCTCGAGCCATCCGCCGGCGTGGACGCCAGCCGATTCAGACAAGGGTCGCGCCGCCGAGATCCAGCGCCGGCTTGCCGACAGCAAGCAGGGCGACCCGAACACCCGCAAATATCTCAGCGAACCGCCGGTGCAGTATCGTGTCGCTGCCGGCACGGCGCCGCAGAACGAGCTTGGCGAGGACGAGTACAAGAAGGAACGCCGCCTGAAGAAAGAGGCGCAAGGCAAAAAGGGCAGCGGCTGGTTCGACTGGCTGCCGTCGCTCTAAAAACGGACGGTCTGCGTTTCGTTGCTTTGCGTTGATGGGCCTTGCGCCCGGTTCAGCCGCGCCGTTCCTGGAAAAATCCTTTGAGCAACAGGACCGCCTCGGTCTCGCCCATGCCCGGATAGATGTCGGGCGTGTGATGGCAGGTTGGCGAGGCGAAGAAGCGCACGCCGTTGACCACCGCGCCGCCTTTGTCGTCGGCGGCGCCGAAATAAAGCCGGCGCAGCCGGGCGAAGGAAATGGCGCCGGCGCACATGACGCAAGGCTCCAGCGTCACATAGAGATCGTGCCCGGTCAGCCGCTCGGCCGACAGTTTGCGGCAGGCTTCGCGGATGACCAGCATCTCGGCATGCGCCGTCGGGTCGGCAAGTTCGCGTGTGCGGTTGCCGGCGCTGGCAACGACCGTGCCGCCGCTGGCGATGACGGCGCCGACCGGCACTTCGCCGCGCAAGGCCGCCGCCTCGGCCTCTTTCAGCGCCATCGCCATGAAATCCGGTCGCTTCACGCGGTTTCCATTCCGATTATCTCCTCGCCACCCCAGGCTTTTGGTTTTCGTTTGTCTTGCCGGAAAAACCGGTCTCCACTTTTCCCTGACAAACTCTGATGATCCTGTTATTGAGCGCATCAACCCGAAAGTCGGACTCGATTTTCGGAAATGATCATGCGCCAAATCAAAGTGCTACAGCGTTCGTTGCGCGCCCGAAAGGATGCGCCACGCTGTAGCAGCGCAAACGGACAAAGGCCACATGGACGACAACGACAAGAAATTCCGACCCAAGAAGGGTCCGGCCAGGAACGGTTCGAAAACGGCGGGACCGCGCAGCCGTGATAGCGCCGCCGGCAAGGGCGGCAAGCCGTCCTTTGGCGCCAAGAAACCTTACGCACCGCGCGGCGATCGCCCGATGGCCGCCGATGGCGAGCGGCCGAAGCGCGACTTCAAGAGCGGCGACAAGCCATTCAGCAAAGGCCCGCGTCCCGAAGGCAAACCTTTTGAGAAGCGTGAGGGGCCACGCAAGCCCTACGCACCGCGCGGCGACCGGCCGATGGCGGCCGAAGGCGAACGCAAGCCCTATGATAAGCGTGAGGGGCCACGCAAGCCCTATGCACCGCGCAGCGACCGTCCGACGACTGAGGGCGAGCGCAAGCCCTATGAAAAGCGCGAGGGGCCGCGCAAACCCTATGCACCGCGCAGCGACCGTCCGACGCCTGAGGGCGAGCGCAAGCCCTATGAAAAGCGCGAAGGCCCACGCAAGCCTTATGCGCCACGTGGCGACCGGCCGATGGCGGCGGAAGGCGAACGCAAGCCCTATGAAAAGCGCGAAGGGCCGCGCAAACCTTATGCACCGCGTGGCGACCGGCCGGCTGCGGCGGCAGAAGGCGGCGACAAGCGCTTCGATCGCCCCAAGCGCGACTTCGGCGATCGTGCGCCGCGCGACTTCGCTGACCGTCCGAAGCGTGATTTCGCTGATCGTCCCAAGCGCGATTTCGGCGATCGTCCCAAGCGCGACTTCAGCGATCGGCCGCAAGGCGCGTCAGGCGGCAGCTTCAGGCCGCGCCCGCATTCCGCGGAAGCGACGGAAGAGGCAGGCGAACGCATCGCCAAGCGGCTGGCGCGCGCCGGCTTGGCCTCGCGCCGCGATGCCGAGGAACTGATCGCCGCCGGTCGCGTCAAGGTCAACGGACGCGCCCTGACCTCGCCGGCCTTCAACGTCATGCCTGATGACATCATCCATCTCGACGGCATGGAAATCCCGCCGATCGAGCGCACCCGCCTGTTCCTGTTCCACAAGCCGGCAGGCGTGGTCACCACCAACCGCGATCCCGAGGGCCGCAAGACCGTCTTCGACGTGCTGCCGGCCGAGCTGCCGCGGCTGATGACCATCGGCCGGCTCGACATCAACACCGAAGGCCTGCTGCTGCTCACCAATGATGGCGGCCTGTCGCGCGTGCTCGAACTGCCGGCCACCGGCTGGCTGCGCCGCTACCGCGTGCGCGTCCACGGCAAGGTCGAGGAGAGCGCGCTTGCCGGCCTGCGTGAAGGCATTGCCGTCGACGGCGTCTTCTACGGTGCCATCGAAGCGACGCTCGACCGCGAGCAGGGCACCAATGCCTGGCTGACTATCGGCCTGCGCGAGGGCAAGAACCGCGAAGTCAGGAACATCCTGGGTTCACTTGGCCTCGATGTGACGCGGCTGATCCGCATCTCCTACGGGCCGTTCCAGCTCGATGACCTCGCCGAGGGCCATGTGCTGGAGATCAAGGGCCGGGTGTTGCGCGACCAGCTTGGCGAACGCCTGGTCGAGGAATCCGGTGCCAATTTCGACGCCGAGGTCACCAAGCCGTTTTCCAACAAGCCGGTGCGGCGTACTGAAGTTCGCGACCCGGAGCCCGAACGGCCGAAATTCACCCGCGACGGCGAGCGCCGTCCGATCGGCGAGGGCGGGTTGATCAAGAACCGCAAACGCCGCGAAGGCAGCCGCGACGAGGCGCTGGGCAAACTGTCGACCAGTCCCGACAGAAGCTCCGGACCGGAAAAGAGTTTCGGCGAACGCGGCCCGCGGCCCGCACGCAGCTTTGGCGACAAGCCACGCGGCAATTTTGGCGACAAGCCTCGTGGTGCTTTTGGCGGCAAGCCCGGTGGCGGCAAGAAGTCCGAGCGCGAGCAGCGGCCGATCGAGCCGCCCGGCCAGCGCAAGGCCAATGTCTGGATGGCGCCGGGCGCGCGGCCGATCGGCAAGGGCAGGGCTGAGGCCGACGCCGCCAAGGCGGCTGACGCCAAGGCGCGCAAGGCGTCATTCAAGCCGTCTTATGGCAAACCCGCCGGTGCAAAACCGTTCGGCAAGCCGAGAGGCGAGCGTCCGGGCGGTGCCGGTGGTGGCGAGCGGCCGCGCGGTGGTCCCAAAGGTCCCAGAACGAGATGAGGCCGAAAGCGAGATGAGAATCGTCGGCGGTGAGTTTCGCGGGCGTCCCTTGGCGGCGCCCCGCTCGAGCGCCATCCGTCCGACGACCGATCGCACCCGCGAGGCCGTCTTCAACGTGCTGGCGCATCGCTTCGCGGAGCAGTTGGACGGCGCGCGCGTGCTCGACCTGTTCGCAGGCACCGGCGCTCTCGGGCTCGAAGCACTGTCGCGCGGTGCGTCCTACGGCGTCTTCATCGAGGAATCGGCCGAAGGCCGTGGCCTGATCCGCGACAATGTCGAAGCCTTCGGCCTGACCGGCCGCACCAAGATCTTCCGCCGAGATGCCACCGGCCTTGGCGAGGCCGGCACCCTTGCGCCGTTCGGCCTAGTCTTCGTCGACCCGCCCTACGGCAAGGGCCTTGGCGAACGCGCCCTGCGGTCGGCCAAGGCCGGTGGCTGGCTTCGCCCCGGCGCGCTGTGCGTGGTCGAGGAGGCCGCGGTGGCGCCCTTCGAGCCAGGCCCCGGCTTTTCCGTGCTGGACGAGCGCAGTTACGGCGAGACGGTGATCCGCTTCATCGAGGCGGCCTGATACGTTTTGCTCCCGGCCTCTTTGCCGCCGCCTTTGCCGGCAACATGACCAACAATTCACTTTGCTTGTCGTCCAGACCCTGCCTATCGTCCTGCCGAGAAACCGGAGCCATTGATGACATCTAAAGCTGAATGGCTGCGCGCAACGCTGCTGGCGACGTCGCTGGCTTTCACGATCACCGGCCCGGCGCTCGCGGACAGTGCGCCGGACGCGTTCAAGATCACGGATTTCCTGCTCGACAACGGTATGGAGGTGGTCGTCATTCCCGACCATCGCGCGCCGATCGTCACCCACATGGTGTGGTACAAGATCGGCAGCGCCGACGAGCCGCCGGGCAAATCCGGCATTGCCCATTTCTTCGAGCATCTGATGTTCAAGGCGACGACCCATCATGCGGCCGGCGAGTTCGATCGCGCCATCTCCGACATCGGCGGCTCCAACAACGCCTTCACCTCTTACGACTACACCGCTTTCCACGAGACGGTTGCGCCGTCGGCCCTCGAGCTGATGATGAGCTTCGAGGCCGACCGCATGCGCAACCTCATCCTCACCGACGACGTCATCAAGACCGAGCGCGATGTCATCCTCGAGGAGCGCCGCTCGCGTATCGACAACAATCCGCAAGCCGTGCTGGACGAGGAGGTCGACGCCACGCTGTGGCAGAATCAGCCCTATCGCATTCCCGTCATCGGCTGGATGCAAGAGATGCAGCAGCTGAACCGCACCGACGCCACCGCCTTCTATGACAAATATTACCGGCCCAACAACGCCGTGCTGATCGTCGCCGGCGATGTCGAGCCCGACACGGTGCGGGCGCTGGCCGAGAAGACCTATGGCAAGGTGGCGCGCGGCCCCGATCTGCCGCCGCGCATCCGCCCGGTCGAACCGGAGCAGAACACCAGGCGCACGGTGACGCTCGCCGATGCCCGCGTCAGCGTACCGAGTTTTTCGACGCAATGGGTGGTGCCATCCTATCATTCGGGCAAGCCGGGCGAGGCGGAAGCGCTCGACCTGCTGGCGGAAATCCTCGGCGGCGGCAATCGCAGCCGGCTCTACCAGGCGCTCGTCGTCCAGCAAGGCATTGCCTCCAACGCCGGCGCCTATTTCCAGGGCACCATGCTCGACGATACCAATTTCACCGTGTACGGCGCGCCGCGCGGCGATGCCAAGATCGCCGACGTCGAGGCGGCGGTCGATGCCGAGGTCGCGCGCATCGTCGGGGATGGTGTCACGCCATCGGAGCTGGAAAAGGCCAAGGACCGCTATGTCAGGTCGATGATCTTTGCCCGCGACAAGCAGGATTCCATGGCCAACATCTATGGCTCGACACTGGCCACCGGCGGCAATGTGCAGGACGTCCAGCAATGGCCGGACCGCATCCGCAAGGTCACCGCCGAAGAGGTCAAGGCCGTCGCCGCGCGCTATCTGGTGCTCGCCCGGTCGACGACCGGCTATCTCTTGCCGCAGCAACAGGCGGGGAATTGATTTGATGTCGAGATTGAGCCCGATGCATACCGGCGCGCCCTTGCCTTCTCCCCTTGTGGGGTCCGAAGGACGGGGCGAGACCCGCGGCTCGCCCCAGGGCGGTGGCCGAGCGCAGCGAGGTCGGATGAGGGGTGTTCCAGCTTGGCACCGGCTGCGATCCGTCACGCACCCCTCAACCGTCTCGGCGCTGCGCGCCGATCCACCTTCTCCCACAAGGGGAGAAGGAAAAGCGCTCGCCGCCCTCGCAACCCTCTTCCTCTCCATCCTCTTCCTGATCCTGCCGGCACTCACCGCGCGCGCGATGGACATCCAGTCCGTCACCTCGCCAAAGGGCATCACCGCCTGGCTGGTCGAGGATTATTCCGTGCCGATCGTCGCCATCCGATTCGTCTTCGGCGGCGGCTCGACGCAGGATCCGCCGGGCAAGGAGGGGCTGGCCAACCTGATGACCGGCCTGTTCGACGAAGGCGCCGGGCCGCTGGACTCGGAAGACTTCCAGATCAAGCTCGACGATGACGGTGCCGAGATGAGTTTCGAAGAGAGCCGCGACGGCATCTATGGCACGATGCGCATGCTGGCCGATCAGCGCGACGAGGCGTTCGACCTGCTGCGGCTGGCGGTCAACGAGCCGCGCTTTGACCAACTGCCGATCGACCGCATCCGCTCCCAGATACTGTCCGGCATCATCGCCGGCGAGAACGACCCCGACACGGTCGCGCAGAACAAATGGGCGCGGGCACTCTATGGCGACCATCCTTATTCCCGCTCCGACCAGGGCACCAAGGAAAGCATCGCCACCATCACGCCGGATGATCTGAAAGCCTTGCACCGCGCGGTGTTCGCGCGCGGCGGGCTGCATGTCGCCGTGGTCGGCGCCATCGACCCCGAGACGCTGAAGAAGAAGCTCGACATGGTGTTCGGTAACCTGCCGCAAGACCAGGCGCTGAGGCCGGTGGCCGATATCGACCCCAAGCTGGCGCAGCATGTCGAGGTCGACTACGACCTGCCGCAGACCTCCCTGCAGCTCGCCTATCCCGGCGTAAAGCGCAGGGCGCCGGATTTCTTTCCGGCCGTGCTGATGAACGAGATCCTCGGCGGCGGCACCTTCACCTCGCGCCTGTTCCAGGAGGTGCGCGAAAAGCGCGGACTGGCCTACAGCGTCAACTCCTCGCTGATCAACCAGGACCACGCCAACGCACTGGTCATCAGCACCGGCACCCGGTCGGACCGCGCGGCCGAGACGCTGGGGATCGTCCGCGACGTCGTCAAGCAGCTGGCCGATGAAGGCCCGACCGAGGCGGAGCTGGCGGCGACCAAGAAATACATGATCGGCGCCTACGCCATCAACAATCTGGACTCGTCGAGCGCCATCGCCTCGACATTGGTCGAACTGCAGCTCGACGATCTCGGCATCGACTACATGCAGCGCCGCGCCGGCTACATCGACGCGGTGACGCTCGACCAGGTCAAGGCGGCGGCGAAGAAGCTGCTGACCACCGAGCCGACCATCATGGTCATCGGGCCGAAACTGGCCGGAGCCGGCAAGGGATGACAGCCGGCACGCATTTCACTTTTCCGAGCGCTGGCGCTGCCCCGGCTGGCCGCAACCTCGACGCCTATTCTGCAACGCTGGCGATTGGCGAAATCGGCGGTGACAGCGTCCCTCTGCCCGTCACTATACGTGGAGAGGATGCCGGCAGGCAGGTGAGGGGCGGCGCCGACCTTGCCAATTGGCGGTCTCCGACACCAGCCGGAAACGGGACAGGAGTCACGCAAAATGGCGCCTAGCTTCGGCATCGCCTTCGGCGGCGGCGGCGCGCGCGGGCTGGCGCATATCCATGTGATCGAGGCGCTGGACGAACTGGGCATCAAGCCGGTGGCCATTGCCGGCTCGTCGATCGGCGCCATCATGGGCGCCGGCATGGCATCAGGCATGACCGGCAAGGACATCCACCACTATGCCCGCTCGATCCTCGGCCGCCGCGCCGAAGTGGCGAGCCGCATGTGGCGCGCGCGGCCGGGTACCATCGCCGAAGCTATGCAGAACGGCATCCGCGTCAGCCAGTTCAACGTCGAGCGCATCCTGAAGGCCTTTCTGCCCGAAGCCATCCCGGAAACCTTCGCCGAGTTGAAAATCCCGCTGAAGGTAACCGCGACGGACTATTTCGGTCACAAGCTTGCCGTCTTCGAGGATGGCGACCTGCACTCCGCATTGGCGGCCTCGGCGGCCATACCCGCCGTGTTCCGCCCGGTGATGCGCGACGGCAGGCTGCTGATCGACGGCGGCATCTACAACCCTGTGCCCTTCGACCTGATCGAGAACGACGCCGACATCATCATCGGCGTCGACGTGGTCGGCGCGCCTGAGGAGGCCGACCGCAAGCAGCCGACCTCCGTCGACCTGATTTTCGGCGCCACACAGCTGATGATGCAGTCGATCATCGCCAACAAGCTGAAGCAATGCCGCCCCGACATCCTGGTCCGCCCGGCGGTGTCGAAATACCGCGTGCTCGATTTCCTGAAGATCGATGCCCTGATGAACGAGACGGTGGATATCAAGGACGAGTTGAAACGGCAGGTGGAGAAGGTGCTGGAGGCGCGGCTTAGTGCTGCCGTCAAGGCGAGGCGGGGAAAGCAGGTCGGGTGAGGATGGTGGCGTGCCGGTAAGACCTGGCGCCCATTCTGCTTGCCGAACCGGCTTAAGCGAACAAAAGGCGACCTATGGGAACGGTCGCGTTTGATGCGGCCATAGGCGAGTTCACGGCCGAATGGCGACTTTGCGCCTAATGTCGGCCGAACGATAGCCGCATTGCTCTCGACGAGACCACTCCTGCCGCAGACCGCCTAGCTGGCTGACACTTGGCTGATCCCGGCATCGACCCAGGCACGCGTCTGTTCCAGCACTTCATCGGAAAACGCTGGGTCGTCGATCGCCCGGGCGAGGATCACTGCCCCCACCATTGCTGCAAAACTCCCGATCGCCGCGCGGCGTCCGTCTGCCGGATCCAACTCCGGGAGCGCCTTGCCGATACGGTCGATCTGCGATCGAAGGCCCTCTGTCATGGCCGAGCGTGCAGCCGGGGTCTGATGGCGGATAGACGCGGCAAGACCCGCCGTCGGACAGCCGCCGGCGGCGTTGTCGCGATGACGGGGCGAAAGATAGGACCCCACATAAGCGCGAAGATCGCCCCCTCCGACTGAGTCCGCGGCAAGGACATGGGCAAGGGTCTGCGCGGTCAGGTCGTCCTTCGAACTGAAATGGCCATAAAAGCCGCCATGGGTGAGCCCGGCGGCCTTCATCACTTCCGCCACGCTGACTGCGTCGAAACCCTTGTCGCGAAACAGCCGGCTGGCCGCATCCAGAATCCGGCGACGGTTCTCCGCCATCTGCTCTCGACTGACCT
>NZ_JAMYKW010000069.1:0-24920 GCF_040317555.1 Mesorhizobium sp. M1406 | reverse complement strand
CGACAGCCCTTGCCTGCAACTCACGCGCTCGCAAAATCCCCGCTTCAGACCTACGCCAAAAGACAGTGTGAGATATCCGGGCTAGGCACCATCGTGAGACGTTTTGGCATAGATTGGAGGCAGCCCATGGCACGCGGCAGCAAGAAACACATCGGAGCAGGTTCGCAGGGAAAGGGTTCTGGCGCAGGCGCCATGACCGTGACGCCAAAGGATAAGCTCGAAGAAAACAAGGTTCTATCCAATCGCGACAAGGCACAGCATTCCCGAGAACGCGGCTTGGATTCCAGACAGGTCGCGACCGAGCTGCGCCAGGATCACGTCGCCAACCGGTTGCGGGATTGACGCCCGACAGGGCACCACCTTGGCACGGCTGGGAATCGCCAGAATCGTTGCCGTCGCTACTTGACGCCGACGCTTTCGGGCCAGAGCGCCTGGATTTCCCTCGGCAGCGCATCGCGAACCTTGGCCGATTGGCCAAGATCAATATGCCGTGTAAGAACGCGGAAGACCGTGCGGGCTGCATCCTCGGGATCGACGGGGCGGATTGATTTTAATTCCTCGTCGATGTGCTGCGAGAAGTCTTCCAGCGAGCGCGTTTTGTCTGGCTCAGCTGCGGGCCGGTAGTGATCGTAGTAAGCGCCGCGCACCAGCAGCGGCAATTCCGCCCCAAGCTTCGCCGCAAGTCCGATCTGCAGCCTGTCCCTTACGGCCCGCAAGACCGCGCCCAATATGTGCCATGCAATCCGCCGATCCGGGCCATGATCGGCCATGATCTCATCGAGCCAGATGTTCGTTGTCTGCAGCGTCCTGTCGAAAACGTCCAAACCGGTAGCGCTCATTATCGCCTCCTCATTTATTCGTGCCTGGTTTCGAAACGATGCTCGGGGGCAATCGTTTCGCTATCCGTCGAGAAAATCTCTCCGGCGGCTCGAGATCTGCTTGTCGGCGGAATCCGGGAACGCTCTCGATTGCGCCGGAACCCGCCCGACGTTCCTCAACTGGCGCCCAATGGTCGAGCGGCTGGGCAAGCGCGGAACACAAACTGAGGCTGCTGTTTCCAAATGCGCGGAATGGCGGCGACCGCGCAGGCGAGGCGCGCATCAGATAAACCGATCGAGAGCGATGGCAGGACCACTGTCCCGTCGGAGAGATCCGCGATCGCTGCCACCAGGTCGCTAGGCCGAGACCTCAAGCACGATCTTGCCGCGCACATGCTCGTTTTCCAGCCGTTCCTCCGCCCTGGCGACCTCTCCAAGAGGATAGGTAGCTTGCACGAAGGGGATGACCTTGCCGGCGTCGATGAGATGGCCGATCTTCGCGAGATGTGCCGCATTCGGCTCGGCCAGATAGGAGACGCCACGCGCCCGACGCACGTTTGCCTTTTCCTGCGAAGGTTGGGAAAGCGTGGAAACGAGCGTCCCGCCTGGCTTGAGCACATCCCAGGAGCGGTCCTGCGTGTCGCCCGCGACAAGGTCGAACACCAGATCGACCTTGTCGACGACCTCTTCGAAACGCTGGTCCTTGTAGTCGATCGTCTGATCCGCGCCGATCTCGCGGACAAAAACGATGTCCTCGGCGGAAACGGTTGTCGCGACGAACGCGCCCGCGGCCTTGGCCAACTGGATCGCCAGATGACCGACGCCGCCGGCGCCGCCATGGATGAGAACCCTTTGCCCGGATTTGAGGCCGCCATGCTCAAACAGGCCCTGCCACGCAGTAATGCCTGCGAGTGGAACGGCAGCGGCTTCCACATGGCTTAGACGGTCCGGCTTCGCAGCCGCCTCCGTCGCCTTGACCACGACATATTCGGCATTGCCGCCGCGGTCATGCCCAAGCATGGCAAATAGCGGGTCGCCCTTCTTCAACGTATGCGCTCGCGTGCCGCATGTTTCCACCGTGCCGGACACGTCACGACCGAGCGTGACCGGCAGGGGCTGGCTCGTCGAACCTTCGCGGGTCTTGTAGTCGATCGGATTGACGCTCGCCGCGCGAACCCTGAGCAGAACCTCGTCGTCAAATGGCTGAGGCAAGGGGACTTGATCGATCGAAAGAACCTCGGGTCCGCCAAACGCATGGATGCGGACTGCTTTCATGTCGATACCTCTTCTTGGTTCGGCTGTCGGCGACGCTGTCTGCGGGTCGACGTTAGCGGCTGTGCGGCCCCGATTGCTGTGGCGCCCGCATGTTCATTTGCTCGCGCGGGCCACCCGCCAGATCACAATCGGCGCCGCAAGGACGCCAGTCCTGCTAGGCTGCGGATTGCGTTGGAGGGTTCTGATACATCATCCACAGCTCGATCGCAGCAAGGACCGCGACCAGGACGCCGATTACAACATGCACGCCCATTGCCGTGGTTGCCTGGAATCCAAGCACCCAGGGAGACACGAGTACCCAAAGACCCACAACGAGGTTCAACCACTCCTCCCAAACAGCAAAGGCGGAGAGGGCGGCAACCGAAAGCAAGAAAATCACGATGCCGCTGCCCATGGCGTTCTGGGACTGTGTCCCCGCCGCGAAGGCGAATATCCAGGGAGAGAAGAAGAGAATTGCTCCAAGGATCAGATTTGCCACGTCACAAAGCTTGGCGTTTGACCACTGGTCCATGATTTTTCTCCATCAAGCGTGCTTTCCACGCTTCCGAAGCTCAGTCGGCTGGCCTTGAAACCGCCGATCCACATGGCGGCAGGGCTAAAACCGGACTTGCTGGCTCTCTAACTGCGTTGCAGGCCATTGGTTCCAATCAACAAATCTGGAGCACCATCGGCTGTGCGTGGCGCCGAGCCATTTTCCCCGGCTGGAAGCATTCAGCCACTCTTGATCCGTCCGCGGGTTATAAACGCAGCGGGAAGGTGCGAGGCGCAGGCCATCACCCATGTGATCGCCTCTCGATCATATTGGTCACCGGAGCGCCAGTCCTCGAAGTAGGCGTTCAACGTGTCGACACGCTCGGGCCAGACGTCGCTGGCCTGCAGCCCCAGTGACACGCCGAAATTGGTGAAAGCGAACTTCGTATCGCGCAGCCACGGCGCGCGGCTGAAATAACCCGGCGGGTCGACCCACATTGCTTCCAGGGTTCTGAGCGATCGCCTTGTCTGGGTCTGGGCCCATGGCTCCGCGGGGAAGAAGTGGGCGAGCCACAGCATCATGCCGAGACCGAGATCCTGTTCGATATCGAGCGCTTGCCAATCGCGCTCGATCAGGTCACGCATCTGCGCGATTTCGGGCGCCAGCCCGTCTTCATCGAGCATCCGGTAGGAGACATAGCCATCATAGGCGTCCATGCTGCCGAGGCCATAGCCGGGATAAGGATTGCTCAAGTCCTCCTGCATCTTCCAGATCACACCGCGGCCCGGGATCACAAAAGCCGGGTGAATGTCACGCGCCAGCGCGATACCGCGCGCGCGGTATCGCGGCCTCAGATCGCCGAGACGCGCCAAGGCAAACAGCCACATCGCCAGGTAGTGGAAATACTGACCGTCACGATCAGCCGCTTCCCCGATCCTCAGTCCGCGCCGACGGCCGAGCACACGCTCTACATCGGCCACAAGCCGCTCAGCCTCGTCCAGCCAGCGGGCCTCGCCAGTTTCCGTGTAGAGTGAGACGTAGAGCACGACCCCGAACGCGTCGGTCCAAAGGTAACGCAAGCCGTTAGGCCAGATGCCTTCGGCGCGCATCCAATCGAGTTTTCGCAGCACATAGTCGACGTCACGCAACATTGGCACCAAGCCCGAACGGATAGACCATGCGGTTGCGGCATACCAAGCGACATCCGCCTCTGTCTGGGTCGATTATCGCAATCTGGTCGGCAGCGCGCAGCCCGACGCCGGCCTTGTTAAGCCGACCTCAATGCATCTGCGAATGCTGTCCGCCTTGCTGCGAGATGCCGCTCAATGCCTCACCCGCCCTTGCCGATTCGCCATTCATGGCGAGGTCGCCAAGCGAAACAATGCCGATCAGTCGCTTGTCGCGGTTCAACACCGGCAGGCGCCTCACTTGAAGCTCACCCATTTTGTGAAGGACGTCGTCTGCGTCTTCGTCGTCGAAACAATATTCGACGTCAGGGCTCATTACCTCGCGAATTTTGGCGTCGGGTCCTTTGCCCTGGGCGATGCCCCGGATCGCGATATCCCGGTCCGTTATCATGCCGACAAGCCGGTCGTTCTCACCCACCGGCATGACGCCGGCGTCGAGACGGCCCATGGTTCGGGCGGCTTCGCGTATGGTTTGCTCCGGATTGGCGATCTGGACGTCTTTCGTCATACAATCGGCAATTCTCATCGTAACCTCCTCTCGTTCCGCGGCCCCGCGCCACCTGATGCTTGAATGAGCGCCCTTGGAAAACGTTCCATGGTTTCGGTCTTCGCGAGCAAATAGCCTGCCGGCATCTTTGGTACTCTTTTCATGGGCGAACCGCCGTCGGCGGCCGTCGAAGGAGAATGCGCCATGCGCGGCGAAATCGCCGAATCCTGAAGAGCATTATGAAGGCGCAGCACAAGCACCGGCTGCCGACATCGCGGCTGATCCATTCCCGACCGAGGCAGCCGCAGCATCAGGCAAGCGCCGTGGAGGTCGCTTGCTGGCTGGAGTATCCAGCCGAGTTCATGCAGGCCGTGCTCGGTTTTCTACGCTGAGCCTCGGCGTGGTTGAGTGAAGTCCGCAGAGAGCGAACTTCATGGCCCTTTGCAAATCGGCACCGGCTGCGGCGCCGGTGCCGGGTGATCCTTGCTGTACTGAGCGATGATCGGCTCGAGGGTCTTTCTCGGCCAGAATTTCGGAGTGCCGATTTCCTTCAGGCAGGATGCGTTCCAGTAAGCGCCCGACCGCGAACGGCTGGACGCTACCGCGGCGATGTCGCGTGATTCAGGGTAGATGTAGAGCGTCGTCGGGTTGTCCTTGACCATTGGGATGATCTGCTTGGCATCCGCCGGCGACCAGCTGGTGCAGCCATTGCTGCGGCCGCTTGCGTAGTCCACCAGCTTGCCGAACGGCACGTAGCCATCATGGTCGGCGTGCGAGCTGTTGGGATTTTTGCGCAGGCACATGCCGTGCAGCACCTGGGCAGCGTGGCCGCCGATCACCCGTTGCCTGGCGTTCGCGGCTTCGCCTTCACCGTCGAACTGTATGAAGGTGCGCTGGAAAACCGCATCCTGTTTCGCGCCGATGCGGTAGTATCCCTTGAACGAGGTTTTCGCCTCGCGGGTCATATAGGCGCCGCCGGCGGTCAACGATGAATCCATCGCATTGCCGAAGTTCTTCGCGCAGCGCCTGCCGTTGGCGAAATCGACGACGCCTTTCAAATTCCGGCCGCTGCCGTGGCCCGACGAAATCGCGCGAAACGACTGGCTGGCTTCGCAAACGACATAATAGCGGTGTCCGGGCTTGGCATTGCCCAGATCGCTGGGGCGCGTCGCATCCATGGCGAAGTAGCAGGGGTTTTTGACCGCACCTTGCGCCACCTTCTTGAGGTAGAGCGCGCGTGCCCGTTCCAGCACCACTTGTGAGATCTGCCCGTCGCTGTCGCCGACATGGGGCTGTAGCCAGGCCGGAACATCAGATGGTGCGGCAAAGGATCGGGCCGACACCGCCACGGCGATGACCATGACAAGAAGGCAGGCGACGACACCCAGAGAGACAGATCTCAACCGCACCGGATCAATTCTCCTGTCGAAGCGCTTTGCAATTCCTTGCGGTGTTGCCGCCGAGAATCAATCATAAATGGTCCCGCATCAATCTGCGAAACACATCTTGTTTAGCGCACCCACCAGGACGGATCTGTCAAGCAGCCTTCATTGGGCGGCTGCCGCCAGGTTCAGGAGGTGTGCAACCGATGGTGGATTGTGTTGCGCGCGCAGCGCCTCGGCTGACTGACGAACGACTTCGGAAATCCGCAGCAGCTGTTTGGCGATGGGACTGGTGTTGCGCCAGACCATGCCGATCGTGCGCGAGGGCTGGGGATTTCTGAAGCGCGCGATGGAAACCGGTGCCGAGCGCGTCTCCACCGCCACGGCCATTTCCGGAATCAAGGTGACGCCGATGCCGGCGCCGACCATCTGCACCAAGGTCGACAGCGAGCTACCGTCCAGCAACTCGCGTGGCCGCGCCGAATGCATGCTGCAGAACGACAGCGCCTGGTCGCGAAAGCAATGGCCTTCTTCCAGGAGAAGCAGCCGCATCTCGCGCAGCATTTCGCGATTGGGCACCGGCTTTCCCTCGTCCTCGCCGGGCCGGACCAACACGAAGTTCTCGGCAAACAGCACGACCTCCGTCAACGATGGTTCGGACACCGGCAGCGCGACAATAGCCGCGTCGAGCCGGCCGTCCGCCAGTTCCTGGATCAGCTTTTGCGTCAGCGTCTCGCGCACATGGATATCGAGGCCGTCATGCATGCGCGAGAGATTGCCGATGATGGTCGGCAAAAGGTATGGCGCGACCGTCGGGATGACGCCGATGCGGAGCCGGCCGACCAGCCGGTCACGCGAGGAGCGGGCGAGATCAGTCAGTTCGTCCACCGAACGCAGGATGTCGCGCACGCGCAAGGCAAACTCCTCGCCGAAATTGGTCAGACGGACTTGCCGCGGACCTCTTTCGAACAGCTCGGTGCCGAGCGTCGCCTCCAATTCCTTGATCTGCACCGAGATAGCGGGCTGGGAGATCGCGCATGCATCGGCCGCGCGGCCGAAATGGTTGTGTCGGGCAAGCGCCTCGAAATAACGCAGCTGCTTCAGCGTCAGGTTTGTCATAGTGTGATCTTATCGCTGCAATCAGGAAATCCAACTTAAATTAATCACACGGCTTTGCTATAGGAACTGTAAGGAGGAGCAGCCAGGACCGCCTGGTCCAGGCGCCCGCAGTGACGGGACTTCCAAGATATTCGGTCGCGTATCGGGCACAGGTCATCGCGCCTGCCATGAAACGGACCACCTCCAGGGACATCCAGTGTCCTTGCTCACGCAGCCGTTGAAGCAGCACAACACAGCCACGATCGGAGAAAAACATGGACGCCAACACAGACGACAACAGCAAGGGCAAATGCCCGGTTGCGCATGGGTCCTCCCGCAGGAGCAACCGTGACTGGTGGCCAAACCAACTTGACCTCGGCGTTCTGCATCAGCAATCGAACCTCTCCGACCCGATGGGCGAGGCGTTCGACTATGCCGAGGAATTCAAGTCGCTCGATCTCGATGCGGTGATCAAGGATCTGCACCATGTGATGACGGATTCGCAGGATTGGTGGCCCGCCGATTTCGGCCACTACGGACCGCTGTTCATCCGCATGGCCTGGCACAGTGCCGGCACCTATCGCATCGGCGACGGCCGTGGCGGCGCCGGCGCCGGCCAGCAGCGTTTCGCGCCGCTCAACAGTTGGCCGGACAATGCCAATCTCGACAAGGCGCGCCGGCTGCTGTGGCCGGTCAAGCAGAAATACGGCAGGAAGATCTCCTGGGCCGACCTGTTGATCCTCGCCGGCAATGTCGCGCTCGAATCGATGGGCTTCAAGACCTTCGGCTTCGCCGGCGGCCGTGCCGACGTCTGGGAGCCCGAGCAGGACGTGGACTGGGGTTCGGAAACCAAGTGGCTCGACGACGAGCGCTACTCCGGCGATCGTGAACTCCAAGGCCATCTCGGCGCCGTGCAGATGGGTCTGATCTACGTCAATCCGGAAGGGCCGAACGGCAAGCCGGATCCGCTGGCCTCCGCACGAGACATCCGCGAGACCTTCGGCCGCATGGCGATGAACGACGAAGAGACCGTGGCGCTGATCGCCGGCGGTCACACCTTCGGCAAGACGCACGGCGCCGGCGATGCCTCGTTGGTGGGAGCCGAGCCGGAAGGCGCCGGCATCGAGGCGCAGGGCCTGGGCTGGTCGAGCAAGCATGCCACCGGCATTGCAGGCGACGCGATCACCTCGGGCCTCGAGGTGACCTGGACCACGACGCCGACCAAGTGGAGCAACAACTTCTTCGACAATCTGTTCAACTACGAATGGGAGCTGACGAAGAGCCCGGCGGGCGCCCATCAATGGACGCCGAAGGGCGGCGCCGGTGCCGGCACCGTGCCGGATGCGCATGATCCGTCAAAGCGCCGCGCGCCTTCCATGCTGACCACCGATCTCGCGCTGAGGGTCGATCCGGCCTACGAAAAGATCTCGCGGCGTTTCCACGAGCATCCCGACCAGTTCGCCGACGCGTTTGCCCGTGCCTGGTACAAGCTGACCCACCGCGACATGGGCCCGGTCGCTCGCTATCTCGGCCCGCTCGTGCCGAAGGAAGTGCTGATCTGGCAGGATACGATCCCGGCGGTCGACCACGAATTGGTCAGCGAGCAGGATATCGCATCCCTGAAGTCGAAGATCCTGGCATCGGGCCTGTCGGTCTCCGAGTTGGTCTCGGCCGCTTGGGCGTCGGCCTCGACGTTCCGCAATTCCGACAAGCGCGGCGGCGCCAACGGTGCCCGCATCCGGCTCGCGCCGCAGAAGGACTGGGAGGTCAACCAGCCGGCCGAACTGTCGAAGGTGCCTGCCAGGCTTGAAGGCATCCAGAACGAGTTCAACGCGGCACAGACCGGCGGCAAGAAGGTCTCACTTGCCGACCTCATCGTGCTCGGCGGCGTCGCCGCGGTCGAAAAAGCCGCGAAAGACGGGGGCCATGAGGTGAAGGTGCCATTCACGCCAGGCCGCATGGACGCCTCTCAGGAACAGACGGATGTACATTCCTTCGCGCCGCTCGAACCGAAAGTCGATGGCTTCCGCAACTATGCCAGGGGCAAACAGCCGATGTCGACCGAAGCCATGCTGGTCGATCGGGCGCAATTGCTGTCGCTGACGGCGCCGGAGATGACGGTGCTGGTCGGCGGCTTGCGGGTGCTTGGCGCCAACACGGCCAAGTCGAAGCACGGCGTGTTCACCGACCGGCCGGGGACGCTGACCAACGACTTCTTCGTCAACCTGCTCAGCATGAACACGGTCTGGGATCCGGTCGCCGGCTCCGACGAAGTCTACGAAGCGCGCGATCGTAAGACCAAGGCGGTCAAGTGGACCGGCACGCGCGCAGACCTGATCTTCGGTTCGCACGCACAATTGCGTGCACTTGCCGAGGTCTATGGCTCCGCGGACGCCGGGCAGAAATTCGCCAGGGATTTCGTGGCGGCATGGACCAAGGTGATGAACGCCGACCGCTTCGACATCGCCTGAGATCGCTAGCGGCGATCCGGTCATGCCGGAGCGCCAGTCCTCCCAAGGACTTGGATCAGGGCCGCGTTTCCAGCGATGGGAACGCGGCCCTGTCGCAAGAGGCTGCCCCTTGGTGGACCGTGCCTCGCCGGGCGATGCTGCTATCTTATCGCCGTAGCGTCTCCGCCGGTGCACCATGGTCGAAATCGTCAAACCCGCGCTTGAACATCTGCCGTCCTATAAGGCGGCGCTCGAGCGTGGCTGGTCGCCGGACAATGTGCGGCTGATGGAAGCGACGCGCGAGCAGCTTGCGGCAATCGAAAAAGATCCAGTGGCCTTTCTCGCCGACCTCGACGATCCCCAAGCCAGGGGCGGCCCGATCACCTTGCCGGATGGCAGGCAAGTGCCGCGCCTGCCGGGCTTCCGCCGCTGGATATGGGACGGCGAGGCGTCGGGCTCGATCGGCTTCCGCTGGCAGCCAGGAACGGCGGAGCTGCCACCACATGTGCTTGGCCATATCGGCTATGCGGTGGTGCCGTGGAAGCGGCGGCGCGGCTACGCCACCGAGGCGCTGCGGCTGATGCTGGACGAGGCGAGGGCGGTCGGGCTGCCCTATGTCGAGATCACCGCCAAACCGGGCAATCCGGCATCGCACAAGGTGATCCTGGCCAATGGCGGCAAGCTCGTCGAACGCTTCTTCGAGGACGCCGCCTATGGCGGGGCGGAGAGTTTGCGGTTTCGGATCGAGCTGTAGGTGGGGCGGGGTTGAATCTGCTCGCGCCCTCTCTTCGAGCGTTGCGCCGCCCCTCATCCGCCTGCCGGCACCTTCTCCCCGTATAGCGACGGGGTGAAGGGGGCTGCCGCGACCTCGACGCCTTTTCTGCAGCGCTGGTGATTGGCGAAACCATTGATGATGGCGTCCTTCGCCCCGTTTACGGGGAGAAGATGGCGGCAGCCAGATGAGGGGCGGCGCAGACGTAGACATGGGAGCGGTATAGCAACTGCCCGGCACGCAAGCTGCCCCGTCGAACCTCTCATCCATGCTCGTCAGCGCGCAGCGCGCGGTCGGATAGCGCGCGGATGACGTAGCAGTCGCCGACCTTCTCGCCATTGCAGCAGGTGGCGATGCGTTCGAGTTCGGCCTCCAGCCGCTTCAGCCGGGCGATCTTCTCCCGCACCGAGATCAGTTGTTCCTCGGCGATCCGGTCGGCGTGGCCGCACAATTCGATCAGCGAGCGGATGTCCTCGACAGCGAAACCGAGGTCGCGGGCGTGGCGGAAAACCGGCGTCCACTCTACTCCGCTGGGGCCGTCAGTGGCGGCGTGGCGTTGCTGCGCCCTTCCCAGACATAAGAGGCGAGCGCCACCGCGACGGCGACCAGCATGGCGATGGCGCCAAGCAGCGGCAGGCTGCGGTAGCCATAGCCGGCATTTAGCATGGCGGCGCCCAGCGACGCGGCCAGCGCGATGCCGACATTGAAGCCGGACGGAATGAGCGACGAAGCGAGGTTCGAGGCGTCTGCCGTCCAGGCCAGGATCCGGGTTTGGATCGGTGTGCCGATGGCGAAGTTGAGACCGCCCCAGATGACGATGGCGACAATCATCGGCAGGGGATAGGGGCTCACGGCATGGATGATGGCTAGCGTCAACGCCTGCAGGGCCAGCATGGTGATCAATGACGGCATCAGCTTCCAGTCGGAGAGCTTGCCGCCGAGAAAGACACCGAGCGTTGCGCCGACGCCGTTGAGCAGCAGCACCCACGGCACCAGTTTCTCGTCGAGCCCGGTGACCTCCAGCAAAGTCGGCGTGATGTAGGTGAACAGGCCGAACTGGCCGATCATCAGCATCAACATCAGGATCAGCGAGGTCCAGACCTGCTGGCGGGCCAGCACGCGAACCTCGCGGGCGAGGCCGGCGGGCTTGACCTGATATCCCGTCGCGCGCGGCAACAGCGCCGCCATGGCAAGCGTTGCCGCCACGCCGAGCGCGCACATCACCCAGAAGGTGGCGCGCCAGCCCCAGATGTTGCCGATCGCGGTGCCGGCGGGCACGCCTATGACGTTGGAGACGGTGAGGCCGGACAGGATGACGGCAACCGCCATGCCGCGCTGGTCCTCGCGCACAAGTCCGACGGCGACGACCATGGCGACGCCGAAATAGGCGCCATGCGCGACCGCGACGGCAATGCGCAACAAAAGCATCGAGGTGAAGTCGGGCGCCAGCGCGCAGGCCGCCTGGCCGATGGTGAAGGCGATGGCGAGGCTGAGCAGCAAGCTCTTGCGCGACAGCGACTTGGTGGCTAGCGCCAGCAGCGGACCGCCGGCGGCGATGCCGCAGGCATAGCCGGAGACGAGATAGCCGGCCGAGGGAACCGAAACGCCAAGCCCTTGCGCCACTTGCGGCAGCACGCCGGCAATGACGAATTCGGTGGTGCCGAAGGCAAAGGCGGCGATGAACAAGGCGATGAGCGGAAGCGACATAGCGGGAATTGGATCCTCGAACGCAGGCCTCAAACCACGGATGAGCGTCGCGGGCAATCCAGAAATTGTTGGCGCCGCTTTAGCTTTTCTTGATCGAGTTTCCGCGCGACGGCCCGGCGAGGGGACGCGAACTCGGTCGTGCACCGAGGGCCGCTATGCCACGGTTTTGCGCCCGTAAGGAATTTTCAGCCACGTCCGCTCGTGAAAATAGTAGAGCAGCGATTTGGTGACGACCTCGGTCAAGCCGATTGCCGCGGCGAGCTTGATGCTTCCGGTCACGACCAGCGAGATGATCATCGTATCGATGGTGCCGGTCACCCGCCAGGAGAGCGCCTTGGCGAAGCTGCGCGAATGGGTGTCCATCGATTTCCTCCGAAAGGCTGGGCTAATGAACCCTTATCCCGACTGGAGGAAACAGAGCAAAGGTATTTTGCCGCCGAAGCGAGAACGGTGCTAGACGGTGTCGTGATCAACTTGCCTTCAGCCGCGACCCGGTGAGCAGGCCGCGCTCTTCGAGCACCGGATAGGCCATCGAAGCCAGCAGCGAGTTGATCTGCTTCAGGTCGCGGATGGTGTCGAGATGGATCGAGCTGGTCTCGACGCTCTTGGCGGTGCCATCGCGCAGGCGCTCGAAATGGCTGGCGCTGGTTTCCTTCTCGCGGTCGCGCAGCTGGTCCTTTTCCAGCACCAGCTGGCGGGCGGTTTCGGGATCGCGCGACACCAGCACGTTGAAGGCAAGCCGCGCGTTGGCGAGCACCGAACTGTGGAAGGCGAACAACTCGCTCCAGCCCTCGTCGGTGAATTCCAGTCCGCGCTCGAACTTCTTCTTCACATGCACCAGCATGTTGCGCACGATGATGTCGCCGACCTGCTCGAGCTTGACGCAGGCGCCGATCAACTCCTGGCAGCGCAGCGCCTCGTCCTCGGTCAGCGGGTTCCTGGTCAGCTTGGCCAGATAGAGCTTGATCGCGGCATGCTTCCTGTCGACGCGGTCGTCGAGTGCAGCCAGCGCCATGATCTTGTCGGCGTCGGCACTTTCATAGAGCTCGATGATGCGCTTGAGCATGATCTCGACCGTCTCGCAGACGCGCACCACCTCGCGCGTGGCATTGGCCAGCGCCTGGCTTGGCACGTCCAGCGCGCTCTCGTTGAGCGCGGACAGCTCGACGACGTCGAGCGAGGCGGCCGGCACGGGCCTAGTGCCGAGCGCCACGATCTTCTCCGAGGCGCGGTAGACGAACCCGGCCAGCGGCAGCCCGGCGAGCAGGATCAGCACGTTGAACAGGATGTGGGCGTTGACGATCTGGTCCGCGGCCGTCGAACCGAGGAAGGCGAAGTGCGGCCTGAAGATCATGACCAGGATCAGCATGACCAGAGAGCCAAGCCCGCGCATCAGGAGATTGCCGATCGGCACGACGCGCACTTCGGGGCTCGACGAGCGTGTCAGCATCGGCGCGATAATCGAGGAGCCGAGATTGACGCCGAGGATGAGGACGACGCCGAGTTCCGGCGTGATCAGGCCACGACCGGCCAGCGTCGCCATCAATAGAACCGCCGCGATGCTCGACTGGAACAGCCAGGTGATCAGCGCCGCCAGCAGATAGGCGGTGATGGAATCGGTGGAGAAGTAGTTGATGATGACCGGCAGGAGCTGGCTGTTGCGCAGCGGTTCCGATGCCTGGCCGATCATTTCCAGCGACAGGATCAACAGGCCGATGCCGACCAGGATGCGGCCGGACTGGCGCCAGTCGCGCCGCTCGGTGGCCATGAACATCACCGTGCCGGTGATCAGGCAAAGCGGCACCAGCAGGGTGAGATCGAAGGTCAGCAGCTTGACCACCAGCGCCGAGCCGATCTCGGCCCCACGCACGGCAAGTTGGCCCGCGGCGCCCGAGACGATGCCGGAGCCGGCGAAGGAGCCGACCAGCAGCGTGACGGCGGTGGAGCTCTGCAACGCGATGGCGAGGCCGGTGCCGGCCAGCACCGCCATGATCGGATTGCGCATGGTGGCGCGCAGACGATGGCGCAGCACGTCGCCATAGGCACGCTCGACGCCGGTCTTCACCATGCGGGTGGCAAACAGCATCAGCGCCACGGCGCCTGCCAGATGCAGAAGGACGACGGAGCCGCTCATCTTGTCGCCCGCGTGCGAACAGGGCGCGCGACGCGGCCAGCGTGGCGAGCGGGATGAAAAGCGGGGTTACGAATCATGTTCATGGCAGTGGCCGATAATAACTCGAATATTTTAGCCGGATAATAAAATCTTGTCGATTTCAAAGGGCCGTTGCCGCGCGACAGGCAGTGTCGGAAAATGGATTGAGGCGCAAAAGGTTGCATTGCCGGGCTACCGTGGCACGGCGGATTCGCGCGGGTTGCCGCGCTTGTCTCCTACCTTTGCGAGGATGTTCAACTCCCTCGATTAAATGAAGGAATTCATTACACAATTGTAATGCCGGCGTTCAGTTTCGGTTCATCAGTGCCGCGCTATTCCCCTGATGTCGACAACCAGGAGACTTCTGATGAAACGCATTGTCCTTTCCGCCCTCGCTTTCTCGATGCTGGCCGCCACGTCGTTCACCAGCCAGGCCGCACCGCTGACTGCGCAGGTCGCACCACAGTCGAACTATAGCCAGGTCGACTGGCAGAAGCCCGGCCACCATACCGATGTGAAGAAGCGCGTCTTCAAGAAGACGGTCGTCGTGAAGCGCAGCCATTGGCGCAATGGCCAGAAATATTCCAGCTGGAAGCGTCACCAACCGATCCGCGATTATGGCCGCTATGGCCTGCATCGTCCCGGCCGTGGCCAGGAATGGATCCGCGTCGGCAACGACTATGTGCTGGTCGGCATCCTCTCCGGCGTCATCTTCGGCGCGCTTGCCGCTCATTAACCGGCACTTAGCCGGACATTTGAAGGGAGGCGGCCCGCCATGGCCGCTTTTCTGCCGTCCGCGACCAACTCCTCACCAACATTAAGAAGTTTTGAAAACAGCTTGCCGAAAATATCACGATGTGCGATATTTTCGAGGTGAAGCGGGTCATTCTCCTTCCTCTGGCTGCCAAGGCGCTGCGAAAGCATCGGGCGGATGCCGAGAGAATTCTGTCGAAGATAGAAGCATATGCCAATGACCCGAGCAGCCTTGCAAACATGGTCAAGGCGTTGCAAGGCTCGACCGCTCTGCGTTTGAGGGTGGGTGACTATCGTGTGATGTTCGAGGAAACGGATCAGGAGATCATCGTCACCAGGATCGGACCGCGCGGGTCGGTTTATGATTGAAGGGATGCCAAGGTGAACAACGTTGCCTATGTCACGACGCCAGGTGGCGAGGAACTGGCCATCTTACCACGCAGCGAACTGGATGCGTTGCGGGAATCGCTGGACCACGCACAGGCGCTGGGCAGCTTTCGCGCAGGCCAGATTCCAGGACTTACTCCGGACGAGGCACGGGCTCTTGTCGCAGCGGTCTCTCCGCTTGCTTTCTGGCGCAGGTATCGCAAGCTTACCCAAGCTGTGCTCTCCGCGTCCGTCGGAGTGACGCAGAACTATCTTTCTGAAATCGAGAACGGAAAGCGTGGAGGGGATGTCGCGCTTTGGCTGCGGCTGGCTCGCGCGCTCGAACTGCCGGTTGAAAGTCTCGTCGACGAAGGCGATTGATCGACAGGCTATAGGCAAGGCCGCCTTTTGCCCTGTGGAAACCGGGTATGGCCCGCATTAGGGGTCGTCGGATTTCGCGGGCATGATTATATGGTGGGGAAACGAGTTCCCCGATGCGCTTTCCGCCTGCTTTCCTCGACGAGATACGCGACCGCGTGCCGATTTCATCGGTTATCGGCCAGCGCGTTGCGTGGGACCGGAAGAAGACCAACGCGCCGCGCGGCGACTATTGGGCCTGCTGCCCGTTCCATGGCGAGAAGAGCCCGTCCTTCCACTGCGAGGACAAGAAGGGCCGCTACCATTGTTTCGGCTGCTCGGTCTCGGGCGATCATTTCAAGTTCCTGACCGAACTCGACGGGATGAGCTTTCCCGAAGCGGTCGAAAAGATCGCCGACATGGCCGGCGTGCCGATGCCGGTTCGCGATGCCCAGGAGGAGCGGCGCGAAAAGGAACGCGCCAGCCTGACCGACGTCATGGAGATGGCGACCACCTTCTTCCAGGAACGGCTGCAGGGACCGGAAGGCGCGAAAGCCCGCGCCTATCTGCGCGATCGTGGACTGACACCGGCGACGCAGCAATCGTTCCGGCTCGGCTTCGCGCCCGATAGCCGCAATGCGCTCAAGGAGCATCTCGCCGCCAAGGGGGTGCCGAAGGCCGATATCGAGGCCTGCGGGCTGGTGCGCCACGGCGACGACATCCCGGTCTCCTATGACTGGTTCCGCGACCGCATCATGTTCCCGATCCCGGATTCGCGCGGCAAGATCATCGCCTTCGGCGGGCGCGCGCTGCAGCCGGATGCGCTGGCCAAATACATGAACTCGCCCGATACCGAGCTCTTCCACAAGGGCAATGTGCTCTACAATTTCGCCCGCGCCCGCCAAGCAATGGGAAAGGGGGTCCTGGCCAAGGGCGGCACGGTAATCGCCGTCGAGGGCTATATGGACGTCATCGCGCTGGCGCAGGCCGGCTTCGAGAATGTCGTGGCGCCGCTCGGCACCGCACTCACCGAAAACCAGCTAGAATTGCTTTGGCGCATGGCGCCGGAGCCGATGTTGTGTTTCGACGGCGACAAGGCCGGGCTCAAAGCGGCGTGGCGCGCGGCCGACATGGCGCTGCCGTTGGTGCAGGCCGGGCGTTCGGCGCGCTTCGCGCTGCTGCCGGAAGGCAAGGATCCCGACGATCTGGTCAAGGCCGAAGGACCGGATGCTTTCCGTCGCGTACTGGCCGACGCGCGGCCGCTGGTCGATCTGCTGTGGATGCGTGAGACGGCGGGCGGCGTCTTCGACACGCCGGAGCGGCGGGCCGAGCTCGAAAAGACGCTGCGCGAACTGACCAGCCGCATTCGCGATGAAAGCCTGCGCTACCATTATCAGCAGGAGATGCGCGAACGCGTGCTGAGCTTCTTCGGCTCGCAGCGCAGTGCGCGCCAAGGGCGTCAAGATGGCGGCCGGCCAGGCGAGCGCGGCCAGGGCAAGACGCCCGCACCCGGCGGACAGTTCGCCAAGAGTGGTGGCGGCCGCATCGCGATCACTGAAAGCCTCGGCCAGTCAGCTTTGGTCAAGCGTGGCAGCGAGGGGATGTCGGTGCGCGAGGCGACGATCATTGTCGCGCTGATCAACCATCCAGCGTTGATCGACGAGAATTTCGCGCATATCGAGTTTCTCGATCTCGCCAACTCCGATCTGCGACGGCTGCATGCGGCGATCCTCGATGCGATGGCGCATGACATGGCCAATGACCGTCATGCCGTTATCGCCACGATCGAACGCGCCGGCTGCGCCGAGATCTGGGAGCGGGCCGTCGGCTTGATCCGGCGTATGCGTCAATGGCCGGCGCTGGAGACCGCTGCCCTTGACGATGCCCGCGACGCTTTCAGCCAGGCACTGCACTTGCAGCGCAGCGCGCGCACCTTACATAAGGAGCTGAAACAGGCGGAAGCGGCGCTCGCCACCGATCCCACGGACGAAAACTACCGGCACCTGATCGAAATTCAGGCGCAATTTCAGGATGTACAGGCAACGGAAGCGCTGATCGAAGGATTCGGCGTGTCCTCGGGCAGGGCCGGGCGGGCTTAGTTTGAAGCGAGTGAAATGTGAAGGCGTTGTTGCGCGTCGAAATGGCGTGCGGCGGGCTAAGTCGGGTAATTGATTCGCTTTTTTAAGGCGAATCATGCGAGAGGCGCTTGACCTTCTGGCAGAATGACGGAATCAGGACGATTCGAAACGTTAACCCGAACCCGCGTCGACGGGAAATAAGCGATGTGAGGGTACTGGTCACTGGACAGGCAGCCTGCCTGCCACAGATACCAGGGTTAATCTGGACTTAATGCATGTTGCCCAAAAGGAAACCGGTTTTGGGGCAACGACATGCACCAAACGACGAGTTGATGCAGTTACTGGCCCGGTGAAGCGCGTTCATAAGCGAGCGCATCCGATTTGACTGGTCCGACAGCTTACGCGGCTTTGATGTTCGGCCGCTAGGAGAAGATAAAGACTATGGCGACAAAGGAAAAGGAAGAGGTCGAAACCGAACGCGAAGGCGCCACCGATGGCCCTCTGCTCGACCTTTCCGATGATGCTGTCAAGAAGATGATCAAGGCCGCCAAGAAGCGCGGCTATGTCACCATGGACGAGCTGAATTCGGTGCTGCCCTCTGAGGAAGTCACCTCCGAGCAGATCGAGGACACGATGGCGATGCTGTCCGACATGGGCATCAACGTGGTCGAGGACGACGAGCAGGGCGAGGAGCCCGAAGCCGCCGACACCGCGGCCGATGCCGAGGAAGACGCCAACGAACTGGCCGAGCAGACCGGCACCGCCGTTGCCGCCACCACGACGAAGAAAGAGCCGACCGACCGCACCGACGATCCGGTGCGCATGTATCTGCGCGAGATGGGCTCGGTCGAGTTGCTGTCGCGCGAGGGCGAAATCGCCATCGCCAAGCGCATAGAGGCCGGCCGCGAGACGATGATCGCGGGCCTGTGCGAAAGTCCGCTGACTTTCCAGGCCATCATCATCTGGCGCGACGAGCTCAACGAATCCAAGATCCTGCTGCGCGAGATCATCGACCTCGAAGCCACCTATGCCGGACCGGAAGCCAAGCAGGCGCCGGTCGTCGAGCGCATCGAGGAAGCCAAGGTCGAGGATAAGCCGCGCCGTTCGCGCGACGAGGAAGACGACATCACCAATGTCGCCGCCGATACGCGCGGGCTGGTGGATGACGACGAGGAAGACGAGGACGAAGCGAGCCTTTCGCTGGCGGCCATGGAAGCGGAACTCCGCCCGCAGGTGATGGAGACGCTCGACGTCATCGCCGACACCTACAAGAAGCTGCGCAAGCTGCAGGACCAGCAGGTCGAGAACCGACTGGCCGCCGCTGGCACGCTGTCGCCCAGTCAGGACCGCCGGCTGAAGGAGCTGAAGGACCAACTGATCAAGGCGGTGAAGTCGCTGTCGCTCAACACGGCGCGCATCGAGGCGCTGGTCGAGCAGCTCTACGACATCAACAAGCGCCTGGTGCAGAACGAGGGCAAGCTGCTCAGGCTCGCCGAAAGCTATGGCGTGCGCCGCGAGGAGTTCCTGAAGGAATATCAGGGTTCCGAGCTCGACCCGAACTGGACGCGCGCGATCGGCAACCTGACCTCGCGCGGCTGGAAGGAATTCACCAAGAACGAGAAGGACGCGATCAAGGACCTGCGCGCCGAGATCCAGAACCTCGCCACCGAAACGGCGATCTCGATCCTGGAATTCCGCAAGATCGTCAACCAGGTGCAGAAGGGCGAGCGCGAAGCGGCGATCGCCAAGAAGGAAATGGTCGAGGCCAATCTGCGCCTCGTCATCTCCATCGCCAAGAAATACACCAATCGCGGCCTGCAGTTCCTCGACCTGATCCAGGAAGGCAATATCGGCCTGATGAAGGCGGTGGACAAATTCGAATACCGCCGCGGTTACAAGTTCTCGACCTACGCGACATGGTGGATCCGGCAGGCGATCACCCGTTCGATCGCCGATCAGGCGCGCACCATCCGCATTCCGGTGCACATGATCGAAACGATCAACAAGATCGTGCGCACCTCGCGCCAGATGCTGCACGAGATCGGCCGCGAGCCGACGCCGGAAGAACTGGCCGAAAAGCTGGCCATGCCGCTCGAAAAAGTGCGCAAGGTGCTGAAGATCGCCAAGGAGCCGATCTCGCTCGAAACGCCGGTCGGCGACGAGGAGGATTCGCATCTGGGCGATTTCATCGAGGACAAGATGGCGATCCTGCCGATCGACGCGGCGATCCAGGCCAATCTGCGCGAGACCACCACGCGCGTGCTGGCCTCGCTGACGCCGCGCGAGGAGCGCGTTCTGCGCATGCGCTTCGGCATCGGCATGAACACCGACCATACGCTTGAAGAAGTCGGCCAGCAGTTCTCGGTCACCCGCGAACGTATCCGCCAGATCGAGGCCAAGGCGTTGCGCAAGCTGAAGCACCCGAGCCGCAGCCGCAAGCTCAGGAGCTTCCTGGATAGCTAGGACCTTCCGACATCAAAGAGTTCAAGGGCGCCACTGGCGCCCTTTTTCGTTTCGCGGCGTGCTCTTGCGGCTAGGACGCTTCGGGAGGATAATTTCGTATCGGATGCATTTTCTGGGCGACAACCCGGATGCCCGCCCCGGCGAAGCCGCCGTGCTCCGTGGCCCCGGAGGAGGTGTGCCATGACAAGCTACATCGTGCTGATGAACTGGACCGAGCAGGGCGCCAGAAACGTGCGCGATTCACCGAAGCGGCTCGACGCCGCCAGGAAGCAGCTGGGAGATATGGGCGGATCGTTCAAGGCGTTCTACCTGACCATGGGCGAGTACGACATGGTGGCGCTGGTCGAAGCCCCCGACGACGCGGTCCTGGCGCGTTTCTCGCTGATGCTGGCGGCGGCCGGCAACGTCAGGACGCGAACGTTGAAGGCCTTCCCAGAATTCGCCTACCGCGAGATCATCACCTCGCTCGGATAGAGCCGTGACGAAACAGCGCGTAAAGCGCGTCGCCACTTTTGGGTAACGTGCGTTAGGATGTAGCCATGTCCGAACCGCATTCCCATTCGCATCTGTGGCCCGGCGTGCCGCTCGCGCTTGGCTCCGCCGCCTTGTTCGGGGCGACGCCGCCGCTCAGCAAGCTGCTGCTCGACGGCGTCAATCCCTTCATGCTGGCCGGACTGCTCTATCTCGGTGCCGGTCTCGGCCTTGCCTTGTATCGTTTGCTTCGGGGCAGGCAGGCCGCAGCCGGGGAAGCGCAGCTGACCGCTGGGGATATTCCCTGGTTGACGTTGGCAATCGGCATGGGCGGCATCATCGCGCCGGTGCTGCTGATGTTCGGTTTGACCCTCAACACGGCGTCCAGTTCGGCGCTGCTGCTCAATCTGGAAGGGCTGGCGACGATGACGATCGCCTGGCTCGTCTATCGCGAGAATGTCGACCGGCGTCTGCTTTTTGGCGCCTTCGCCATTCTGGCCGGCGCCGTTCTGCTGTCCTGGCAAGGTGACGGCATCGCCTTCAACCGTGGCGCCCTGCTGGTGGCGGGGGCTTGTGTGGCCTGGGGGCTCGACAACAATTTCACGCGCAGGATCTCGGCCACCGACCCGGTGGTGATCGCCATGCTCAAAGGGCTGGTGGCGGGTGTCATCAATGTCGGGCTGGCGCTTGCCGGCGGGGCTTCGTTTCCCCCAGCATCAATCGTCGCGGCCACCGCGGCCGTCGGCTTCTTCGGCATCGGCGTCAGCCTGGTGATGTTCATCGTGGCACTGCGTCATCTGGGCACCGCACGGACGGGAGCCTATTACTCGCTCGCCCCTTTTATCGGCGCGTTGCTGGCAATCGCCATCCTGGGTGACGCCGTCACGCTCAAGCTGGCGGTCGCAGGGCTTCTGATGGGCATCGGCCTCTGGCTGCATCTGTCGGAACGCCATGAGCACGAGCACGAACACGAGGAACTTGAACACGAGCACAGCCATGTGCATGACGAGCACCACGAGCACCATCATGACGAGCCGGTGAGCGAACCGCATTCGCACTGGCACCGGCATGCGCCGATGCGCCACCGGCATCCGCATTATCCCGACCTGCACCATAGGCATGGCCACGGGTAAATGCTCACCGTCTGGTACAACACGCGCTGCCCGGTTTGCGATACCGGCATCAGCAGGCAGAAGCGGCGGTTGATCGAAGCGGTCAAGGCCGGACGGATCGAGTTTCGCGACATCAACCTTGAACCGGCAGCGCTTGCCGGATTTGGCGCGTCCCTTGAGGATATCCGCCGCCGGCTGCACGCCACCGACGCGGGTGGCCAACTGCTGGTCGGCGCCGACGTGGCGATTGCCGTGTGGAAGGTCACGCCGGGCGAGGGCTGGCTGGCGACTTTGTTCGGCAATCCGGTTGTCTTGCCGCTGACACGCTTTGCCTATGATCGTTTCGCCGACCTGCTCTATGCCTGGAACCGACGCAAGGGTCGCTGGTAGCAGCTCGTCATTGATGGCCAGGAGCGCGAAGGTCCGGAGGACATCTCCGGACCTTTTTCGTGCGAGCTATCGGCTGGCCGGTTCGCACAGCGTGCCGACAATGCGGCGTACCATCGGCAGCACCAGCAGCAGCGTCGGAAACGCCACCAGCCAGGACAGGCCCCAGGCGGTCAACCAGATGGAAGCCAGGCCGGGATGGAAACCGAGGCTTTTCAGCGTCGAGATGAACGAGACGATGAAGGTCATCAACAGCGACAGCACCAGCGGGCTGAGAACAGCGGCATAGTGCGCAGGCAGCTTCCTGCGCTGATGTCTTGCAGTCATTTTGGGAGTTTCCCTGAATTGTCCGGTCCGTCGCATTGGCATCCATTCGCCGGTGACCGGCTGAATTGCCCGGAAAGGCCGGGGTTGGATGCGTTGCTTGACGTCAGACGCTTACGGAGCAGCCGAGGCGCTCGCGGGCCTTCTAGCGGCACGTTCCGGTGAAAGCAAGCCTCTTGGCATCGTTTCGAGATACATCGTAAGATATATCTTGACTCCAGCGATTGGCTTGCCTAATTAAGATATATCGTAAGATAGAACTCAAGGAGCAATCAATGCACAAGCAATTCGGGCACAATCATTTCGGCGAGCGCATGTTCATGCACATGGCCGGCAAATTTGGTGGCAGAGGAGGCGGCGGCTTCGGCCCGTTCGGGCACGGCGGTCGTGGCGGTGGACGCGGCGGCCCGGGCGACATGTTCCGCGCCGGGCGCATGCTGGCCGACGGCGACCTCAAGCTGATCACGCTGTCGCTGCTGGCCGAGGCACCGCGCCACGGCTACGACATCATCAAGGCACTGGAAGAGCGCACCAGCGGCATCTACAGCCCGAGCCCGGGCGTGGTCTACCCGACCCTGACCTTCCTGGAAGAGGCCGGCTACGCCGCCTCCGCCGCCGACGGCAACAAGAAGGTGTTCTCGATCACCGAGGCGGGCCAAGCGCATCTTGCCGACAATCGCGAGATGATCGACGGCGTGCTCGACCATCTCGAGCGTTTCGGCCGCAAGATGGCCAAGGCGCGCGACTGGTTCGGCTGGAACGACGAGAGCGAAGAGGGCGGTCGTCGTGGCGGTCGTGGTGGCCGTTCGGAAGCACGCGACGAGTTCCGTGCCGTGCGCCACCGGCTGCGCGCGGCTCTGGGCGACTTCGTCGATGCCCCGGCCGACAAGCAGGCCGAGGCGATCGCCATCCTCGAAGCCGCCGCCGAGGCGCTGGAAGCGCTGTCGCACAAGTAAGGTCTTCCGGCACGGCCGGACGCAGCCCTTGCCCGCCGGGCCAAGGACCGATAGTGAAATTCATCCCGCGCCACGCTACATGGTGTGGGATGAATGCTGTTGGAGGAAGCCCCGATGTCTTTTCTGAAGCGTCTTTTCGGCGGTGGTGGCGGCAATGAAGCGGCCGAGCCAAAAAACGCGGCACCAGCCAAGCAGGTCGAGCACAAGGGCTTTCTGATCAGCGCCACGCCCTACAAGGCGGACGGCCAATACCAGACCTGCGGCGTCGTCTCCAAGGAGATCGACGGTGTGGTGAAGGAACACAAATTCATCCGCGCCGACCGCTTCGCCGGGCTCGATGACGCCGTCGACATCTCGATCAAGAAGGGCATTCAGCTGGTCGACGAGCAGGGCGAGCGGATTTTCGGTTAGGCAGGACTGGTCGAGGCAACGAAATGTCGGCCCTCCGCAGGAAGCAGTTATTCGCCGCCAGTTTCTCGAACAACGGCCGTGGGCCGCAAGCAGAGAGTCTCGACAATTGAGCGTAGCATTTGCCAAGGAGGAAAGTGCTGAGGCAGCATCGGAAACCATCCTGCCGGCTCGCCCTGTCTCCGACCGGATCAACCTCGTCACGGAGGCGGGCCTCAAGATGCTGCAGGATGAATTGGCTGGCGCTCAGCAGGCTCTCGAGGCCGCCAACATGCTGGAGGATGTCAACGAGAGGCGACGGCAGTCGGCGGTTCCGGTTCGAGATATGCGCTATTATGCCGAGCGCGTCCGTACGGCTCAGCTTATGTCGGCGCCCACGTCCAATGATGTGATCGCCTTCGGGCACAGCGTCACTTTCAAGCGTGATGATGGACGCATTCAGACCTTCCGTATCGTCGGCGAGGATGAGGCCAACCCGTCTCAAGCTTCGATATCGCATGGTTCGCCGGTTGCTATCGTGCTGACTGGCAAAACCGTTGGCGACTTTGTCCAGCTAGGGCAGCGCGAGCTTGAGATCCTGTCCATTTCTTAGTTGGACATCGGTATGATGCACGACCGGGGCGAGTGCCTGGAACCAATGACGGGTGAGACTGTTCAGTTGTAACTTTGAACCACGCTGACGAGCCCAGCCTTTGGGCAAGCGGCCACCTCAAGGAGCTCTCATCATGACGATTTCCAGAATTCGTTCACTCGCGGTTGCCGTCATCGCGGCAGGGGCAGTCAGCGTTGCCGGCGCCGCGCATGCCGACAGCGGCACGATTCGCTTTGCCATCTACAAGGCGGCCTTTTTCGTTGGTGGATCCGGGGGCGAGGGCACGCTGACCTTCCATGGTCGTCGCTATCCCATCTCGGTCGCCGGCGTCTCGGGCGGCCTCGCCTTCGGGGTCTCCAAGACCTATTTCCACGGGACCGTGCGCCACATCAGGCGCGCCCGGGATGTGACGGGGGTCTACGGTGCGGCGGGCGGTGGCGGCACGCTCGGCAAAGGGGCTCAGGTGATCGTCATGACCAATGACAAGGGCGCCCAACTCGAACTGTCAGGCAAGCAGGTAGGCCTGCAAGTCAACGCCGATCTCAGCGGTATGTCCATCACGGTGAAGTAAGAGGTTCGTCAGTCCTGGAAATGGACCTGGCCGTGGCGCCGCCGCGTGCCCCGGCTCAAATGTTGGAGAATGCGGTGGCAAAGATAAGGCTGCCGGCGCGGGTGCTCATGTTCTCCACAAGGGTCTGCTGTTGCGTGAGACCTCTCACCGCCTCCTGATAAATGAACGCAAGACGCGGATCGTCGTCGGCAACGCCGCTAGCCCGGATATCTCACACTGTCTTTTGGCGTAGGTCTGAAGCGGGGATTTTGCGAGCGCGTGAGTTGCAGGCAAGGGCTGTCG